>NZ_BDEL01000001.1:1249687-1571875 GCF_001685485.1 Formosa haliotis | reverse complement strand
AATAAACAAAGGCTCGGTTACTTTTCCAGATACACCAAATAATGCCATTTTTGCCGATATTGTAAAAGGGCAAGATACCATTAGAGTGTATAATATTCACTTACAATCGCTTCGAATAAATACAGAAGTAGGAGCGTTAAAAAAACAAACAACCAAGCAATTATTAAAGAGCATTGGTCATACCTTTGCTTTGCAACAGTCTCAAGCCGAACTGTTTTTGGCACATAAGGCACAATGCAATTACAAAATGATAATTACAGGCGATTTAAACAATACAGCCTGCTCTTATGTGTACCGGAAGATTAAAGGCAATTTAAACGATACCTTTAGGGAAGCAGGAAATAGCTTTGGAAGGACCTATAATTTTAAATTTTTCCCCGTTCGAATCGATTTTATTTTTACCGACGAGAATTTTAATGTAAACAGTTTTAAAACCTTCGATGCCGTCTACTCCGACCATTATCCTATAATGACGAAAGTGAGTTTGAAATAAGACAAGGATACACCGTAACTAAGAGTTCACAAAATTGCGAAGTATTGTTAAATAGTGCATTATGTCTTAGGATTGTTTTAGATGTACCGGGTAAGCGAATATTAAAATACTTATAAGAAAACAAGATTTTTAATTCTTTATTTAGCCATATTGTTTACTTCTTGTAGTAGCTCGAGCGTAATTACATTTGATGCATCATTTAGTAATTTGTCAAATTTTAATTATACAGAACCTATATATGAATTTGCTTCAGAGGAAAAAAAAACCTCTGGATCCGGTCAAAATTTCATTGCAATTACAAATCAAACTCTAGATTCAATTTTTACAGTAGATAACATAAAATATAAAACAAATAAAAAAGTTGTTTTTAGGGATAAAGAAAAATTTAGTTCAACACTCATTCCAAAACTAAACAAAATTATAGAACAAATAGAATCTCAAAATTCGGTAGAACAAATAGAGATTCCGAAAGAATGTTATGCTTTAAAAGAATCTCAATTTTTAATGCTAACACTTATAAGACCCACTTTACAATTGTATAGTGAACAATATGCGAGCTCATTAGTTTCTGGGCCATTGGCAACTTCATATGTTGTAGAATCTAGTGATATTTATGTATTTATTATTGACTATAATAAGGATGAAATAGCCTTTTATGGAAAGTCATCAGGTAAGTTGAATAATCGTGGATTTAGAAACAAAATTATAAAGGATATAAATGCTATTTATAATCTGAGAAATAAATAAAAAGTAATCCTTGCGAATCCAACATAAAAAAACTGAAAGTATTTGACATATGCAGAGTTAATTGCTTGCTTGTTTTGCTAGGTTCATTAATAGTAAGTTATCTCACTGCAAATAATAGTTCCAAACAACTAATCCTAATTTTCCCTTATTACAGTATGACAGATATAGCAAATAATTTAACTCTCCCGAAACTTAAATTTTTAGGCTACTTATCAACAGATGTTTTACGGCGATATAATTTGGACAACGCTAAACATTTAAATAATGCAATACACCCTTTAAAAAAAATAGCTAGTTTTCTTGGTCTTTTAAATATTTTGTCTAATAATTTAAAAGTAGTACATGGCTTTCTTAAATTAGTTTAAGCGTTATCGTTTTTATGTAGTCTACCTTTGTTTTATCAAATTATAAAACATAAAAGATGTTCCTTAAACCGAACTCTCGTAAATAATAATTATAAAATAAATATTATGACAACAGCAGAAAACAAAACAATCGACTACAAAAAAGCTGATGCAACACATATCCATTTTCCCGTAACTAATCGGGAAGAAAATTTTGAATGGTGGTACTTTGATGCGCATTTTGATAATGGAGATCATTTTGTGGTAATGTACTCGCTTAACGACACTAGATTAAAGCCAAGAAAGCCATCTGTAAGACTAAATATTTATCCAAAAGGAAAGCCAGAAATTTGGAAAATAAAGGAATATACCGAGGCTGAAGTTACCACCAGTTACGAAAAATGTGACGCCACATTTGGTGAAGAATACTGTAGAGATTGTGGCGACTATTATGAATTTTATACTATGGTTGATGGTTATGGTGCAAAATTAAGATTGCAAAAACAAAACCATCCATTTACAACAGAAGGAACCAATACTCCAATGGGTTGGACAGTTGCAGTACCATCTGGACCAATAGAAGGAGAATTGTATAAAGGTGGGGAAGCAATTACAGTAAAAGGTGTTGGTTATCACGACCATAATTGGGGAGAAAAAACGCTTGCTGGAGCCTTTAAAAACTGGTACTGGGGGAAAATACATACGCCAGATATTTCAATTGACTACGGTATTTTTATAGACTTCAACGACCAAGTAGTTTCATCAGGTGCATTAGTAACAGATAAAAATAATGCAATAATGACACCTACAGATTCACCTGAAACAACGCAATTTGAAGCGACTATCAATGATACAATGACAGAAGAAACTATGGGCTATACGTTTGCCAAAGATTTTACATTAAAAGGCAAAAAAGGAGATATTAGTTTTATAGCAAACATTAAGCTTAAAGAAATTGTTATGGCTGAAAAAGCTAAATTACATCCCGGTGAAGACGCCTATCGCTATATTGCTAATGAAGAGTTAATAATTACTCAAAATGGAGAAACCAAGACCTATCATACAGATGGATTGCACGAAATTGTATACCTGAAAGAATAAAAAAAGGTAATTAAAGTTTATAACAGGAAGTTAAAGTCCAACTTGTTTGGGCTTTTTTTTTACTTAAAATCAAGGGCTCTGCTACAATATTCCCAATTTCTAATAGTATAACATAAATGCTATAGACTCTCTTTTGGAGCCACTATTTCTCCATATTAAGGATATATTTCTTATTTTAGAAGACTATACCGATAACACTAAATAAGTTGCCTGAAAACGCAGATTACACTTAAAATTTGGTTTTGTAAGGTCTACACGATATAAGTAATTAAAAGTATCTATATATAGAATGGAAAATTTAGACTTTTTTCTTGAGACTGCTAAAGAAAATGATCTTACTGAAAAGGTAGTTAAACAATTAATAGATCTATCAACAATAGAACACGTAAAATCTAAAACGGTGATTTTGGATTACGGTCAAAAATGCGATACAGTATATTTTATTCTAAATGGTGCTTTTATAACCAAAGCATGGGACGAAGAGAAGCAAATTGAAAAAACAATAAACTTTAATATCGATTCTTTTCTGCCTTATTTAACGAATCCAGAATCCTATTTCTCAAATGCAGTAAGTGAAAAATGTATACAAGCCATTAGCGACTCCACTGTTATGCGGTTTTTTAAGAGTGATTTAGAAAAAATAGTGGATGAGAACAAAAAATATGCTAGGCATTACAATAAAATGATAATTGATGGATTGATTGTTGAAAATCAAATTAGAACAAAATTGTTAACCTACTCTCCAAAGAAATTTTACAGCTTTTTAGTAAGTGATTATCCCGAAATCATTCAAAACATCCCTTCTAAGCACATCGCTAGCTTTCTGGGGATTTCAGATGTTTGGCTTAGTAATCTAAAAAAAGAACATTGATTTCTTAAATTAGTTTAAGCAGTTTTATGATTATGTAGCTTACTTTTGTTTTACGATATAAAGCAAAAAAAATAAGAAATATAGAGGAAGTTAATTCTGAGAAAATGTGCGCTTTTGCTAGATATCGGTTAATAACCATTCACTTTTTTAATCTCTCAAAAAGATAGTGAATGAAATTATTTATACTGAGCATAGAAAAAATAATAACAGACATAAAAGCTTATTATGAAATTAAAAATTCAACTTTTAGGAATTCTTTCCGTATTTATGGTAGGTTGTACTAACCAACAAAAAAATACGAAACAAGAAACAAGCAAAAATACAAGTCCAAATTTTTTAGTCATCGTAGCTGATGATTTAGGGTATACAGATTTAGGTGCTTTTGGTGGAGAAATTAATACTCCAACATTGGATGGCTTAGCTCAGGAAGGCTTACAGTTTACTAATTTCCACGTTTTACCTACGTGTTCACCTACACGTTCGTCATTGATGACGGGAAACGACAATCATGTTGCAGGGCTTGGAGTTATGAGTGAAACCATTTACCCAGCAATTGAAGGCTTGCCTGGTTATGCTGGTCACCTTTCAAAACAAGTAGCTGCCTTACCTGAGGTTTTAGCTGCAGGAGGCTATAATACATATATGTCAGGTAAATGGCATTTGGGTGAAACGGATGACCAAAGCCCTTTTGCCAGAGGGTTTCAGGAAACTTTCTCCTTTGCCGAAGGTGCAGCGAGCCATTGGAGTGACATGCGGGCATTAGGTGCTGAAACCTCTGTTACCTATAGACGCAATGGTAAGCCAGTTACTACACTTCCCAAAGATTTCTATTCCACCAAAAACTTTACGGATTCCATTATTCATTTCATCGATAAAAACAAAATAGACGAAAAACCATTTTTGGCCTATTTGTCATTTACCGCTCCACACGACCCGCTGCATGCGCCAGCAGAATATATCGCGAAATACAAAGGACGTTATGACAAAGGTTGGGATGAACTTCGCAAAGAACGAGTGAAAGCCTTATTAGGAAAAGGAATTATCTCAGAAGATGTTGCTCAAGAAGTGCTAAGTCAAAATGTAATGGTGCAACCTTGGGCGACTTTAGATGAACAATCAAAAAAAGAAAAGGCCCGAGACATGGAAGTGTATGCCGCTATGGTAGATTATATAGATGTCTCGGTAGGTCGCGTTATAGACTATCTAAAAGCTAATAATCTCTATGACAATACCATTATTCTATTCTTTTCAGATAATGGCGCCAATGGTGCTCCAGCAACTGCTTACCCTGGAAATGCCGATGGAAAGTATCTTTCTACCTTCAATAACGATCTAGACAATAGAGGTTTACCTAATTCTTTTGTCGATATGGGTGCTGGATGGGCACAGGCCTCGTCTGCAAACTTTAGAATGTTTAAAAGTTTCACTTCCGAAGGCGGAATCAAATCGCCTTTAATTATTAAACCTTTAGGTAAAAAGTCATCTCCGGGCATGAACAAGAGCTTGCTCCATGTTTCCGATATTATGCCAACCCTTCTTGATTATGCAGGTATTGAATATCCAAAGGAAGTAAACGGAACACCTGTAAAAGCACCTATTGGCGAATCCTTCAAAACCGTATTGAATGGAAGCGAAACGCAGAAGCAGCGTAATAAAGGTATTGGTTATGAATTGTTTGAAATGAAAGCCTACATCAAAGATGATTGGAAAATACTGCGCCTTGTAGCTCCTTTTGGAAACGGAGATTGGCAATTGTACAATTTGGCCGAAGACCCTTCAGAGTTAAACGATTTATCAGAAACAAACCCTAAAAAAAGAAAGGAACTCATTGATGCTTATCAAGCTTACGTAAAAGAAAACGAAGTATTTGATCATCAAGGTTTATTTGATGAAGGGTTTAAACAAGCCTATGGTCAATAAGTTATTATAGAAATGATGTTCGAAGTAAAATTTAATTCAAAAAAGAGGACAATATATTGACATACATTTCTAATGTAAAGGTAAAAATAACCACCTATTTTGGATATAGGCAAACCCTAGTTTACGACAAAGAACATAAAGTAGCTTGTAAGTTTAGACTAAAACACTGGTCTGAAATGCTAGACACTTACGTTTCATATTGCGACAAATAGAATATAAGTTACAAATAAAAACATAAACATATTGTGGTATAGAACAATCTCCGGATCCAAATTAATGTATTTTAAAATTTTAATTTCAATACGGTAGAAATCTTACATCATACTACAATCTATTGTATCGGCAATAATGTGGATAACTAAGCCCAAGCCAATGAGTCGGGTTTTCTTCGGAACTAATAAGATTACATATAGAGCAATGGCCCAATAGGAGTGAAGCGGATGATAATTTATACTACATCGTCCAGGGCTAAATATTGGTGTGGCTAATAAATGGTCTAAATCGATAAGCATGCCACAAAGCATAATTACATACGCGAATTTCCAACGAGATTTATAAAATAACAGGGCAACGCATAATGGTCCTAAAAAATGGATGCCATAGTGTATAAAACTCTGTAGCATTTATAGCGAAAGATCTTGGGTTTCTAGATAATCTAAAGCGTTTGGACCTTCGTTGAATAACAGGTCTAGAATGCTTAAATTATTTATAAAACCGTGTTTATCATCAAAAACTTGAGTATACGCATCGTTTTGAAAATTAAGATCAGTTTTCGGGTTTACCAAAGATCTTAAATCTGAAGCATCAGCAATATCGTGCTTGAATTCTTCTGTTTTTTGAATCGATTTTTCAAGTTGAAGGCAATCAGAAATGACTTCGAAACATTTCAAATTAAAATCTAAAATAAATTCGGCTTTCATTTCGAAAAGCGGACGCAAATCATCTTCATAATATTCAAAAAAAGGTGATGTTTTATAAGCTGAAAGCAACGATTTCCAGTGTAAACTTTGCCAATTTTCGGTATTCGAAATTTTTACATCACGATATTTCTGACGGTTCTTCTGAGTATAAATTACAGGAATATTCAGTAATAATTTTCCGTTGGCAGCATAAATATAAGTTCGCGTTCTATAGGTTTGCTTAGCAAAATTATCATCCATTTCAAAACTCACCCCATCGGCTTGTACAATGGCTGCCATATGTGCTATATTGGGGAAATAGGTAGGATGTAAAAGAACATTTAAACTCATAAATTGCTTTTAAGCGTTTGCTTTTTTACGTTTTCTATAGCTGTTAAATCCGAATAATAAAGCAAAAATAACAAGCGCAGGAATTAAATAAGATACAGGTTTTCCGCTACCTCCAACAGTTGTAAAGAAACGATCCCAACGTGGTTTCCCGTTCTGATCCCAACTCATCCAAATAAATACAGGTTTTCCCACAACGTGATCGAAAGGTACAAATCCCCAAGTTCTAGCATCTTGCGAATTATGACGGTTATCTCCCATCATCCAGTAATAATCTTGCTTAAACGTATAGGTATTTGCAGGAGCATCGTTAATATAAATCTGATTTCCTTTTACTTGTAGTGTGTTGCCCTCGTATTCTGTAATTACGCGTTTGTAAAGCGGTAAAACATCTACATTTATGTCTATCGTTTTTCCAGCTTCAGGAATATATAAAGGGCCGAAGAAATCGTTATTCCAATTATAATTTGGGTTGTGAGGGAAAATTCTAGAATCTCTAGCGCCTTTTTCTTCCTTAATAGGTGTGATACTTTCTACGTTTGGATGGTTTTTAAACTGGGCAACAGCCTTATCTGTAATCGACATAAACATATAAGTGTTTTTGTCGTTAATAATCCCAAAACGATCTGTAATACCGTAACGGTCTGCTAATTCTTTAGGATTGAATTGCACAGATTTAGGTTGTACTAAATAACTAAACTGTAGCTTAGCGCGATCTGGTAATTCATTTTGTTTCCCATTTATAAACACGTAACCATCTCTAACCTCTAAAGAGTCGCCAGGCATCCCTACACAACGCTTTACATAATTAGATTTTTTATCTATTGGTTTCCAGTAGCTGCGGTCTGGTGTTTGGAAAAAAGCTTTTACAGTATCTACCGGCCAGTTAAACACCACGATATCGTTACGTTTAATTTTTTGAAATCCGGGTAATCTTAAATAAGGTAAAAGGGTTTTGTTTTTTAAAGAGTGATCTTTAGTCGCCAAATTATCGTCGGCGATATAAGACTTTAGTTTGGTTTTCGGAATCGAATCATGTACCATGGGTAAGGCCAAGGTTGTTTGCGGGATTCGTGGTCCGTAATTTAATTTACTTACAAATAAGAAATCGCCAATAAGCAAGGTTTTTTCTAAAGATGACGTAGGAATGGTAAATGGTTGAATGATATACGTGTGCACAATGGTTGCGGCAACAACAGCAAATAGTATAGAACTAATCCAGTCTCCAGCACTGGTTCTAGGTTCTAAACTACGATCTTCAATATAGTTTAAATCTGCAGCGTAGTTTAAATAGTAATTGTAAAACCCTAGACTTACAATGGCAAAAATGGTATCTAGAGTCGTATTTTTTCCAAAACTTCTAGCGGTTTCTACCCATACTACCGGAAACATAATTAAGTTAACGATAGGTAAAAATAGGAGGATGGTCCACCACCACGGTCTATTTATAATTTTCATTAAAACTACGGCATTGTAAACCGGAATAAAGGCTTCCCAAGCTTGTCTACCTGCTTTTACGTAGAGTTTCCAAGTTCCTAATCCATGGATGATTTGGATAATTATAAAAAAAATGAACCACTGAGTTAAAGTCATAATCTACTTTGTATTACTAATTGTCTTAACGACACGTATTAAACTGAATATAAAAATAAGTATAAATAAAGGGGATAATGTAACACGGTTTTAAGGTATTAACCAATATTTAACACATCTTTCATGCTGTAAACACCTGTTTTTCCTAATAACCATTCGGCAGCGATTACAGCACCTAAAGCAAAACCTTGACGGTTGTGTGCTTTATGTTCAATAGTAATAGAATCGACATCGCTATCGTAGGTCACAACATGAGTTCCAGGTACTTCGGGCTCGCGCTTTGCCACAATAGGAATGGTATGTGTTTCTGGGGTGTTTAAGGCCCATTTTTCATAACTTTTATGCTCTGAAATGATATCGTTTGCTAATGAAATTGCCGTACCGCTAGGTTCATCTAGTTTTTGAGTATGATGCACCTCTTCCATAGAAATATTATATTGGTCTAGAGTACTCATCATTTTTGCAAGTGTTTTATTCAATTCAAAAAAGATATTAACCCCTAAACTAAAGTTTGACGCATAAATGAAACCACCTTGTTTCTCCTTACATAAAGCTGTCATTTTATCGTAATCTTCTAACCAACCCGTTGTTCCCGAAACCACAGGAATACCATTATTTAAGCAGTTTGAAATATTTCCAACAGCAGCATTTGGCATGCTAAAATCGATAGCAATATCGGCTTGGGTAATATCGTATTCTGGATCTTCTATACTGGCTTTAATTACTATATCATGGCCACGTTTTAGGGCAATTTGTTCTATGGTTTTACCCATTTTTCCGTATCCTAATAATGCAATTTTCATGTTTTAAAATTTAAAGTTAAAGGTGAGTCCGAGATTCGAGGTGTCTTCCATCTCGTTGTATTTGTAATGTGGTGATAACGTTAAATTGTCATCAATATTAAACTGTAATAAATGCGCGTCTACGTTGGCATCAATAATATTTAAGGCATATAACCCAAAGGTAATAAGTAGTGACATTTCTTTGTTACGGCGCAATTGGTCTTGTGCGTTTATTAAGCCATCGTCAGACACTCGGCCGTAGTATTCATCGTCTGTAAAACCGGCCAGTCTTCGTTTGTAGGCATCGCGATAACTATTATACGCTTTATTATTATCTATATAGAAATAAATCCCCGTACCTAAGGCGGCATAAACGATAGGTATTTTCCAGTATTTTCTGTTATACGCCTGACCCAAACCAGGAAGTACAGCCGAGTAAAAGGCAGCTCTTGCAGGCGCCAAAGGATCTATAAATCTAGAATCTATTTTTGGAGCTTTTGTTTGTACAGAGTCTGTTGCTATAACAGCTTCTGTAACTGGTTTTGTAAGGCTTGGAGTGTCCACGACTAAAGAGTCGGCAGTTTTTTTAGGTTCTGCAGAAGGTTCTTTTCCGTCGTCTTGCGCAAGGCTATTTAAACAAAAAAAAAGTGAGAGTAGGGTAGTTATAAAAAATTTACTTTGCACTCTGTACTAGTTTTTTTATGCGATTAAAGTCTTCTTCAGAATGAAACGGAATAGTAATTTTTCCTTTTCCATTTTTAGCGACTTTAATATCTATTTTATGTCCGAAATAATCTGAAAAATCTTTAATACTTGACTTTACAAATTTAGGTATTTCGGCCTCTTGTTTAGCAACCGATTTAGGGTGTTCTAAATCGTCGTTTTCGCTATAGTTACGAACCAAAGCTTCGGTATCTCGTACCGATAGTTTGTGTTGTAAAATATGCGTATATATGTCTATTTGGCTTGCTTGATCTTCTATATTTATAAGAGCACGACCGTGACCCATAGAAATAAACCCATCTCGCATTCCAGTTTGAATAATCGGATCTAATTTTAATAAACGTAAGTAATTGGCAATCGTAGATCGTTTTTTACCTACACGTTCACTCATTTGCTCTTGAGTCAGGTTTATTTCATCAATTAAACGTTGGTAAGACAAAGCTATTTCTATAGGATCTAAATCTTGACGTTGAATATTTTCAACCAAAGCCATTTCTAAAGACTCCTGATCGTTAGCAATTCGAATGTATGCCGGAATCGTTTTTAATCCTAAAGATTCCGATGCTCTAAAACGTCGTTCTCCAGATACTAATTGATAGGTGTTAAAGTTTAATTTACGAACCGTTATAGGCTGAATAACACCCAATTCTTTAATTGATGAAGCCAGTTCGCGTAAGGATTCTTCGTTAAAATTAGTACGTGGTTGAAACGGATTCATTTCAATAGTCTCTAATTCTAATTCTACAATATTCCCTATTACTTTATCGGCATTTTTATCTTGTACCGAGTTGATATCGTTTGTAGGGTCTTTTAGTAATGCAGATAATCCTCTTCCTAACGCTTGTTTTTTTACTGCCTTCGCCATAGTCTTTTCCTAGGAGTTTTTATTAATAACTTCTTTAGCCAAACTTAAATAGTTTAGCGCACCTTTACTACTTGCATCGTAATTAATTATGCTTTCACCAAAACTTGGTGCCTCACTTAAACGTACATTTCGCTGTATAATTGTTTTAAAAACCATATCGTTAAAATGTTTCTGTACTTCTTCTACCACCTGGTTAGAAAGTCTTAAACGCGAATCGTACATGGTTAATAAAAGGCCTTCAATATCTAAACTAGGGTTGTGAATTTTTTGAACACTTTTAACAGTATTTAATAATTTTCCTAATCCTTCAAGCGCAAAATATTCGCATTGAATAGGAATAATAACGGCATCAGATGCTGTTAAGGCATTCAGTGTTAATAACCCTAAAGACGGCGCACAATCAATAATAATATAATCGTAATCGTTTTTAACCTCTTCTAAAGAGCGTTTCATCATATATTCTCTATCGTCCTTATCAACCAATTCAATTTCGATAGCAACTAGGTCGATATGAGATGCAATGATATCTAAATTTGGTGTATCTGTTTGCAGAATCGCTTCTCTAGCCGAGTTGGTGTGTTCTAGCAATTGATAGGTGCCAATTTCTACGGTTTCAACATCTATGCCTAATCCCGATGTGGCATTGGCTTGAGGATCGGCATCAATCAGCAATACTTTCTTTTCAAGCACCCCCAATGAGGCTGCTAAATTTACAGAAGTTGTGGTTTTTCCAACACCCCCTTTTTGATTTGCAATTGCAATGATTTTACCCATTAATGATTTGGTTTTAAGTAGGTGTAAAAATACAACTATTTATGACTTTTAAAAATGTAACTTGTTAACAAATGTTAAGTGTACTTTCTTTTCGATTCAGGAAGAGTTTGCTATTCGTTTTTGGGTGTTATTAAATTAATTTTTAATAGTTGTTGAATTAATTTTACACGCAGAAATTCACTTTTTTCTAAACAGCAGTGGACAACAGTTTTAATTATGAAATTATTGTGTATATCAAAATTTTAAGTGGTAATCATTTATGTTTTTTTTGTCATTAATTAAAGTGTTGTTGTGAATTGATATATTCTAAATATGTTCAGTGTAAAATTATTAATTTTAAAAAAATTAGTTAAATTTATAAGGAATTTATAATTAGTTGCGGTTTGAGGTGTGTTTTTACTTATTCCGTTGTAAACTGATAATTATCATATTTTATCGAATACAGTAATCTTATTTTGAAATAAATTAATTAAGATATATTTGTCTTTTATTGATAATAAATTTAAACTGAAACTGAATTTTATGATTACAAAACTAAACTCTCTAAAAGTGCGCTCGTATTGGAGGCAATCTGTATTAGCGTTGGCATGTATTACTTTAGCGTCTTGCGCGAACAAAGACAAGTCAGAAAAACAGGACACTGCCCAAATTAAGGTAAGCCAAGTGATGCAGGCAGAATTAACCGCTCCGCCTCATGTACCAACTCCCGTAGGGCGCAGACAGGCCAAAAAGTTAATCGTGGACATGGAAATTCTTGAAGAAGAAGGAGAAATGACTAACGGGGTAAGCTATGTGTATTGGACTTTTGGTGGTACCGTGCCAGGAAGTTTTATTAGAACACGTGTTGGAGACGAAGTAGAGTTTCATTTAAAGAATCATCCAGATAATAAATTACCACATAATATAGATTTACATGCAGTAAACGGTCCTGGAGGAGGAGCAGAGTCTTCTTTTGTCGCTCCGGGACATGAAAAAGTATTTTCATTTAAGGTGTTAAATCCAGGGTTATATGTGTACCACTGTGCTACGGCACCTGTTGGAATGCATATTGCAAACGGAATGTATGGCCTTATTTTAGTTGAGCCAGAAGGCGGATTACCTCCAGTAGATAAAGAATACTATATTATGCAAGGTGACTTCTATACTAAAGGAGCACACGGAGATCGTGGATTACAACCTTTCGATATGCAAAAAGCAATTGACGAAAAACCAGATTACGTTGTGTTTAATGGTAAAGTAGGAGCGCTAACTGGAGACGATGCCATTACAGCTAATGTAGGAGAAACTGTGAGATTGTTTGTTGGAAATGGTGGTCCGAATTTAGTGTCGTCTTTCCATGTTATTGGAGAGATATTTGATAAAGTTCACGTTGAAGGCGGAGAATTAATTAATGATAATGTACAAACTACCTTGATTCCAGCTGGTGGAGCAAGTATTGTTGAATTTAAAGTTGAGGTGCCAGGAACTTTTATAATGGTAGATCACTCTATTTTTAGAGCCTTTAATAAAGGAGCTTTGGGAATGCTTAAAGTTGAAGGAGAAGAAGATAAGAAAATTTATAGTGGAGAATTAAGAGACGATATCTATTTGCCTGAAGGTGGTAAAATTCAAAGTATGCCAGAATCTGGTAAGGTGGCAGAAAAAGATATTCCTGCAAAATCGTTAGACGAGCAATTAAAATTTGGAAAGCAAACGTATATGCAAACTTGTTTTGCTTGTCACCAATCAGAAGGTCAAGGGGTGCCAGGAGCATTTCCTCCTTTAGCTAACTCCGATTATTTAAATGCCGATGTAGATCGTGCCATTGGAGTTGTATTACATGGTTTAACAGGAGAAATTACGGTAAATGGCGAAACATATAATAGTGTAATGACGCGTCAGAGTTTATCTCCAGAGGAGGTTGCAAACGTATTAACGTATGCATATCACAGTTGGGGTAACTCCAAAAAAGTGGTAACACCAGAAATGGTTAAGAAAGTAAATAATAAATAATTTAAAATTATAAAGGTATGCTAGTAAGAACATGTTTAATGTTTTGCATAGCATTCACGATACAGGTTACGGCCTTCGCACAAACCAGCGAAGGCATGGCAGAAATTAAAGGGGGGAGTTATATCCCCCTTTATGGTAGAGATTCGGCTGTAGTTAAAGTGAATGATTTTTTAATGGATAGGTATCCGGTAACCAATAAGGAATACCAAGCGTTTGTTATTAAATATCCAGAATGGCAAAAATCGAAAGCAAAACAATTATTTGTTGATGCTACCTATTTAAGAAATTGGAAAAATGATACCGAGCTGAAGGATTCTGAAAAACCAGAAAGTCCCATTACGTATATTTCTTGGTTTGCAGCTAAAAAATATTGCGAATGCCAAGGAAAGCGTTTACCAACAGTAGATGAATGGGAATATGTAGCCATGGCCGACGAAGAAATTGCAGATGCTCGTGTAAAAGAATCTTACAATCAGAAAATACTATCTTGGTACGAAGTGCCTAGAACGAATACATACGAAGTAGGACGTAATCCAGAAAATTATTGGGGTATTTACGATTTACATGGTTTAGTTTGGGAGTGGACTTCAGATTTCAATTCTATTTTAATTACAGGAGAGTCTAGAAAGGATGTCGATAAAGATGCTAATTTATTTTGTGGAAGTGCAGCAATCGGTGCAACAGATTTAATGAATTACGCCGCATTTATGCGTTATGCATTCCGTGGTAGTATAAGTGCGCGATATAGTATTAAGAATTTGGGATTTAGATGTGTTAAAGATGTAGAGATAGAATAAAGAAAAAAATAATGAATTTATGAAAAGGTATATAATACTATGTAGTTTGATTTGTTTCGGACTTATTTCATGTAAAAACGAAACTAAGAATTCTACACAAGAAACCTCAGAAGTAGTGAAATCGAAAGCAGATAGCGATGTAATTTCAGAAATGTCCATTTATAATTTACCTTCAAAGTGGACCAATCAAAATGGAGAGGCTATTCATTTAAAAGATTTGAAGGGGGACGTCTTGGTAATGGTAATGATTTACACCACTTGTAAAGCAGCTTGTCCTAGATTGGTGGCCGATATGCGCAATATAGAAAAACGTTTACCAGAAGACACCAAGAATAAAGTGAAAATGATTTTTGTAAGTATCGATCCAGAAACCGATACGCCTGAACGCTTAAAGACCTTTGCTAAAGAAAACTTTATGGACGAAGATCCGTGGATCTTTTTACGTTCTACCGAAGAAAACACTCGAGAATTTGCTGCTGTACTAGCAGTAAAGTATAAAGAAATATCACCTATGGATTTTTCGCACTCCAATATTATTAGTGTGTTTAATGAAGCTGGTGAATTGGTATTTCAACAAGAAGGTTTAGGGGTGAACTCTGATGAAACTATAGAAAATATAGAAAAAGCGGTTCGAGATATGTAATAATTGTCAATGAGTTTTACCTCTTTCATACTGGAGGACAAAAAATAGCGAGGAAATTTTTCTTCGCTATTTTTTTTGCCTAACCGCTAGGTAATTATTGATTTTAAAATAAAGAGACACACATAAGGGTGTGCTCTTTTATGTTGGTAGCCGTTTTTCTTAAAATGCGCTGTTTTGGTATGGGCATATTATTCATTTTTTAAAGCTAAAATAACAGATTTTAAAGGTAGAAAAGTGTGTCCTTATTTTAACAAATATGTCCTTGTAAAATAGCTAAAACAGGGGCTGAATATTAGCTTTTAAAAGCACTTCTTTTTATTAAATAATAATATTTAGTGGTTTTTATGTATTTCAAATTTTAAGAAGATTTCTAGATTATTATTGTTTTTTATGTCAATTTTTTGCTGAATTCATATTCTTTTTCGTTGTTAAAAATGTCTTAAATTTTCAGTTAGTCTTAGAAGAATTTGCCTTAATTACTGAGGTAATCGTCTTAAATATTGATGAAAAATATTAAAAAAGAGCGGGTTTTTATAAATCATTTTAAGATTTTTTTATATTAAAAAATTGCCGTATTGCTAATGTTTACGCGAATTTTTGATTTTCTGAGAATATTAAAATCAAAAAATTATCAGAATATCAATAAAGTCTTTTTATTAACAAAAAATAACATACATTTGGAAAACCAGATTGGAAAACCAGATTGGGAATCCAGATTGGGTTTCCAGATTGGAATACCAAAAAACAATAAAATAAAGTAAAACAATTAACAAAAACTCAAACAACACAATGACTAAACACACAGATTAAAAAAATGATAGTACAAGCTATCATTTCTTAATTCAAACACCTGCTTCTTATAACCGAGAAGTAAAACAACATTAATAACCAAAACAAATTACAAATGAATTTTAAAACTAAACTAATTTTAATGTTAGGATTGATTTTCAATCTTTCATTATTTGCACAAGAAGGATATCAATTATCCGGGACTGTAACAGATGCGGCAAACATGCCCGTACCTGGTGTAAATGTGGTTATCGACAAAACCACGACGGGTACAGCAACA
Organism: Formosa haliotis; assembly: GCF_001685485.1. Taxonomy (NCBI): domain Bacteria; kingdom Pseudomonadati; phylum Bacteroidota; class Flavobacteriia; order Flavobacteriales; family Flavobacteriaceae; genus Formosa; species Formosa haliotis. Next base: position 1,555,914 of record NZ_BDEL01000001.1, on the reverse strand, counting down.
GATTTCGATGGAAATTTTCAATTAGAGGTTAAACGTGGAGATATTCTTCATTTTTCTTATTTAGGATACGTTAAAGAGTCTATTACAATTACAGATCAAAGACAACTTAATGTTGTTATGGTTGAAGATGCTAGCCAACTTGAAGAAGTGGTAGTAGTAGGATACGGTACTCGTAAAAAGAGCGACATTACAGGATCTGTAGCCTCTGTAAAATCTGAGGAATTAACAGCTTTTCCTGTATTAGACGCAACACAAGCCCTTCAAGGTAATGCTGCTGGGGTTTTTGTACAATCTAATAACGGTGGTGAGCCAGGAGCTCCTATAGATATTAAAATTAGAGGTAACACTTCTATTTCTGCAAGTAGTGATCCTTTAATTGTAGTAGATGGATTTGTTGGAGGTACAATGCCTCAAGCTAATGATATCGAATCTATGGAAGTATTAAAAGATGCTTCTGCAACTGCAATATATGGATCTAGAGGATCTAATGGGGTTATCATGGTAACAACTAAAAAAGGTAGATCAGGAAAATTATCTGTAGAGCTTAATACTTCTTACTCTATTCAAAATACAGCGAACAAACTGGATTTATTAGGTGCTGATGAATTTGCTAACTACCAAAACGATATTAGAGCTAATGAAGGTAACAGTACTCCATATCCACAAGGAGATTACGATACAGATTGGCAAGATTTAATCTATACTACTGGAGGTATTTCTATGACACAACTTTCATTTTCTGGTGGTTCAGATAATATTAATTTTTATGCTTCTGGTAACTACTTTAAACAAGATGGTATTGTAGTTAATTCAGGTTTTGAAAGAGCAACTTTCCTTTCAAACGTAGAGGCTCAAGTAACTGAAAAATTTAGATTAGGTATGAACCTTTTTGGTAGTACAGGTACTAAAGATGGTGTAGCTACACAATCTGATGGTTCTGTATCTGTTGGTGGGGATGATGTTATTTCTTTAGCTATGAGAATGGCTCCAGATAAAGGAATCTATGATGAAAATGGTGATTTCTCTACAAACAATACTGTAGGAGATGAAGTAGATAACCCTTATGCAGTAGCGACTCAAAGAACAGACGAAACTAAATCTGATGTTTTTAGAGCAAACCTTTTTGCTAATTACGATATTTTAGAAAGCCTTACCTTTAAAACTACGTTTGGTATGAGTACTGAAAACGATAGTAGAGGTACTTACCAACCATCAACATTAAGAATGACAGCAGGAGCTGCTGGTGGTAGAGCTTCAATTACAGAAGCTAGAAGAACAAATGTATTAAGTGAAAACTATTTAACATACAATCAAGAAATAGGAAAAGGTGTTTTAACTTTATTAGGGGGATACTCTTACCAAAAAAGTGTAACTCAAACTTCTTTTTCTGAAGCTTCAGGTTTTGTATCAGATGATTTCCTTTTCCACAATATGGGTAGTGCTGCTATTTATTTACAGCCAAATTCTACATATACAGAAACAGAAATTCAATCTTTATTTGGTAGAGTAAACTTTGATTACAACGACAAATATTTATTAACTGCTACAGTAAGACGTGATGGAGCTTCTAACTTTGCAGAAAACCACAAATATGCTGTTTTCCCTTCTGGAGCAATAGGTTGGAAAATATCTAACGAAAACTTCTTAAAGGATAGCCAAACTGTTAGTAATTTAAAATTAAGAGCTAGTTATGGTGTTACAGGAAACCCTTCTATTGCACCTTACCAATCTTTAGCGAGATATAGTACTATTTATGCTTCTTTAAACGGAGAAACTGTAAACGCAGTTACACCAGACCAACCTGCTAACCCAGACTTAAAATGGGAGTCTTCTTACCAAGCTAACTTTGGTATAGATTTAGGAATGTTTAATAACAGATTGAATTTATCTTTAGATTATTATAACATTGACACAAAAGATTTAATTCTTGCAAACAACGGTATCCCTCAGTACTTAGGATATATCAATGATGAAATTTTAACTAACTTAGGAGAAATTAATAACCGTGGATTTGAAATTGGTTTAAATACTATTAACATTTCTAACGAAAACTTTAGCTGGTCTACTAACTTTAACTGGTCTAAAAACCAAAATGAAGTTGTAAGCTTAATTAATGGTGCAGATATTTATGGTAGAGCTGCTCCTGCTTACTTTAGTTCTGGAGATACTTATGTATTAAGAGAAGGAGAGCCTGTTGGTTTATTCTGGGGTTACGAGTATAGAGGTGTATACCAAGGAGGAGAGTTACCAGAAGGAACTGCTACTTTTCCAAATGGTGTTGCTGGAGATCCATTATTTACAGACGATGGAAACGGTCAGTTAGACAGAGCAGACCAAACTACTATTGGAGATCCTAATCCAGATTGGACTTTTGGTTTCACAAACAATTTCAGATATAAAAACTTCGATTTAAGTATTTTCTTCCAAGGTTCTCAAGGTGGTGAAATTTTTAACATGACTAACGTTCAGTTATTCAATGGAGATGCTAACACTACTAAAGATTTCTACAGAAGTGCTTGGACACCAGAAAATACAGATACCAATACACCACGTGTAGGTGCTAACACAAATAGAGAAATTTCTTCTCGTTTTGTTGAAGATGGATCTTATGTAAGATTAAAGAACCTTGCTATTGGTTATAATTTCCCAACTAACTTGGTAGAAAGAATAGGAGTAGATCATTTAAGATTAGGAATAAGTGGACAAAACTTATTAACATTTACAAATTATTCTGGTTTAGATCCTGAAGTAAATTATTATGGAGCTAGTGGTAACAATAACACTTCTAGCAATACAGTTCAAGGTTTCGATTTCGGAAACTACCCAACACTTAGAACTGTAACTTTCAGCCTTAATTTAAAATTTTAAAAAAAAATAAATTATGAAAAAATATATAGTACAATATAAATATTTATTCTTATTGATGATTGGATTGTCAATAGTAGGATGTTCTGACTTGGAAGAAGAGCCTGTAGGGATATTAACTCCAACAGGGTTTTTCAAAACTACAGATGATATTCAAACCGCAATTAATGCCACTTATGGGCATATGATTAACGAACAGTTTTGGGGTAGAAAATTCTCTATTTCATTAATGTTATTATCCGATATGGCTAGTCTTAATACAACAGAGACAAGAAGGGTACAGATGAATGATTTAGATAATTTATCTGATAATGAAATGATTCAAAATTATTGGCCAAGAACATACCAAGCTATTGCTGCTGCAAACGATGCTATTGAAGGTGCCAGTGAAGTTGATGAAGACGAAAGTGTAAAGAATCCTGTTGTAGCTCAAGCTTATTTTATTAGAGCATTTTTATATTTTCATTTAGTAAGACAATTTGGAGATATTCCTTATTTAGACAAGAGAGCTACTGCAGAGGATATAACAATTAGTAAAACTCCTGCAGACGAAGTTTATGCTAAAATTATTTCAGATCTAGAATATGCAGAAGCATGGTTGCCAGAAACTACAAGTTCTGCAGCAATTCCATCTAAAGGGGCAGCTACTTCTTACTTAGCTCTTGTACATTTAACTATGGCAGGAACTAGTGGAACAGAGCATTTTCAACAAGCTTATGATTATGCAACTAAAGTAATTAATAGTGGTATTTATAGCTTAGATTCAGATTTCCAAAATTTATTTAATGCTGACGTAATTGACGGTTCTCCAGAACCAATTTTCGCTCTTGATTATAATAATGTAGAAGCAGAAGATAATGGTTACGATCAATTAGCACCAATGACAGATATTAGAGGAGCCGACAGAAATGAAGGTGGTGGATGGTCTATTGTAAGTCCTACTTTAAAAGTGTACACTACATGGCCCGCAGAAGATTACAGAAGAGCTGTTAGTTTAGAGGATGAAATGACAATTAACGGAAACTTAGAGCCTTATACTAATTTCACAATAAGTGGTCACTCGGCTGCAAGAAATTCACCATACATTGCTAAATATGCTCGTTTCCCTGGCCCATTTGCTCGTATTAATGCAAGAGCTACAAGCCATAATTACTCTATGATGCGTTATGCAGAAGTATTATTAATTGCTGCAGAAGCTGCTGTAGAAATAGGAGACAATGCCTCTGCTTTAATGTACCTTAACCAAGTAAGAGCAAGAGCTAGACAAGGTGGAGTTACACAAAACGGATCTTTCGAAGCTGTAACTGTTCCTGCAAGTGCAGTACCAGCAGATGCAACAGGTACTGTAACAGTAGCAGAAATATTAGAAGAGCGTAGATACGAATTGGCTTTTGAAGGTAAAAGATGGTACGATATCGTAAGACGTAAAATGGGAGGTGCACCGTACAATGTATATGGTGCAGATGGATTAGAAGGTTCTAAACCTGCATTTAATGAAAATAAATATTTATTACCATTACCTGTACGTGAGTTAGAAAGAAATCCAAACTTATTACCTCAAAACCCAGGGTATTAATTCTAATACTTTTTAGATAGAATTAAAAAACAAAGGATTTCATTGAGTCGGAATCCTATGTATAGAAATAATTTCAATGCAATTAAATTGAAAATTATTTAAATTAGTTTGTTTGTTTGTTTTGAAGCAATTTACCGGCTGTTTCAGGCCGGTAAAATTGCTTTATTTTAAAAATAAATACGATACTTTAGTTCAAAATTTACAGCTTGTAATCTTGACTATAAGTAATACATCTGTCCAAATAACCTAGAAGGTTAAGCCGTTTAATGATAAGTAATTTACCTATGAAGTTAGATTCCCTAACGAATAATGAAAATCAAGATCTTCAGAATGAAATTATCTCAAAAATAAGAGATTTAATAAATTTCAAGAATCTAGAACCTGGAGATAAACTTCCTTCTGAACGTATGTTGTCAGATAAATTTGGTGTAAGTAGAACGCATGTTCGAGAAGCCATTCAAAAACTTGAATTTTATGGCATTTTAATGTCTAGACCTCAAAGTGGTACTTTTGTAGCAGATATAGGTCAGGTTACCATGAATGGTATGATGGAAGATATTCTTCGTTTAGAAGAACCCGACTTTAAATCTTTACTCGAAACAAGAATGTTACTCGAATTAAAAACGGTAACCTTTGCTGCAGAACGCAGAACCGAAGAAGATTTAGAAAAGATGTCTACGGCTTTAGAAGCCTATCGCCAAAAAGTATTAAACGACGAAGACGCTGTTCAGGAAGATTTATTGTTTCATTTAACAATTGCTCAAGCAAGTAGAAATAGCACTATCAATAAAATGATGCTTATTATTATTTCAGAAATTATTAATAATTTCGAAAAGCATCACATTTGCGATAAAGATCAAAGCCATAAACGATTACAAGAACATCAGGATATTTTTGATGCGATTAAAGAAAAGAATCCGAAAAAGGCTAAAGAAATGCTAGAAACACATTTTACCATACTAAATCAATTTTGTCATAATTTTAAGCGTCAATAAAATTTACGCTTATAAAATTTTTTCAACATTAATTTAGCATTAAAACTCACTTAAACGTAACGGGTTTTAATAATATAAAGAGATACTAAATTGCAATTATATACATTGCACTTTGGTATTTTTTATTTTAAGACATATTGATAAATATTTTAAGCCTTCTTTTTTTGTAGAAAAATAGTTCAGGATGTATGTTAATAGCATTCCTAAGCTCTATTACTTCCAAAATTCATCGCTAGTATTTTCCTCAAGATTTTGTTCGTAATGTATTTCATCTATATGTGCCATCGCTTCGGGAGAGGCTATAGATTGAATTTCAGGGAAGAGGACACGTTCTTCAAAACGAATGTGTTTTTCTAAAACGTCGGCAAGTAAATTTAAATTGTGTTCTAAATCTGTAGTTTTACTAGCTAATGCTTCAATTTGTTTATGCTCTGCTAAAGCTTGTATTCTTAACGGATGGTCATCAGCTAATATAGAAAACACATGAGCTTCTTCCATTTTAAAATGCGGAACTAAATGTGACGTATAAAACCAATCGGCATAAGTTTTTATCCGGTTTACCTCAATACCTTTCTTAAATCCCGTTCTAATTTTCCAAGCCAATAATAAGCCGTGATGGTGATCTCTGCTTAAGGGTTGTAACGATTTATGGCGCTTTAAGGGTTTCTTGTCAGGCATAGTGTTCCTTTTTAATTGGTAAGACACTTATAAAGATACAGGATATTCCAATAACTAAGAAAGAACTTAATACAAATAACCACTCGTAATAATGTGGGAATAGTCCAACACCTAAAATAAATCCTAAGCCTTGAAAGAAAAGGATCCCTTCTGTACCCAGAAAGCCTAAAATAAAACTATAAATACCGTATTTAACAATAGCAGCATTAAAAATTAGTTTTGACTGCATTAAGTACGCGAATAAAAAACCTGTAACCACACCCAACATGGTTAAGTGTATAAATCCGATTACAAAATTGTGATTTTGTTTCGCGAGGTTTCCAATTTCGGGAAAGAAAGATGTACTCTGAAATACTATTTTTAAAGCGAATGAAAATAAAGCAAATGTATATAGGTATTTCACTTCTTTTGAAACGACTTTAAATTGCTGTTTAATATAAGGTTTAGACATTTTTATAAATAAAATGAATGATGCTAGTAGGCAAAGTATTCCAAAACCATTAATCCAAATTAAAAAAGGAGCGGGAGCAAACCAACTTACAGGCAAGGCCAATGTGCATATGGTGGCCAGAATAAGGGTAAAGTGAAATCGTTTAAAAAGGTGATGGTTTTTTATGTTGAAATAATGAAAAAATAAGGCGAGTATAGCAATTAAAAACCAACCATTAAATTGAAAATGGAGAAAGAATTGTATCGCAATTTGATAAAACGCTGAGGCTTGGCCTAACAGTCCCACAGCTGGACCTAAACACCACACGCCAATGGTAGAAATTACCATAAAAATGAGTGCTGTTTTTAATAATATTCTTGTGGGGGCAGAAGTTATTTTTTGATGCTTAAAAACCAGATATACAAAATAGTAACTGCAAAATATATGTAATGTAGAAAAGGTAATAGATATGGCTGCATACCCTTGAAAAGGAAAACTAAGCATCATTCCTAAAACCGCAATTTCTGTAACCCAAAATAACCGATTAAATAGTTTTTGTTTTTCGGGAACAAAATAATGCACAATCAATACAAAAAGTATTAAATACACCCAACCAAGCATCGCGGTATGCGAATGTGCATGGGTTAAATTCCGATAGTTAAAATTGATGTCAGTTATAAAGGCTAATCGCATGGTAAGTCCCATAATTCCTGCAACTAGGAAATTAAAGAGACATACAAGTACGCATTTTTTAGGCATCATAATAGGGTAAATAAAAATTCCGAAACATTATAAAATTAATGTTTCGGAATTTAAAATTTTTAAATGAGATTTTAACAAAACTCGCTTTCTAATTTCTCTGCAGCAGGGAAAAGAATGTTGTTTTCAAGATGTATATGTAAGTGTAAATCTTGTTCAAATTCTTGTAACATAGCAAAGGTTACTTTATACGTATTACAAGCATCTGTAGGTGGCGTATAATTGTTTGTAATGTCGGCAATTTCTCTAAAACGTACACCTTCATTATCGTGTTCTTGCATCACGGTTGCAATTGGATTTTTTACAGTTCCAAAGCCAGGTGCTTCTATTGGTGTGTTGGTAGATTTTGCTTTAAGCAAACGTTTAACGAAAGGAAATAATACTAATTCTTCCTTTTTTAAATGCTGTGCTAAATCTCCGGCAGAGGCCGTAAATAATTCATTTATTTGAAATAATTCAGGGTGTCTCTCGCCATGTACTCTACATAATTTATCTAAAAATTGTTTAATTATCGGCGTTTTTTCTTCTACGTAACGGTGGTGTTTTTTCTCGATATAATCAATTAATAAATCTAAAGGCCAAGATTTGTAATCTATAGATTGATCGGCTTTAGAGTTAAGAACATGCTCTAAACTATCTACTAAATCGCTGGTTAAAATTCCGTTTTTTTCACAAACTTCTTCTAACGATCTGTTTCCTCTGCAGCAAAAATCGATTCCATATTTCGTGAATACGGCAGCAGTTCTAAAATCTTCTGCAACAAATGCTCCTACGTGTTTTTGTGTTATAGCTTCCATAATATATTTATTTAATTGTTTTTTGTTATTTTATGTTTCAGTGTTAAATCGAATACAAACCAGCAAATAGTAACGATACCTACAGCAAAAATGACATCGCCTATCGTTCTAAGCCATTTTAACGTAATCATGTTAGGGTTTTGCATAAGTTCTGATGAACGTGCGTACCACATACCGTGCTCTATACTTTCAATAGCTTGCCAAATTCCCATAGGCATTAGGCTAAATAAAGCCATGGCTAACAACCCGATGTTTAAGGACCAGAAAGAAATTTTTATAAGTTTATTATTCCATAGTACGTTTCTGTATAAACTACGTAATACAAATAGCATGAGCCCTATACCTAGCATACCATATACACCAAATAAAGCCGTGTGTGCATGTAATGGTGTGGTATTTAATCCTTGTACATAGTATAATGCAATTGGTGGATTAATAATAAATCCGAAGATACCTGCTCCTAAGAAATTCCAGAATGCGACGGCTATCATAAAGTAAATCGGCCATTTATAATCTGCAATCCATTTTGTAGCTTTAGATAATTTATAGTTGTGATAAGCCTCGTAACCTATTAACGTAAGAGGTACAACTTCTAAAGCACTAAAAGTAGCTCCTAATGCCATAACCGCTTTTGGGGTTCCAGAGAAATATAAATGATGGAAGGTTCCTAAAATACCTCCAGACATAAATATTATGGTGGCTAGAAGGACATTTAACGTTGCCGTTTTTGTTTTTAAAAGTCCTAATCTTACAAATAAAAAGGCGATAACTACGGTTGCAAATACTTCAAAGAAGCCTTCAACCCATAGGTGTACTAACCACCATCTCCAATATTCTGCAATGGCAAGATTGGTATGTTGTCCCCACATTAAACCAGAGGCATAGAATAAAGCGATAGCAGTACAAGAAATTAAGAACATAATAATTAAGTTCTTTTCTTCTGTTTTACGTTTTAGTACAGGTAATAATGGTCTTATCATTAATGCTAACCATAGTAATAAGCCTATAAATAGGAATATTTGCCAGAAACGTCCTAAATCTACATACTCGTATCCTTGATGACCGAACCAGAAATTATTGACTAGGTTTAATTTTTGCATAACGCCAAACCATTGGCCAATCATAGAACCAAGCACTATGATAAGTAACGCAATAAATAAGAAGTTTACACCAAATTTTTGAAATTTAGGATCTTTACCAGACACCGCCGGTGCAATATATAATCCTGTAGCTAACCAAGCTGTAGCAATCCAGAAAATAGCGAGTTGTGTGTGCCAAGTTCGGGTAACAGAATACGGTAAAATTTGATCTAAAGCAAAACCATAGAAACCATCACCTTCTACACCATAATGCGCAGTTACTATACCTAATAGCATTTGAAGCACCATAAGTAAGGTAACAACCCAGAAGTATTTTTTAATTAAAAGCATACTTGGTGTCATGCCTTGTTTTAGTAGAGGATCTTCTGCAGGTACCGGCATATCTTCGTCTTCACCAGATTTTACGTGGTAAAATACAAGTATTCCTATACATAGAATAAGTAGAATAATACTTACACCAGACCACACCATTAAATCCATAGTCGGTACATTACCTACTAAATCGTCTGCAGGCCAGTTGTGGGTATAACTTACTTCACTGCCCGGACGTTCGGTTACGGTTGCCCAAGTAGCCCAGAAGAAAAATGCATTCATTTTATGCATTTTAGCTTCGTCTTTTATGGTGTTTTTCGGAATAGCGTAATCTGCTCTTAATTTATCGAAAGCAGGATCGTTTGTAAATAATCCGTGGTGGTATTCACTTAAATAATCAATTGCTTTTACGCGGTTTTCACTTATTGTAATGGTATTTGCCGAAGCGTTAAAAGTATTTGTTCTAACATCGTTTTGTAATCTTATTTTTAAGGCAGCCTGCTGTTCATCTGAAATATCTTGGAAGTTTTTTCCGAAATCTTGGTTGGCAAAAATGTCTAGAATATAAACTGCTTCTCTATGTAGCCAATCTGCGGTCCAATCTGGAGCGACATAAGCACCATGGCCCCAAACAGATCCTAATTCTTGTCCGCCAATACTTTGCCAAATATTTTGACCATCTTGAATGTCGGTTTTAGTAAATATAGTTTCACCTTTTGTAGAAACTATGGCGTCTGGAATAGGAGGGGATTGTTGATAAATTTCGAAACCGTAATAGCCCAATACGCTAAAGGAGCTTATTACCACTGCGGCGAATATTAGCCAGAGTTTTTTTTCTTTGTTCATAATAAAGTAGGGTTGATAATTAATTTTTAATTAGGATAAATTTGTCTTATTTAGTAGTAAATTTTTTTATCGTTTTAAAAAGGTTTCACCCAATTTTAGGTCTAGGGCTAACGATTCTAAATCTGTAGATTCTAACATAACTCTTAATTCGTCTCTAATAGACTTAAATTTGTCGTGCATAGGGCAGGGTCTGTTTTCATCGCATTCATGTAAACCTAATCCGCAGCCTTTATAAATTTTATCGCCATCTATAGCATCTACAATATCCGATAGTTTTATAGTTTTAATATTATTCAAGTTAATCTCAAATCCACCATGAGCGCCTTTTGTAGATTCAACAACTTGATGTCTTACCAAAGCCTGTAATATTTTAGCAGTGAATGCAGCGGGAGAGTCTATTTCTTGTGCAATTTCTTTCGGACTTACTCGTCGTCCATCCATTGAACTATGGGCTATAAAAATAGTGGCTCTAATACCGTATTCGCATGCTTTTGAAAACATATATCTGACTTATTTGATGCAAAGATAATTATAAAATCTAATTAAGACAAAATTATCCGAATTAAAATAATAAATTAATTTACTGTTTATAATTTGGCTCTTAAAGTTGAGAGCCACCTACTGTATTTGCTATAAAGATAATTAATAATGAAGTACCGTGAATTGATTCTATAAATTTATTTTAGACAATCTATTTTAGTTAAAGGCATGCTAGAATGAAACTCAAGCTGGTCTATATTTTTAAAAGTCGTGCCGTCTTCATGCAATGGGCCATATCCTTCAACCAAAGTATCATTTAAGATTAAAAAAACAACTTGTCTTTTACTTTGAATGCCTTCCGACATAAATGTATATATACCTGAAATGTTATGGTCTATTTGTACACCTTTAAATTTACCCGAATTTTTATCTTTTTCAAATAATTGATAGCTGAGGTTTCCTATAACGCTATCAGAAATTTTAGAAATTTCAAACCGAATTGCATTTTTATCATCTTTAAATTCATAACACCCCAAAGATAATTTTAATTCCGTCTTTTCGGTGTGCAGAGCGGGTGTATGCTTAATACTGTTTTGTTCTTTACAATGGAAACATACTAGGCTAAGGAGTACAATAATCCGAAAGGGTTTCATATAAAATCGATTTCTAAACAAGGTAATGGAATTTCAAGTTTTTGAAAAATAAAAAGCTTTAAATGAGTGTTTAAGTTGTTCATTCCAGTGTTTTTTTAAAACAAACACTATTTTCAACACCTATATACTGCCCGTAATTTTGAATACTCTGATATCCATTTTTCTTGTAAAGCGCTATGGCTTCGGGTTGTTTCATGCCTGTTTCTAAAATACAATAGTTGTAATGCATTGTTTTACCCCAAAGTTCTAATTCTGCCAATACTTTAGAGGCTAACCCTTCACCTCTATAATCCGGCAAAGTGTACATACGCTTCACTTCTAAAGTGTCTGTATTAAAAGGTTTAATCGCTCCACAACTTACAGGCTGCTTATCGTGATAAGCAACAATAACATGATTTAACGTAGCGATACCATTAAATTGAGCGTAAAAAGCATGGTCTTCGCCGTCTCTAACCGCTAAATCGGCATCTAATTGTTTTACAAGTTCTATAAAATCTGGGTTTTCGGAAGTCGTTCTTTTAATATGAATCATTGGTAATTTCAATTTAACTATGCGATTAAGATATTTAAAATTTGAATAGCAGCATCGTTAATTTTTATTTCAGAATTTAGGCAGATAGCAACACCGGAATTAGATAATTTTTTAACATCGGCTTCCGAAAGCTGTTGACTGTCTACCACGACTAAAATATGACCACAATTGAAATTTAGAAGGGCAGTTATTATTTCTGAAATTAAAATGATGTCGTCTTTTTGAATGGCCGATAGGTAAAGTACATGTACATCGTTTTCTACCGCTTGTTTTGCAATAGCCTTAGCCGATTGGAAACGTGGAGCTAAATCGACATCGAAACCTATATCGGCGTAGGCAGAAGCTTTTCTTTTAAGCTCGAGCTCATCATTATGGTGCCTAAGTTTAGACAGTAATAACCTAGGGCGTCGGCCTTCTTGATCTGCAAAACGGTTAGCGAGTTCTTTCGCTTTTGTAACAGATTTGTCGTTATTAATATCCATGCATCTTTTCTGATTTAAGGTTGATATAGATTTCTTTATTTATGAATAGGATCAGCTCTCGTTTTACTTCACTAAAGGTAATAGTTTCGCAATTGATCTTAAATTTAGCTCTTTTTTTCAGCATAAAAAAAATGCGACACTAGAAGTAAAACAGCAACTCCTGCATTCGGATGGTTTCAGGTAAATTAAGACTCAGCCTTTAATCGAGTTTGTTCTAAGGTTTCTGCTAAACGTTTTTGTATAACAGGTTCTATTAATGTTTTTCTTGGGTTTTGCTTTACAAAGGGGTACAATTCCAAGTTATCTTTCATTTGGTCTTTCGGATTGGTGTGTGCATTTGTACCGACTAAAATTATATCGTTAGCATTAAACTGTTCTTGCTCTTTTAAAGCACTTTCTTTTATTTTCTTCTGAATTAAACCAGCTTTCAATGCTTTTAAAAATCCGCCATTGGCCTCAAGGTCTTTAAATAAATCTAGTGCTTGTTCTGCCAATTGAAGGGTTAAAGTTTCGATATAATATGAGCCATCGGCAGGGTTATTCACGGCTCCAAAAGCACTTTCTTCTTTTAAAATAATTAACTGATTTCTAGATATCCGTTCCCCAAACGCATTGTTTTTATGAAAAACGGCATCGAAAGCCAAGTTGCAAACACTATCTGCACCGCCCAAAATGGCACTCATGCATTCTGTAGTTGTTCGTAACATGTTTGTGTTAACATCGTAAAGGGTTTTATTACGTTTTGTAGGAAAGGCAATAATATGGCAATCTGGGCTCAAGTTATAAGTTTGTGCCACAGTTTTCCATAACATTCGTAAAGCTCGAAGTTTCGCGATTTCGAAGAAATAGTTAGAGCCTATAGCTACTTTAAAAGTGATTCGTGATTTAATATGTTGCGCAAACAAATTTAGGTATTCGTTGGCATGTGCTAAACTATATGCGAGTTGTTGGGTAATGTTTGCTCCCGCATTTTGATATAGAGCCATATTTACACTAACATTACTTTTTAAATGCCGACAAGTTTTTAATATAGATTCTAATGTTTTATGATCGGATTGAAGCGTAGTATACCAGTTTCCAGTTTCTGCTAAATGACCAATACTATCGAAATTTACATAAAACAAAGCATTGTTTTTAGATGCTATTTGATCTAGTTTTATAACAAAATCAGCAGAACAAAATTGTAGCTCGAAGTAAATAGGGGTAAGATGAAGGTCGATACTTTCAAAAAGACGTTCAAGCTTACAGGTGGTATTAGATATTATAAAATGTAAAGCTTCAGCACCATTTTGTAAGGCATTTAGTGCTGCAAGATTCGATTTTTCTTCAGAATTAACAAAAATGGATTGCGTGATGTTGAATGGCAACGAATTTGTGTTAGAAGTATAAGAAGGGGATTTTAAATCTTCGTTTGTATAGAACGGTTTAACATGAATCCCTTCGTTACTATTCCAAATTAAGGTGTTATTGTAGTCGGCACCTTTAAGATCGAATTGAATTTTTTGTTTCCAAGCCTTAGCCGAAACGGGATCAAATTCATCAAACAAATTAGCCTTACTCATCGCTTTGTGTTTTTAAACTATCTTCGTATTCAATGATGTAAATGTCTTCATTTTCACGCTTTAAATAGTACGTTTCACGTGCGAATTTTTCGATTCCTTCTTCGGTGTTTAATTTTTTATAAGCTTTTCTATCTTTCGTTATTTCATTAATATAATATTCCTTTTGCTCATTAAGCTCGTCGATGTCGTTGTTTAATTCGTTATGAATTAAAAAGGAATTACTATCGAAGAATAACATCCAAATAGCAAAGCCAATCCCAGGAATTACGAAGGGATTTGTGAAGGGTTTAACATATTTGTGATTGAAAAATTTAAACTTCATAATAGTTTTTCGTTAATAATGGTACGCACTACATTTATGGCAACCGTATTAAATTTGTTGTTAGGTACAATAAGATCTGCATACTCTTTCATAGGCTCGATAAACTGCTGATGCATGGGTTTTAACGTGGTTTGGTATCGGTTTAAAACCTCGTCTAAATCACGGCCACGCTCGGCAATATCACGTTTTAAACGTCTAATTAATCGTTCGTCACTATCGGCATGAACAAATATTTTAATATCGAATAAGTTTCGAATTTCAGGATGTGTAAAAATTAAAATGCCCTCTACAATCATCACCTTCCGCGGATGCGTCAAAATAGTGTCTCCCGTTCTGTTATGTTTTACAAACGAATAAACAGGTTGTTGTATGGCCTCACCCGATTTAAGTTGTTTTAAATGATCGACTAGCAAATCAAAATCAATCGATTTAGGATGGTCGAAATTAATTTTTTTACGCTCGTCGTACGACAGGTGAGAGGTGTCGTTATAATAGGAATCTTGAGAAATTACTCCTACTTCGGCATCTGGGAGTTCGTTTAATATCTGATTTACTACTGTTGTTTTACCACAACCCGTACCACCGGTAATTCCTATAATTAGCATTGAATTTTTGTTTTAAGAGTCTACAAATTTAAGGTTAATTTTTCGGAATAATTTTAACTATTCCAACATTTTCTACCCCGGCATAAATATAGCCATCGGGCCCCTGAACTACAGAGCGTACACGTCCTAAATTATCCAATAATTTTTCCTCATATACCACCTTATTATTCTTAATAACACAACGATCTAAGTATTGAAATCTTAACGATCCTACTAAAATATTGCCTTTCCAACCTTTGTATTTGTCGCTAGTTACATAACACATACCGGAAGGAGCAATAGAAGGCGTCCAATAATGAATAGGTTGTTCCATGCCTTCTTTTTCGGTAATATCTGTAATTTTGGTGCCCCAATAATTAATACCGTAGGTAATTACAGGCCAACCGTAATTTTTACCTGCTTCAATAATATTTATTTCATCGCCCCCTTTAGGTCCGTGTTCGTGAGACCAAATGCTGTTTGTTTCTTCGATATAAATTAAGCCTTGCGGATTCCTGTGGCCATAAGTATAAATTGCTTTTTTTGCATTTGGTGTATTTACAAATGGATTGTCTGCTGGAATACTACCGTCGTCCTTTAAACGGTAAATTTTTCCGCCATCTCTAGTAAGATCCTGCGGATTAAGATCGCGCTCGCCACGTTCGCCAATGCTAAAAAATAAATAATTGTTTTTATCGAATATGATTCGAGACCCGAAATGATCTGGCCCAGAAAAGTTTGGAGTAGCTTTATAAAGTAATTCTTTATTGGTTAACGTGTTATTGCTAATTTTTGCGCGCATAAGTGCAGTGTTTGCACCAGAGCCTTCACCCTCGGCAGAGGCATAAGTAAAGTAAATCCAACCATTGTTTTTATAATCGGGATGCAATGCAATGTCCATTAAGCCACCTTGACCGTGACGTTTTATAGCCGGTAACCCCGTTATTTCTGTTTTTTTACCATTTTTAAAATGAATTAATGTTCCAGCTTTTTCAGTAATTAACATAGAATTATCTGGTAAAAACACAAACCCCCAAGGAATTTCAAGGTCATTAACTACAGTTTCGTATTCGTAATTAGCTACGTTGGTATTTTTATCTTGAGCACAAGCAAAAAAGTGCAACAACAAAACTATTGATAATAAGTGTTTTACCTTAGTCATAATGTTTATTTTAAAAATTAAGACTAATTTACTTAAAAAAAGTTGTTTGTTTTTAAATAAAAGGTATATATTTGCACCTCGATAATTTTTTCGGGGTGTAGCGTAGCCCGGTTATCGCGCCGCGTTTGGGACGCGGAGGTCGCAGGTTCGAATCCTGCCACCCCGACTAACTTGATTCAAGTAGCAATATAAACACTGTTAATCTATTGATTTTCAGTGTTTTTTGTTTTTGGTGCTATTATATAATATCATAAGATATCATATTAAAGGTGAGTCATTCGGTGAGTCGTTTTTAGAAGCGTCTCTAGATCAAATAGTTGTACATTTAAAGAACTTTAAAGGGTAATTTTTGTTTGTCATTCACAAAACAAATGTTCAATTAAAGCTTTGTAAGATGCAAACAACAAACACATTCGCGATTATTTTCTTCACAAGAAAATCTAAAACAGACTCGAAAAATTTATCTATTTATGCACGAGTAACTGTTAATGGAAAACGCTCGGAAATTAGTCTTAAAAGACATGTTTTATTGAGCCAATGGGATAGCTCCAAGAGTAGAGGTAAAGGGAAGTCAAAGGAGATAACTGTCTTAAATACGTATTTGGATCAAGCCTATATTAAGCTACTAGATTGTCATAGACAATTATTAGAACAAGGTGACCTTATTACTTCAAAAACCATAAAGGCTAAATATTTAGGGGAGGGTGATGTTTATAAAACACTAACAGATTTAATAACGTATCATAATACAACTATGCTTCAAGTTTTGAAGCCTGGAACTATGAAAAATTATTATACTTCCGAAAAGTACTTAAAGCAATTTTTAAGTACTAGTTTAAAAGTTGATGATGTGTATTTGAAACAATTAAATTATCGTTTTGTAACAGATTTTGAATTCTTTTTACGACGCTTAAAAAATGTAAAGGGTAATCTGTCATTAGCCAATAACGGGGTAATGAAACATCTAGAGCGTTTTAAGAAGATTTTGAATTTAGGCGTTAAATTAGAATGGATTGAAAGAAATCCCTTTGAAAAAATTAAATTAAAGTTCGATAAGCATGATAGGGCTTATCTGACAACTAAAGAGCTGCAGTTTTTAGAAGATACTCATTATTATAATGATAGATTAGAGAGGGTTAAGGATTGTTTTTTGTTTGCGTGTTACACGGGTTTATCCTTCATAGATGAAAAGAATCTAATTAAAAAACAAATTACTAAGGGTATCGACGGTAACTATTGGATTTTTACAAGACGAGAAAAAACATCACAAACCGTTAAGGTGCCAATTCTTCCCAAGGCAATGCAAATTATAGAAAAATATAAAGATTATTCAACAGATTATGTTTTTCCCATGATATCGAATCAGAAAACAAACAAATATTTAAAGGAAATAGCTATGGACTGTAACTTTCAAAAGAAACTAACATTTCATGTCGCGCGACATACTTTTGCAACAACAGTAATGCTATCAAATGGTGTGCCTATAGAAACGGTTTCAAAACTATTAGGCCATACAAAATTATCGACAACTCAAATTTATGCAAGAGTAGTTGAGAGCAAGATTAGTGAAGATTTTAGTAAGTTGTTGACAAGAATGAAGAGTTTGAATGATATTGATAACGAAATTATGAACGTTTGAAAAGGCATTCATATCTTAATTCCTCACAAAGTTGTTCTTCATAATGGGCAAATACGTATCGAATAACCTCTGTATTATGAAAATTAATTTTTAGTTAAAATACCAGAAATGGAATGTATAGTTTAAAAAAAATGAAGTTTTTCATTTTAAGCGGTATAGTACAGGACGGATAAATTTTTCTATCGTTTTAGATTTACAACACTATTAATTTTAAAATAAGAATATGGATAATCTTGTTAAACAATTTAATTACGTCGATTACCTTTGGGATAACGAAAAAGCATCAGAATTAGGAGACGATCAAGTCGCCTTATTTTTATACCGGTCAAATATTTTAGGAGCAGATTTAAGGATTACTAATTATGGCGGTGGAAATACGAGTTGTAAAACCATAGAAAAAGACCCTTTAACAGGAGATAATGTAGAAGTAATGTGGGTAAAAGGATCTGGAGGAGATATCGGAACCTTAACACGTGCAGGAATCGCAGGTTTGTATACAGATCGCTTACGTGATTTAAAAAATGTTTATGGCGGATTAGAAGATGAAGATCGTATGGTTGGACTTTTTAACCATTGTATTTACGATTTAGACAGTAAAGCACCATCTATAGACACCCCTTTACACGGTTTATTACCCTTTGCACATATCGACCACTTACATCCAGATGCTTTAATAGCCGTTGCGGCAGCAGAGGATAGCGAAAAGGTTACCAAAGAAATTTGGGGAGATACTATGGGGTGGGTGCCTTGGCAACGTCCAGGTTTCGATTTGGGTTTACAATTAGAAAAATGTTTAGCCGATAACCCTGGCATTCGTGGCATTGTATTAGGATCTCACGGATTATTTACTTGGGGAGATACTTCGTACGACTGTTATATGAATAGTTTGGAAGTTATTGAAATGGCTTCAGAGTATATCGAAAAAAAGATTGCTGAAAAAGGATCTGTTTTCGGCGGACAAAAAATAGAGTCTCTACCTAAAGCGGAGCGTTTAGAAAAAGCCGCACAATTAATGCCTTTATTAAGAGGATTATGTTCTTCGGAAAACAGAATGATTGGTCATTTTTCTGATACCGATGTGGTTTTAGAATATATCAATAGTAATGATTTAGAGCGTTTAGCACCTATGGGAACTTCGTGCCCAGATCATTTTTTAAGAACAAAAATTCAACCATTAGTGTTGACTTTAGATAAAGATGAAGACTTATCAGATTCAGAAGCTATTCTTAAAAAATTAGAACCTGCTTTTGAAACTTACCGACAGGAATACGCAGATTACTACAACACGTGTAAAAAGGACAACAGTCCAGCCATTCGTGATGCCAATCCGGTAATTATTATTTATCCGGGTGTAGGGATGTTCAGTTTTGCCAAAAACAAACAAACTACACGTGTGGCAAGCGAATTTTATATTAATGCCATTAACGTGATGCGTGGGGCAGAAGCGATTTCATCGTATACCTCATTACCAAGGCAAGAAGCTTTTGATATAGAATATTGGTTGTTAGAAGAAGCCAAATTACAGCGTATGCCTAAGGAACAACCGTTATCTCGCAAAGTAGCCTTTGTTACTGGAGCTGGTGGAGGAATTGGAAAAGCAATTGCCGATAAGCTAGCCGCTGAAGGTGCGAACGTGGTACTTACAGATATTAATGAAGACAGTCTTGCAGAAGCTTTGGCAACCTACAAACGCGACGTTGCTGCAACGGCAGTTTGCGATGTTACCAATACAGATTCAATTAATAAGGCTTACAAAAAAGCATGTATTGAATTTGGAGGCGTAGATATCGTAGTGCACAGCGCAGGATTAGCGATCTCTAAGCCTTTAGAAGAAACAACAGATAAAGATTGGGATATTTTACAAAACATTTTAGTAAAAGGACAATTTAACCTAGCGAAGTTTTCAACTGAAATCATGAGAAAACAAAATTTAGGTGGCGATTATATTTCTATAGCCAGTAAAAACGGATTGGTCGCAGGGCCAAACAATGTGGCTTACGGTACTGCAAAAGCAGCTCAACAACACATGGTGCGTTTATTAGCAGCCGAGTTAGCTAAAGATAAAATTAGAGTAAACACCGTAAACCCAGATGGCGTTATAGTAGGTAGTAAAATTTGGGAAGGAGCTTGGGCAGAAGGACGTGCAAAAGCCAATGGAATAACTGTTGAAGAATTACCTGCATTTTATGCTAAAAGAAATTTATTAAACGAAATTATTACTCCAAACGATATTGCCAACGGCGTATTTGCACTAGTAGGAGTTTTAGATAAATCGACCGGAAATATTATTAATGTAGACGGTGGAATGGCTAATGCATTTGTGCGTTAGTTTTAAAATTGATGTCTTTAATTAGTAGTAAATGGCTAATTAAGTATGTTAAATTGTTAGTTTGTTAGAGAGGCCTTTCATTGGGAAACCCTTGAAAGGTCTTATTTAAAAAAAATCAGGAATTATGAAATTACAGAAATCTCAAATATCAGAATTAAACCAAAAAGGAAGTGAAAATCATAAGAGTCAATTTGATTTCTTAGCAAATACATTAGAAAAAAACAACCACAATACCAAAAGCATCATTAATAGTCTGGCTGAATTTCAGGTGGCTATTCCAAGTTGGGCTTTAGGTGCTGGAGGTACGCGTTTTGGGCGTTTTTCTTATTATGGCGAGCCTTCAAATTTAACTCAGAAATTAGACGATGTTGGACTTTTACATAGTTTAACGCAAACAGCAGGAGCAGTGTCGTTACATATTCCTTGGGACATACCAGAGGATTATAGCGCGATTAAAGATCAAGCAAATAGTTTAAATTTAAAGTTCGATGCTGTAAATTCTAATACCTTTCAAGATCAAAAGGATGCTAAAGAAAGTTATAAATACGGATCTTTAAGCAATACCAGTCAAGCAGTTCGAGAGCAAGCCATTGCGCACAACCAAGAGGTTATAAAAATTGGTGAACAATTGGGGTCTAAAAGTTTAACCGTTTGGTTAGCCGATGGTTCTAATTTTCCTGGACAAAATAATTTTCAAACGGCACTTTCAAATACTGAAAGCAGCTTAAAATCGATATACAAAACGCTTCCAGACGACTGGAAACTGTTTATAGAATACAAACCTTACGAACCTAATTTCTACAGCACCGTTATTCAAGATTGGGGAACCTCGTTTATGTTGGCCAATGCTTGTGGTGATAAAGCGTATACGTTAGTAGATTTAGGGCATCATTTACCAAATACAAACATCGAACAGATTGTATCAACTCTAATGCTGAAAGGTAAATTAGGTGGATTTCATTTTAACGATAGTAAATATGGCGACGATGATGTCACTGTGGGAAGTGTAAAACCATACGCTCTATTTTTAATTTTTAATGAATTGGTTTACGGTATGCAAAACAATCCGCAAAATCCAGAATTGTCTTGGATGATTGATGCGAGCCATAATATAAAAGATCCGTTAGAGGATTTAATTCAATCTTTAGAAGCTATTCAAGAAGCTTATGCAAAAGCTTTATTAGTAGATCAAGCACAATTAAAGCAAGCTCAATCGGCTCATGATGTGGTGGCATGTCAAGAAATTTTACAAAAGGCTTACCGCACCGATGTACGTCCGTTATTAGCACAAGCAAGACTACAATCTGGTGGCGCTTTAGATCCGTTAGGGGTGTACCGAGAATTAAAAATTAGAGAGGCTTTAATTCAAGAACGTGGAAAACACAGTATTGCTTCCGGGTTATAATTAAAGCTTAGATTGATGAAGAAAAAAGTAACAGCCGTATTTGATATAGGCAAGACCAACAAGAAATTTTTCTTATTCGATAAGGATTTTAAGGAAGTACATAAAGAGTACATTTCATTTGATGAAATAGAAGATGAAGACGGGCATCCTACAGAAAACCTTCAGGCCTTACAAGCGTGGTTAAAAGACGTGTTTAATCGTATTCTTAAAGCGGAGGAATTTGATGTAAAAGCTATAAACTTTTCTACCTATGGTGCTAGTTTGGTTCATATCGATGAAAATGGGAATCCTTTAACGCCGCTTTACAATTATACAAAGTCGTTACCCGAACATATAGTAACTTCTTTTTTCGATACCTACGGGCCAAGAGAGGCTTTTCTAAAAACCACAGGGTGCTCAGATTTGAGTATGTTAAACTCAGGTCTACAGTTGTATTGGTTAAAAAAAGAGCAACCAGAGGTCTATAAAAAAATTAAATACAGCTTGCATTTACCGCAATATCTTAGTTATGTTTTTACTGGTATACCTTTAAGTGAATACACGAGTATTGGCTGCCATACTGGACTTTGGGATTATGTAAAAATGGATTATCACAGTTGGGTTTATAACGAAGGATTTCATACGATTTTACCACCAATAGTGTCTACAGAGACTAGTGTTAACATGAATTATAATGGTACACGAATTAAGATAGGTGTTGGTATTCATGATAGTTCTGCAGCACTTCTGCCTTATGTAAGAAGCATAAAAAAGAAATTTGTATTAGTCTCTACAGGGACGTGGAGCATAGTTTTTAATCCGTTTACAGAGCAGCCCATTGCGACCGAAGTTGAAGGAAACGAAGCTATTAATTACATGCGAATTAATGGGAAGCCAGTAAAAGCAACACGTTTATTTTTAGGCAATGAATACAAATTACAAGTAAAGAAATTAGATGAAGCTTTTGGGGTTGCCGATGATTATCACCGCCATGTTAAGTTTGATTACGAGTTGTATTCAAAAATTACAGACAACTTTAAACCTTGTTTTAAATGGGAAAGTATTGATGATGAAACTATGGCTGAAAAAACCAATATGGCTTTTGAAAATTACGAGCAGGCGTATCATCAATTAATGACCGAGCTGGTTTTACTTCAAATACAAAGCATACAAAAAGCCATTGGTACCGATGCGATTTCAAGATTATATGTCGATGGTGGTTTTAGTGATAACGATGTGTATATAAAATTATTAGCGCATGAATTTAGACATATGAAATTACGTACTACCGATTCCTCTTTAGGTTCTGCATTGGGAGCAGCGATTGCTATTTCTGATGCCAAATTAAATTCTAAATTTCTAAAAAAGAATTACGCCCTTAAAAAGCATGTACCTTTTATAGTAAGCTAAACCTTAGGATATTTTTAATATTCAACTTAAAAAAATGAAAAGAAAAAATAAATTAATTCATCCAAGAGACCAAATTACTACAATAATTAGTAGAATTTATAAACGTGGAATGACCACAACTTCTGGTGGTAATATTTCAATAATAGACGATAACGGCGATATTTGGGTAACTCCTTCTGCGATTGATAAAGGCTCTTTAAGAGCTTCAGATATTATTTGTGTAAAAAAGGATGGAACTATTATTGGTAAACATAAACCCTCTTCAGAATTTCCTTTCCATAAAGCGATTTATGAAGCGCGTCCAGATATAAAATCGGTTATTCATGCGCATCCACCGGCCTTAGTGTCATTTAGTATTGTACGTCAAATTCCAAATACGAACATCATTTCTCAAGCCAAACATATTTGTGGGCCTATAGGCTATGCAGAGTATAGATTGCCAGGGAGTGAAGATTTAGGCGATGTGATTGCAGAAGAATTCAAAAAAGGATTCAAAGCTATTATCATGGAAAATCATGGAACTGTTTTAGGCGGAAGTGATTTAACCGATGCTTTTGAACGTTTTGAAGCTTTAGAGTTTTGTGCACGCACTATTTTGTACGGGTCGCAAATAGGGACACCTCATTATTTGTCGGATGCACAGATAGCAAAATTTGAAGCACAGGCAACAGGAGTTTTGCCAGAAATGGAGACTACCGAGTATCCTGCAGATGAAGTTGAAAAACGACTTGAAATATGTGAAATCGTACAGCGTTCCTGTCAGCAAGGCTTGATGATAAGCTCTTACGGGACGGTTTCTATGCGTTGGAACGACAATGATTTTCTTATAACGCCAACAGGAATTAATCGTTGGGATATAGATTTAGACGATATTGTTCAAATAAAAGACGGCAAGCGCGAGGCTGGTAAAAAACCAAGTAGAGCCGCTTGGATACATCAAGAGATTTACAACCGTAACCCAAAGGTTAACTCCATTATAATGACACAATCTCCGTATTTAATGGCATTTGGAGTTACAAAAAGTTATTTAAACGTGCGTACTATTCCAGAAAGTTGGATCTTTTTACAAGATATAAATATGGTGAAATACGGTAATCATTTTAGAGAAAATAATAATTCTGAAATCATAGATAATTGTGCCACAGCATTAATTATTGAAAATGATTCAGTAATTATTACAGGCGATAAATTACTACAAACTTTTGATTATTTAGAAGTCGCAGAATTTAGTGCAAAATCAATAGTTCTAGGGAATTCCTTAGGAGACATGGTGCCTATCAATGATGAACAGGTAGAAGATTTACGAAAAAAGTTTTTATCATAAACAGAAAATTATGGCCATAAAGTTTGATAATCGCTATCCTTCAATAGATGATTTAAGAGCTAAAGCTCAGAAAAAAATACCAAAATTTGCTTTTGAATATTTAGATGGGGGATGTAATGAAGATGTAAATTTAAAACGAAATACATCAGAATTAAGAGATGTACAACTCAAGCCAAATTATTTAAGGGCACATCAAGGAGCATCTTTAAAAACAAAATTATTTGGGATCGAATACGACGCACCTTTTGGCATTGCACCGGTAGGTTTACAAGGATTAATGTGGCCCAATTCGCCAGAGATATTGGCTAAAGCCGCTTTTGAGCATAATATTCCTTTTATTCTCAGCACAGTAACCACGACGAGTATCGAGCGCGCAAGCGAATTAACCCAAGGAAAAGCATGGTTTCAATTGTATCATCCAACCGAAAATCGATTGAGAGACGATATTATTAAACGTGCAGAAGCGGCAGAGTGTCCAGTTTTAGTTATTCTGTGCGATGTCCCAACATTCGGGTTTAGACCAAGAGATATTAGGAATGGCTTGGCAATGCCTCCAAAAATGAATCTCACTAACATTTTACAAGCATTTGGACGACCAGATTGGAGTTTGCAAACCTTAAAACATGGTATCCCAAGCTTTGAAGTTTTAAAGCCCTATATGCCTAAAGGACTAGACTTAACACAATTGGGTAAGTTTATGGACGATACTTTTAGTGGTCGATTAAATGAAGAAAAAATAAAACCTATTCGCGATATGTGGAAAGGTAAATTAGTGCTTAAAGGTGTGGCTTCCGAATTTGATACAGAAGAAGCGATTAGGTTAGGTCTTGATGGAATAATTGTGTCCAATCACGGCGGACGTCAATTAGACGCTGGACAGTCCACGATAAAACCGTTAAGCACCATTGCCGAAAAGTATGGTGACCAGATAGAGGTGATGATGGACAGTGGGATTCGTTCCGGTCCCGATGTGGCACGTGCCATGGCAAGTGGGGCTAAATTCACTTTCATGGGACGCTCCTTTATGTACGGTGTTTCTGCACTTGGAAAACAAGGTGGAAATCATACCATTTCCTTATTGAAAACAGAATTACAACAAGTCATGGATCAGCTTTGTTGTGCAACAACAAGTGATTTTCCAGATCACTTAATTAAATAATACAAATTATAATAGCATAATAATTTTTTAAAATGAAACATTATAAGCAATATATAAACGGACAATTTGTAGACTCAAAAGCTACAGATGTCATTGAAATTTTAAATCCCTGTACAGAAGAAATTTTAAGCACCATTTCTACAGGAACAGTTGATGACGCTAACAATGCTTTAGAAGCAGCGCAAGCAGCACAACCAGCATGGGAAGCATTACCAGCCATTCAAAGAGCTGCTTTTTTACATAAAATGGCAGATGTTATTAGAGAAAACAGAGTGTTTTTGGCAGAAACCTTGTCTAAAGAACAAGCAAAAGTTATCGGTTTAGCACAAGTAGAAATTGACGTCACAGCAGATTATTTCGATTATAATGCGGGATGGGCAAGACGTATTGAGGGGGAAATTATCCAGAGTGATCGTGCCAAAGAACACATTTACCTTCATAAAGTGCCAATTGGTGTTGCTGTTGGTATTTGTCCTTGGAACTTTCCTTTTTTCGTCATGGCAAGAAAAGTTGCAGCTTCGTTAATTACCGGTAACACCTGTGTTATAAAACCAAGTTCTGAAGCACCAAATACGATTATGGAATTTGCCGATTTTATTCAAAAAATAGATTTGCCAAAAGGTGTATTAAATTTTGTGTGTGGATCTGGTAGAACAGTTGGTAACGCGCTTTCAAAAAGTCCAATTACGGGGATAATTAGTTTAACAGGAAGTGTTGGTGCTGGACAACAAATTATAACTGCTGCAGCCGAAAATATTACAAAAGTCTCTTTAGAATTAGGAGGGAAGGCACCTGCGATTGTTTGTGCAGATGCCAATTTAGAATTAGCAGTTAATGCTGTAGTGTCTTCAAAAGTGATTTTTAGCGGACAAGTATGTAATTGTGCAGAACGCGTTTATGTAGAAGACAGTATCTACGATGAATTTGTTGAAAAACTGACTAAAAAGATGAGTGAAGTTACGGTTGAAGATGCTTTAACCGGAGTGAATGCCGATATGAGTAGTTTAGTTTCTAAATCTCAAGTCGATAAAATTTCTGAAATGGTCGAATTTGCTAAAAAAGAGGGTGCCGAAGTTCTTGTTGGAGGAAAGCGTCCGGAAAAATTTAGTAAAGGGTATTTCTATGAGCCTACACTTTTAACCAATTGTACACAGGACATGCAGGTGGTACAAGAAGAAGTATTTGGTCCTGTATTACCAGTAATGAAATTTAACACATTAGATGAGGCCATAGCGTTGTCTAACGATTGTCAATATGGTTTAACATCATCTATATTCTCAGAAAATTATAATAACATCATGCATGCTACCAATAGTTTGCAATTTGGAGAAACCTATGTAAACAGAGAACATTTTGAAGCCATACAAGGTTTCCACGCCGGATGGAAAAAGTCAGGTGTCGGTGGTGCAGATGGAAAACATGGTATGGAAGAATATTTGCACACCCGAGTGGTTTATGCAAAGTATTATTAAACTATAAGTTAAAAGGGATTTTTTAGTTTTATGATTTATAAGCTTATGTTTAACCATCATGGGCCATTAAATTTAAAAATAACCAATTAACTATCGAGAAAAGAATTTAAATTAAAACAAACTAACAACTAAAAATGTCAGAATATAGTCAAGAACAAGATGCTATAGAGCAAATAGCAGGTGGAGAATTTGAAAGAACACCTGTACCACAATCTAAACTTAAAGGATGGAAAAGTTTTATAGGGATGTATGCCGGGGAGCATGCTGCCGGAACAGAATTTATGATAGGTCCTTTATTTTTAACTGCCGGGGTAAGCGCCTTCGATTTAATAATTGGACTCCTTATAGGTAATATATTAGCGGTTTTATGCTGGCGTTTTTTAACGGCCGAAATTGCTGTGAAAAATAGGCTCACTTTATATTTTCAATTAGAGAAAATTTGTGGTAAAAAATTAGTGACAGGTTATAATTTGGCCAATGGGATTCTGTTTTGTTTTTTGGCGGGATCAATGATAACAGTTTCGGCAACTGCGGTAGGTATACCTTTCGATATGCCCATGCCAAAATTAACCGATACGATGCCTAATGGTTTAACTTGGATTGTAATTGTTATTCTTATTGGTGCCGTTATTTCTATAATTGCGGCTAGAGGTTACGATACGGTTACCAAAGCAGCAAACTGGATGTCTCCAGTTATTGTAATTGCGTTTGTAGCTTGTGGAATCGTTGCCCTTAATCAATTAGGAGTTCAAAGTTTTTCAGACTTCTGGAATATTTGGGGAGAAGGTTCCGAGCCTTTCCCAGGACAAATAAAATTTACCTTTTGGCATGTAGTCATTTGGTCATGGTTTGCTAATGGTGCGATGCATATTGGTATGTCCGATTTGTCTGTGTTTAGATTCGCAAAGGAAGCTAAAGCGGGATGGGCAACTGCAGCAGGGATGTATGTTGGGCATTATATGGCGTGGATTGCAGCGGCCTTATTATACGCAGTTTATTTAAAATCGCCAGAAGCTCAGGCCTTTTTAAGTAACGGAGAAGCTCCTCCTGTAGCTCCAGGACCTTTAGCAAACAATGCTATTGGAATCTTAGGAATTATTGCAGTTGTTTTAGCGGGATGGACTACAGCTAACCCTACCATATACAGAGCAGGATTAGCCTTTCAAGCTATTTTACCAAAATTGTCTACAGCTAAAGTAACAATATTAGCAGGAACAGTAGCAACCATAGCAGGATTGTTTCCGGCCTTTGCTATGAAATTATTAGGTTTTGTAGCGCTCTACGGATTTATTCTAGCACCATTTGGAGCGGTAATCGTCTTTGAACATTTCTTCCATAAACAAGCAGGGATTGTAAAAAATTATGCAGAAGTAGCTCAACTTTCTTTTAATAAATCTGTGTTTTTCGCATGGGCTATAAGCTTTGGTGTTTTTTACTTTATATCGCTTCAGTTTGATGTGTTCTTATCTTTTGTAACCTTACCTGCATGGTTGTTATGTGGAGTGTTATTTTTAGTCTTTAGTAAAATGTATCAAAGAGTATCAAGTGTCGAGAAAAAAGCGAACTAAATACTAAAAACCAACCGTCGGTAATATCGAAAGGAGTTGAGATGTGCTATTATTTCATTTTTGCAGGAATCCATTAAACATTTATGCATTTTAACCAGAATGTCATTCCGACAATGAGAGGAATAACATTCTAGTTTAATAGGCTAAGCGTATTTGGATGTAACGATCAGCCTTTTGAATTTAATTGACAAATAGCTATGCTCTTTTATCTATACGAATTTCACAATTTACAACTCAAAATAAATAGATTGTCACGCTCCATGTTGTTTCACTCGGAACCAACAAAACCTGAATCAAGATCTATAAATAAACAACAAATAATCGCCAACTAGCATATAAACAGGATACTACAGGATGATTAAATAATGCGGCCTTATTAAATTCATGCATTATTAACTATGTAACCTACTAATATGAAAACAAACAGACTTAACTTTAAACTTTTATCAAAAGCATGCTTATTTTCGGGGCTTATTACCATGTGTTCCACATTAAGTGCCCAAACACTCGCTTTTCCCGAAGCTACTGGTTTTGGTAGATATACAACTGGAGCTAGAGGTGCTGCAAACCCCGAAATATACTTAGTTACTAATTTAAACGATAATGGACCAGGTTCGTTTCGCGATGCGGTAAGTAAGGAAGGCCGTTTTGTTATTTTCAAAGTTGGCGGAATTATAAACTTAGAATCTCAAATCGTAGTTTCTAAAAATACTACCATTGCAGGACAAACGGCTACAGGAGAAGGTATTGTTCTTGCTGGGCCTAGAGTGTCCTTTACAGGAGCAAGTAATACCATTGCACGATATGTGCGCATTCGTTATGTGGGGGGCGCACAAAATCAGGATGCCTCTGGAATTTCAAATGGAAGGGATATTATTCTGGACCATATGACTTTTTCTTGGGGAACTGATGAAGTTTTCTCAGTAAATTGGGATAATAAAGGTGAAAGTCCAGATAATATAACCATTCAAAATTCTATTATTGCACAAGGATTACACCGTCATAACCACTCTGCAGGTGGCTTAATGCAACCATCAGAAGGTAAATTAAGTATTATAGGCAATTTATATTTGAGTAACAAAACCAGAAACCCTAAAGTAAAGGGCATAAACGAGTTTGTAAATAATGTAGTTTATAATTGGGGGAATTATGGTAATACTTATGGGCATACTGAATCTGGTGATGCTTATATTATGGGAGGTGATTCCGAAGGCATTTCAAAAGTAAACATCATAAATAATTATTTTATTGGAGGGCCTCATACTAGCAATAATGTATCTACTCCCTTTAATAGAGGAAATTCTAATTTCTTTCTGTACGGATCTGGAAACTACTTCGATAATAATAAAAACGGAATCTTAGATGGCGAATTGGTTTCTGAAGATTTAACAGGATACCCAACTGGTGATGATTTAAGTCTACAAGCTACACCTTACGATTATCCAGAAAAAAACGCAACGTTATCTGCACAGGATGCTTTTGATAAAGTGGTATTAGATGTGGGGGCCTCTTATCCAAAACGCGATCAAGTAGATAGTTTAATGATTGCTAATTTAATTTCGAAAGGTACTGAAGCTTTTTACGTGTATCGCGAATACGATTTGCCGTTTATAAATGGGGGTTTAGGTCATGTTTACGGCGCACCAGCTCCTTTAGATTCAGATAATGATGGTATGCCAGATGCCTGGGAAGACGCCAATGGCTTAGATAAAAACACACCCGATGCTTTAGCCGAAAGCACTCTGCAACCACCGTATTTAAATATTGAAGTGTATATTAATGGGATAACTAATGAAACACCTCCTGATTTTATTTATCCACCATCCGATATCACATTTACAGAAATTGTTTCTACAGAAACACCTCCTTCAGCAGCTTTAACTGTTAATTGGGGTGATAATGCAACAAATGAAGACCATTATGTTGTAGAGCGTTCTGATAACGGAACCGACTTTACTGTAATTAGCACGCTTGATGCGAATACTATTAGTTATACTGATACGGGATTAACGCCAAACACAACCTATTACTATAGAGTAAAAGCCATAAACAGTACCGAATCTTCGGTTTATAATACCATAGCATCGGTAACTACCCAGCGTATTCCATCTGCACCAGATAAAGCAAATAGCCCCATACCAACATCGGGATTTAAAAATACCGAATTATTAAACGGCCAA
Source organism: Formosa haliotis (assembly GCF_001685485.1). NCBI lineage: Bacteria > Pseudomonadati > Bacteroidota > Flavobacteriia > Flavobacteriales > Flavobacteriaceae > Formosa > Formosa haliotis. The sequence goes on along the minus strand of NZ_BDEL01000001.1, from coordinate 1,525,314 downwards.
TTAAATTTAAAATGGAACGGAAGTGATAATACGGTAAGTTACACTATATATTTAGGGACAGATTCCGAAAATCTAAACAAATTGGCAGATGTAACCTATTCGGAAACACCTTCGTATCAAGTTACAGAATTAACCCCTGGAACAAACTATTATTGGCGAGTAGATGCTATTAACGATAAAGGAACGACGCCTGGTGATGTATGGACTTTTAAAGTGCTTACTCCAGAACATGTGGGGCACTGGCCGTTTAAAGAAGTTGCTGGTGCAGGCATGCAAATAGCTGATATGTCACCTTATGAAAACCACGGTAAACTAGACCCTGATTTTGATAATGCAAATGTACGTGTAGCTGGTAAAACAAATCAAGCTATAGATTTTGCAACCTCATTAGACTCTAAATACATGGTTAATATTCCTAGCCAAAATCAACTTTTATTCGACAACAGTTCGTTTACGGTTTCTTTTTGGATGAAAGCCGATCCAAGTTTGTTACCCCAATCCTCTAGCGAGAGCATGTACATACTATGTAAAGGGTCGTTTACAAAAAATGAAACAACGGGAGCGACTGGTAAACGATTTAATGTAGAGGTAAAAGGAGATGTTTTACGATTTGCTATAGACGACAATATTACCAAAAAAGAGTTAAGCACAACGGCCGCTAACTTTTTTACTGGAGAATGGGTGAATGTCGTTATAATGAGAGATATTCCTGCTCATAAAATAAGAATTTACACCAATGGTATTTTTACTGCTGAACTTGATGAAAGCTCTGTAACTGGTATTTCTGAAGCTAGTGATTTAATTATAGGAAATATTGGAGTTCATGAATTAGCAGCGGGAACAGCGCCTGCTCCTTATAAAGGCTTGTTTGACGAACTTGAGATATTTAATTATGCTTTAACCGAAAGCGAAGTGGCTCAGTTATATGATAATACACTTTCTATTAATGAAACATTCTATACAGACTCGAGTCGTATTAAGATCTATCCAAATCCCGTAAAAAATCATATTTTCATTCAAGCAGGTAAAACCAATTTAAATGGAGCTACAGCAACTTTGTTTGATATGACAGGAAAGGTTATACTGAAAGAAAAACTTCATTCTAAAATCAATAGTTCCTATATGTTAAATGTATCACACTCCCATACTTCTGGAATATACATTCTAAATATCTCTGGAGAGCATATACATACCCATTTTAAAATTGTTGTAGAATAATTGTTTTAAGGCATTTATATTAAACCGTTGCTAGTATTTGTAACGGTTTATTTATGAATAATTATAGAGTAGGTTGTTTAGGGGTAATATGCGTTTTTAGGCAATCCAGCTCATTTTAAACGTTATTGTTATTCCAACAAATTGATATAATGCTTTAAATGTGTTTCTAGCAATTCGTACAGCAATTCGGAATTTCGAGATATTTATGCTTCATTACTTTCAGGAAAAATAGAGGGTTTTTTACACTATCAATTAAGGATGCCTTAAATCTCGAAATAAATATTTAAAATTGGTCAATCTAATTTAGGGCAGTAGAGAAAATGAACTAGACGTTGTTAAATTTAAAAGGGTAGTACAGGGAAGTATTCTTATGGGTATTGTTTAAATTTGTTATATCTCAAGTTTTAAAAAAAAAGTACAAAGCAAATTAAAATAGACTATGAATTTATTTAATCTTAAAGATAAAGTAGTACTTGTAACAGGTGCAGGCGGTGTGTTAGGAGGAAGTATGGCAGAATACTTATTAGCAAATGAAGCAACTGTAATTGTATTGCATTACAAACAAAAAACGGTTGAAGCTACTGTTAAAAAGTTAAGGGCTATTTAGCGATAAAGTCGATGGGTTTGTATGTAATGTTGTCGAACAGGAAAGTCTTCAAGAAGCTTCGGATGCCATTATTAAAAAGTACGGAAAAATAGATGTTCTCATTAACGCAGCTGGTGGAAACATGCCAGGAGCAACCATTGGACCAAATCAGTCTTTTTTCGATATTAATATGGACGACTTTAAAAAAGTAGTGGATTTAAATTTATTTGGAAGCATTATCCCCTCGGTTGTTTTTGGTAAAGAAATGGTAAAAAATGGCTCCGGAATTATTATTAATATCTCATCCATGGCTTCAGATCGTGCCATAACTCGCGTTGCAGGGTATTCGGCATCCAAGGCAGCAATAGATAATTATACCAAATGGTTATCAGTAGAACTGGCTACAAAATATGGCGATGGATTACGTGTAAATGCTATTGCTCCTGGGGTTTTTATAGGAAATCAAAACAGAGCATTGTTGCTAAACGAAGATGGTACTTATACCGATAGAGGCCATACCATAATACAAAATACACCAATGAAACGTTTTGGAGAAGCTAACGAATTGCATGGCGCACTACATTTTTTGTGTAGCGATGCATCAAAATTTGTAACAGGTATTGTTATTCCTGTTGATGGCGGTTTTAGTGCTTTTAGTGGCGTTTAAATAAATTATAAAATGAAACAAACATTTAGATGGTTTGGAGTTTCAGACCCCGTAAAATTATCACATATCAAACAAGCAGGAGCCTCAGGAGTTGTAACAGCATTACATCATATACCCAATGGTGAAGTTTGGGAAGTTGACGAGATTTTAAAAGTTAAAAGCACCATTGAAGCACAAGATTTAGAGTGGACTTTTATTGAAAGTATTCCAATCCATGAAAATATAAAGCTAAAAAAAGGCGATTATTTACAGCGCATTGCAAACTATAAACAAAGTTTGAAAAATGTAGCGACCTGCGGCATTAAAAACGTATGTTATAATTTTATGCCTGTTCTGGATTGGACCCGAACTCAATTGTATTGGAAATTACCAAATGGCAGTACAGCCTTGAGATTTGATAAGGTTGAAATGGCAGTTTTTGAAAGTTACATTATGAAACGGAAAGATGTTGAAGCATCATACTCTCCAGAGGTATTAGAGCAAGCTAAACAGTTGTTTGCTAAAATGACTACTGAAGAAAAACAGCAACTTGAAGACAGTATTTTAAAAGGTCTACCCGGAACGGTTGATGATTTAACGATACCTGTTTTTAAGGAAATGATTGCGCAATACGAGCATTTAACCCATGCCGATTTAAAAGCCAATTTATCCTATTTTTTAAATGAAGTTATTCCCCTTTGTGAAACACTTGGCGTTGTTTTGGCCATTCATCCAGACGATCCGCCAATAGATATTATGGGGCTTCCCAGAATTATTAAATCGGAAGCCGATTTAGATGATTTGGTTGGTTTTATTGATAGCCCTTCAAACGGCATTACTTTTTGTACAGGATCATTAGGCGCAAATCCTGATAACGATCTACCAAAAATGATTAAGAAGTTTGCAAACCGCATACACTTTTTACATCTTAGAAATGTGAAAAGAGAAGCTAATGGCAGCTTTTATGAAGACAATCACTTAGAAGGTTCTACAGATATGTATCATGTTGTAAAAGCTGCTTTAGAAATTGAAAATTCACGCAAAGTACAATTGCCTATGCGACCAGATCATGGGCATCAAATGTTGCAGGACTTGGAAACAAATTCGGCTTATTCAGGGTATTCAGCTATTGGTCGTTTAAAAGGTTTAGCTGAGATAAGAGGATTAGAACTTGGCATTTTGCGAAGTTTATAAAAAATTAAACAAAACTAATTAGATAGAGTCTCGTAGATTAATTTAACAAGATTATATAACGAATTTTATATAAAACTTTACAATTATGAATTTATTTCGATGGATTACAGGTGTACTTATAGCTGTTTCGTTTATACATGATGGTACTGCACAGACACTTCAATTTAATAATCCTATTGCTGAAAAACGTGCAGATCCTTGGGTTTACAAAACGGAGGATGGCGAGTATTACTTAATAGCAACCGTACCGGAATATGATAGAATTGTAATACGACAGGCAAAAAGTATAAATGGTTTAAGAGACGCCAAAGAAAAAGTAATTTGGCAGAAGCATAATACAGGAGTAATGGGGCATCATATTTGGGCGCCAGAATTACATAAAATAGAGGGAAAATGGTATATTTATTTCGCAGCAGGGGAAACTGAAAATGTTTGGAATATAAGAATGTGGGTGTTGTCAAATTCATCAAAAGATCCCATGCAAGGAGACTGGATAGAAGAAGGACAAATAATTACAAAAAGAGAGTCCTTCTCGTTAGATGCAACCACCTTTGTGAATAAGGGGAAGCGCTATCTGTTATGGGCACAAAATGTGAGTGAAGAAAATCATGGAACTGGTCTGGTTCTTTCTGAAATGAAAAATCCAACAAGCCTAATAGGACCAGAAGTAGTTTTATCTGAACCCGAATTTGGTTGGGAAAAAGTGAAATATAATGTTAACGAAGGCCCTGCTGTTATTAAAAAATATGATAAAATATTTGTAGCCTATTCTGCAAGTGCAACAAATGAGAATTATTGTATGGGGCTGTTATGGATTAATGAAGATGAAGATTTATTAAATCCTTCTAATTGGCATAAATCGCCAGGCCCTGTGTTTTTTACAAATGAAGATTTAAAACGATATGGCCCAGGTCATAATTCATTTACAACATCTAAGGATGGAGAAACAACAATTATGATTTACCATGCTCGGGACTACAAGCATATCCAGGGTCATGAACTTTCTGATAAAAATCGAGCTACTCGTGCACGAATTGTGAAATGGACAGAATCAGGGTTCCCAGATTTTATGCAAAATACAAAAGATTAGAAGGCTCGCGCTAATAATCTAATATATAGTAGTTTATGTAATTAAAATAATTTTATTTAAACTGAATTTCGCTCTATAAAATTAAAAGGGTTTTTTATTTTACCTTTTTTCTTATTTAAAATCATTTGAGCAGCTGTTTCACCCATAGCCTTAAAATCTGTTGATATTACAGTAATACCTAAAAGCTCTTTAAGAGGCGTATCATTATAAGAGATAATACCAATATTTTCTCCCAGAACAAATTCACTCTCTCTAATCTGTTTAATTAAATTTACTAGATCAGGCTCTTCGATGGTTATAAAAAGGTCGTTCTCTTTTAATATCATATCTTCGTAAACTTCATCTATAATTTCAAAAAGCATATCATGATTTACGCAGAATTTTCTGAACCCGTGCAAAATTCGCCTAGGATATGGGTAGACCGCTTTGTTAGGATATACTAAAAACACTTTCTTGTATTTTTGTATTTTTTTCATGCCTTCAACCAACGCATTGTAGATATCGTTTTCAAAATCCTGATAAATTTCTATACTTGCATCTACTTGGTTTAATTTGTTATTATCTAATATGATAAGTTTTTCTTTTGGTATTTTGTTTATCGAATTAACAATTTTGTCTGTTATACTAATATGTTTTAAATTATCGTTTTTAAAATGAGGCATAATAATATAATAGTCGTACGCCCCTAAATTTTTTTCCATTAAATTTAAAAATAAGGACTCATCGCAATGGTAAATAATTAAATCTGTATGCGAATTTCCTCCAATACTATCTACAAAAGCATTATGTATGCGTAATTTATAAGAGCTCAACTTATTTATTAAGAACAAAATATTAATTTTGGAAATTAACTTTGTACGTGTTATATAATAACCTTTCCCCCTAATTGAAGAAATTATTTTACGATCTTTTAAAACACTATATGCTTTCTCAACTGTATCTCGAGATAAGTAATAATCTTCACTAAATTTATTGATAGATGGGATTTTGTCATCTACTTTTAAATTTCCAATTGAAATATTATAGATTATAGTATCAACAATTTGTTTGTATTTTGGCTTTCTAGAGTTCTCATCGATTTTAATAAATTCTAACATGTCCACAAATTTATTTTCTTTAAGTTTTTTTATTAAAATTATTAATTGAATTGCAATTTAATTATAAATAAGATATAAGTGTGGATATTACATTACTTTTTTTGCAAAAGCCCTATAGTACAGGATGGTTTGTTTTTTTATTTTATTTATCTTTCAGTTATGATATTGTCATTGGAATCTTTGTCTATATAATATTATTAATCAATTATAACCATGTGGTTATATCCTATAGATAAAATAAAAGTTGATATTAGCACTCTATAAATAATTTAATTTCAGACAGATAGTTCTTATATTCTGGGACCGGATTAAAGAATTACAAATTAAGGATGTGGAGAGGTTAATACGGAAATATAGGCATTATTAATTTAAAAAAAATTGTTGAATATAAAATAGTTAATGTCTAGTTACTTTAATTAAATAATAATATTGAGTTTATTTAGTTTGTTTTTTAGTTTGTTTGTTTGATAAGCCTTTCATTAGATTAATATATTAATGAAAGGTTTTATTAATATATTCAATATGGAGTATAATATGTTAGATTTTAATATGGGCTATAAAATGGTGTCAAATTAAAGTCTATGTAAAAATAAGTTAAAAACTTAAACACTTGAAAAACTTTAAAAAACGACTTGCTAAATTTCAAAGGATCAATTCAAATTTAGTTAAAGAGTAGGAGTAATGAATCAAGTTATTTTTTGTGATATGATGAACTTTTAATTGGAGGTTAGAGGACTAAGTATTATTTATTATATGTTTATTACCTATACGAATATTTTTTTTGGTCCAAATTTGGGGCTAAACTCATGTGTTTTAATTACAGCAAATTAATAATAAAAACATTATTTCCTTATTAAATGAGAAGATATCAATAAAAAGGAAATCCTACATTGAGTCGTTTAAGTTGTTATTTATTATTTACCATGATATAGATATAACGTGTTAGAAGGGGGTATAGAGTCTAGTTGCTAGGATTTACTCACAAAATATGTGAAGCAGAATAGTCCAAAGTAAAGTATAGTTTTTCGAAGCCACAAATGAAAGAAATGGGTTTTGGGAATTTATAATAGAAATTTCCTAGATTAAGGAAACAATATTGAGTTAAACATTTCTGGGCAACAGTTTATGGTGTTTGAAGTACAGAAAATATAACAGAAGAAATAATAAATAAATATTAGAACACGACAGAAGTACTAATTCTGATAATCCAAATTTCATTTCTAGAGTAATAACAAAGAGGGGTAGTTTCCAGTGTCATAAACCGTTTGACTTTAGTCTTAGCGGTTTAGCTTGCTGTTTATGAAAATTTTTTAGTAGAATAACATTATATCAAAAGATAATAGTTTATAAATATATTCATTAATCTAAATGAAATAATTCAATTAATTCGGTGGAAACGGGACTGTTATCAGGGTTGGTTTCCATGAGACTTGCCATATATTTCCACCAATTTTTACAAGTTTCAGTTGAAGCAATTTCATTCCAATGTTTTTCCGATTCTATTTCCACATAACCAAAGGTATGGTAAGTGTCTTCATCTAAAAAGATACTGTAATTATGTACCCCGTGAGCCTTAAGCACGTGTTTTAGTTCGCCCCAAATGGGGTTATGACGTTGTTTATATTCTTCAATTTTTTCAGAATATAATTTCATTTTAAAAGCTTTTCTTATCATAAATTTAAGGTGTTAAAGAAGATTGTAGTTGGTTGAAAGTAGCTTTAGATACTTTAAAAATGGTACCATGCCTCGTTCCTTCAGGAAAAGAAATATGCTCTGAAATATCTTCCCAATCTTTTAAATTTTTAGATTGTACAGCGCCGTATTCGTGATTGGTATATTTATCAAAATATATAATCCAATTGCCGTTTACTTTAATAGCACTCGGTCCTTCTGCCCAGTAATTACCGGTAATTGGAGAGCTGGCTTTAGAATAAGGTCCTATTAGTGATTTACTGGTTGCAATTCTAATATTTTTTTCTGCTTTAGGAGTCTTCGTTTCATCCTTTAAAAACATGATATATTGATTGCCTTCTTTTTTAATTGTAGCATCGATGACATTAAAACCAGGTTCGTATAGTAGTTTAGTTTTACTGAAATTTTTAAAGTCTGTTGTGGTCGTAAAATACATTCTGTGGTTATACCCCTTATCGGCATCGGTTTGGGTTTCGGGGAATTTACCCGTAATGGTTGTTGCCCAATAAATGATGAATTGCTTAGACTTAGCATCGTAAGTGACTTCGGGAGCCCAACAGTTTCTGGCTTCAGCTTCGTGTTCCATTACGGGGATATACTGTTGTTTGGACCAATTGATTAAATCCTTAGACTGTGCATAACCAATACCTTTGTCTGTCCAGCCCGTTGTCCAGACCATGTGGTAGGTTTTATCTGGCCCTTGAATAATACACGGGTCGCGCATCAGTTTGTTTGGACCAATTTCGGGTGTTAGTAAACTTTGGTCGTTATTTAAGGCTTTAAATGTATATCCATCCTTGCTGTAGGCTAAATGCAAGCCATCTTCCCCATTGCCTTTAAAATAGGAAAATAGGTAAATTGAATCTTGCTCTTTTAAACTGTCACTTTTTAAATTTAGGGGATTATTATTAACTATGAGGCTATTACTAGTATTGCTAATTTCCGATTTTGCATTTAATTTTAGAATAAAAAAGCAACATAAAATAAGTCTTGCGTAATTGCTGCGGTTTGATGTTAGAAGTTTCATTATTATTTAAAGTCTTAATTATAGTTAAGTGCTGATTATTTAATGCGTTTTAATTGAAAGACATTTATTCGTAAAATTCAATTTCTACAATGCGTAATTGTCCTTTGGCATTGGTGCTTGCTTTATCTTTATATAAGTCTAATTCTTTAGTAGGGTCTACTTCAACAATCTGGTTAAAAGCATCGTTTTCGGTATTGGCACCAATCAGTTCAATTGTAATTGATTTGGCTGAGACAGGTTTCAAGTCAATCGTAATATAACCTAAACTTTGTGATGTTTCTCCTTTAAAAACTTCTGTGTCATCTGCTACTATTCTTATCGGGTAACTTTTGGTACGCCATCCAGTTAATTTAATGACACATTGTTTTACTACAGATTCTTTGGCTAAGGTGTAGGTTATTTTTCCTGTATTTATGCGGCCATCATTACGCCATTCGGTTAATTCGTTATCGTCGTAACTTTGATACGCTGTTTCTGAATTTGCCAAAGCGGTTGCAGAGCGGATAAATACAGGGATTCTTTTAATGGTATACGATGGTGATTTTGGTGTTGATCCACGTTCTAAATTAGACGGTAAATTGTCGCCGGGTAATTGTGTTGAAAGCCCACTCTTAGTCGAAAACCCTGTTGTTTCTAGCTGTATATTTGAAGGTTTTAGATTGTTAGATTTTGCTTGAATGCTAATACGATCGGCTTTTATGCCGGAACGGATCATGATTCTATTAACCCCGTTTTCAACTGGCAACTGTTTACCCAAAATGTAGTTGTTTTTACCTTGTGCTATTCCGCCCAACCAGCTCGCTTCACCTTTTATTGAAAAGTCAATCATACTATTATTAGTAGGGCAGCGGTTTCCGTTTTTATCCACAACTTCAACATCAATTAAAGCGACATCGGCACCATTTGCTAAAAAGCCATCTGGACTTGTGTGCGATGTTAATTTAATAGCAACAGGTTTTCCTGCGGTTGTTTTAGTCGCTTCCGATATTATTGTTCCATCCTCATTATAACTAATAGCTTTTAAGGTGCCAGATTCCCAAGAAATGTCTTTAAAAGTGAATAGAAATTGTTTGGACTGTTCCCCAAAACCTTGCGACTTTCCATTAATAAAAAGTTCCACTTTAGCACCAGAGCTAACAACATACATGTTTTTGGTGGTGCCTTTTTCGTAGTTCCAATGACCTAAAATATGTGTGCGATGTTGTTCGATATCGACCCAACCGTCCCACATTACCTGATGGGCAAAAAAGCCGTCTTTAGGAATACGCATAGGGTCTACTTCGCCACTGGTTCGGTAATTAGATTCGCCTCTGTGGTGCGTATTGGTGTCTGAAAATACAATATTTACACCTCCCGAACTAACGCGATGTCCCGTGCCTGGACGTTCCCGATAATAATCGTACCAACGTGTTATATTCTCGATAGCGTGAGCATCTTGATTGTGATTATATTCGGAGGCATCTTTTCCACGGTATAGCGGACCAACACCTTCTTTATGGTAGGGTGGCGAAAATTCGTCCCAATATTTGCGTAAACCTTCATCTCTGGAATATTCGGTTGCCCAAAGTGGTTTTCCGGCACTTTTGTTTATGTATAGCATTTCGCCACCATATTCAGCTTCTTGGCTATCCAACATTTCTCGCGATCCAATTGCGCGACCCCCAAACGGGTCGTAGGTATTTCGGAGGCTTTTCATTTCATGCATATGGGGTTCGCTAATAACTTCATTTCCGCATTCGTAAAAAATGATACTTGGGTTATTTCGATTGTAAATAATGGCATCGCGCATTAAATTGACGCGTTGTTCCCAATGTGCTCCTTGCGAATCTTTTTCGGCATCTCCCGCAGGCATGGCTTGCATAAGGCCAACGCGATCGCAGGATTCTATATCCTGCTTCCATGGGGTAACATGCATCCAACGGACTAAATTGGCATTACTTTCCAACATCATTTTATTACTAAAATCGCTTAACCATGGCGGAACCGACATGCCTATTGCAGGCCATTCGTTACTGGTTCGTTGGGCATAACCTTTAATTTGTATAACGCGATCGTTTAAAACAACTTCACCATTTTTGAAGGCTGTTTTTCGAAAACCTGTTTTGGTGTTTACTTCGTCTATTGTAATGCCATTTACTTTTAAAATCGTTTTAATAGTATATAAATAACCGTATCCCCAACTCCAGAAATTTAAATCATTCAGCCTTTTGTTGGTTTTTAAAGTTTCTGTTGAATGAGCTGGTAAGGTGTGTTTTTCCGAAGTAAATTCAGCTATTTTTTTGTTGTCCATATCGCGTACTTCAACAACTAACGCGACTTCCTTTTTAGTGTTAAATTCGTTTTTAACCTGAGATTCTATATGGATTGAGGCACTGTTATTTGTCATATCGAAACTTTTAGCATACACATAAACACCAGTTGTTTCTAAATTTGAAAATAGGGGTAAAGTTTGATATAATTTATCGGTAATATGAAGGAAAACATTTTTTGGAATCCCGCCATAATTCGCATTAAAATTTTTGTTATTCCATCGGTATGTGGCATCCGTTGCTGTTTCTTTATAATCCCAGTTGTTGTCTATTCGTAAAGCTATTACGTTTTTATAGGGGTAAGGTTTTAAATAGTTTGAAATATCGAAACCAAAGGCCATAACGCCATTTTCGTGTAGGCCTACTTTCTCTCCATTTACGTAAATTACACCACCTTGCCGGATACCTTCAAATTCGATAAATATTTTTTTGTCTTCTGTGTTTTTTGGAAGCTGAAAGGTTTTTCTATACCAAACAATGCCTGTTGTTAGGTCTACAATGTCTTTTAAAAATGCTTCTTCTTGATTGAAGGCGTAGGGCAGGGTTACGTTTTGCCAATTGGCATCGTTAAAGCTATTGCTTTCGGCTTGGTTGAAGTCTCCGATTTTAAACTTCCAATCGGAATTGAAATTATATTTTATTCTTTTAAAATCTTGAGCACTTAGTAGATTTGACAAAAACAAAACGAGTAAAATTGCGGTGTAACGGTTTAAATAATGGTGACTAATCATAGGTTTTGTGTTATTCCTTATTTTGTTTATATTTCGATTATTTATTTTGAACGCCGTTAGTTGTCATTTTAATCGTTTTATACAGACCATTTTCGTCAAATTCTAATTTGTCGATACAGATGCTTCTGCTATGGCTACCACCATCTGTTTGTATGCCGCCATTATGGTAAATAAAATACCAATTGTCTTTATATTCGATTATGGCCTGATGATTGGTGTTGGAGTTGCCAGCAATCTCATTTATGATGCCTTTGTATTCAAAAGGCCCTTCTGGTTTATCGCTAATGGCGTAAGCAATGCGCTCTGGAAATCCAATGGCAAACGATAAGAAATACAGGCCATCTTTTTTGTGAATCCACGGTGCTTCGGTAAACGGGAAATCGAGTTCACCGTTAAATTTCACTTCTTTAACTCCGTAATTTTTGTCGTAGGAAACCATATCGTCATTGAGTTTTACCAACCAACAAGCGCCATTTCCCCAGTATAACCAAGCTTGACCATCGTCGTCTATCATAACCGTTGGATCGATAGTGCGCCAACTGTGCTTTTTCCCGAAGCTATCGTCGTTAGTTAAAAGTGGCTTGCCAATAGCATCTTTGTAAGGGCCTTTAGGACTGTCTGCAAGCGCTACGCCAATTCCTGTTCGTTGCGAGCTAGAATACCAATAAAATTTACCATTTCGTTCGATAACCTGACTAGCCCAAGCGGCATTTTGTTCACCCCATTTAAAATCGGGGGCTTTTAGCGGTGTTTCATATTCCCAAAAGGTCTCCATATCGGTAGTAGCGAACACACACCAATTGAGGATATTGTATCGTTTTTGCCCGCCTTCAAAATCTTCTCCCGTAAAAATGAACAAGGTGTCGTTATGTACCAAGGCGGCCGGATCGCAAGTGTATTTATGGGTTACAATAGGGTTTCCTGTTGCTTTCCATTTATGAATTATTTTAGATGAATTAACCGCTTGGGCTTGCGACTTTTGTACTAAAAGACACAGACAAAACCCTGTTAATACAATTTTTATATATGTTGTTATTCTAGACTTCATATTGTTATCAATTTAATTGAATAGGTTTAATGCCGGTATGGGTTGGTTTCGTTGGTTTAATACTGCCATCGGCATTAAATTTCAAGGTGTCTATACACACTTCGCGATGGTAACCAGCAGCACGCCCTATGTTGATGCCGTTGGGATACGAAAACCGATGATACACAATGTACCATGCGTCTTTCCCCGGAACTTGAATCACGGAATTATGTCCCGTGGCATAAATGCCCTGACTTGGATCTTTTGCCAAAATGATATTATCTTCAGGAATATGTAATGGACCTGTTGGCGAGTTGGAAGTCGCATAACGAATGCGATAATTCACATGTCTGGTGTCGTTTTCGGACCATAAAAAATAGTAAATGCCGTTACGGTAAAATACTGTCGTGCCTTCGCGGTAATGGGACGGATTTAATAATTTGATGCTGGATTCATCAATTTCAGTCATGTTTGGTTTCAATTCGGCTACCGCCATATAGCCGTTGCCGTAATAGAGGTAATCCTTATTGCTTACAGGGTCATGGAATACTTCGGGATCTATTTCGATACCGCGATTGGTTCCTTCTGGTTTTTTGTCGATTATGCGTTTCCCAGAATCTTTAAAAGGCCCTTCCGGTTCGTCGGCAGTGGCTACACCAATAAATTTTCCCGCCGTAAAATAATAGTAGTACTTGTAACCGGATTTAGTTTTCTTTTCAATGATACAAGGCGCCCACGCGTTGGTGTTAGTCCAAGATACATCTTTTTCCAAATCCAAAATCACGCCCTCATTGTTCCAATCCACTAGGTTGTCAGATGAAAACGCTTCAAAATAAGTGCCCGACCACTCGTTAAAACCATCGGAAGTAGGGTACATATAGAATTTTTTGTTTTTTTCGGAATACATAATATCCGGATCGGCGTAATAGCCTTGCAAAACCGGGTTGTTAGGAATAGGCGCTAGGCCTTCTGGTATGCCGTAAGTTTTAGTTAACGCTTTCAATTCGTTGTTTGTGATGGAAATTACTGTGCCATGTCTGGGCTGAAAATCCATTTGGATATCTTGATCGACGATTTCAAAGTTTTGAAAATCGGTAGTTCTTGTAAATTGATATTGGTGTTTACGGTACACATCGTACATTAAAATATAGTCTTCAGAATTATTCAGTTTGAATAAACCAGAGCCTTCCACATCCTCTTTAGTGCTTTCAACAAAATCGTTGAATTCTATCCAGTTATTACTGGTTAGCGAACGTGTTTTAGCCATTCGTAAACCGTTATTGTCCAGCGTTCCGGTTTTGTAATACATATAATAAATATCATCTTTAAAAATGATATCGCCATCGATACAGAAATCTCCCGATTTAGGAATGAAAAGAGGTTTAGGCTCGCCAATAATATCGGTAAAATCGTCGTTGGTGTAAGCGTAATAAATAATGTCGTTAGCATCGCCGTGCTTCATAGACCAATATATCAGGTATTTTTTTGCTTCGTGATCGAACACGGTTTGTGGTGCCCAAACACGTTTTAAATCCTCATGGCCGCCGTATTTTTTCGGGATGTGAATGACCGAATGTGTCCAATGAATTAAATCGGTCGATTTGAGCATAACAAAAGCCCTGTTAGAATCCCAACCTTTAGAAGTCACCATATCGGTAGCAACCATATAAAATGTTTTGCCATCTTCGGATCTTAAAATATGTGGATCTCGTACACCGCCACTGGAGCTAATGGTTTCCGAATTGATAACCGGTTGATTATTATTTAGTGCCTTAAAATGATAACCATCCTGACTTACAGCAAAGTGAATTTGTTCCTGCGATTGTTTATTTCCTGTAAAATAGGTGAATAAATAAGCGGTATAATCTTTCTCTTCTATGCCTTGTCTTTTTTGACCGTACATTTGGAGGGAAAGGCAGATTAAAATAAGATGTAATGCTGTTAGTTTGGTTGTTGGTTTCATTTAGATGAATTCTTAATGTGTTGGCAATTATTGGAATACTGATGGATTAATAATGAAAAAACGCGGAGTCGTGAATGTGTTAAAAAATTAATTTGCTGTCTCGACTCCGCGTTAGTTATTTAAAAGTTACAAAAGGCAAGCTGTCTAATTAGGTATAATTATTTTTCTTCCAATCTATAAACTTCGGTACCGGCTAATAAGAAGCAACCTAAACCGTAATCTTCAAAATCTGGAACTTTGTCGTAAGACAACGGCTGACCATCTTTTGGTTCTTTACCAGTAGATTGTAACCAACCTAAGAATCCGTTTTTATGAACCGCTTCCTTAACCATCGCATTCCAACCTTTTAAAAGTACAGGCAAGTAAGTGTCGCGATCTAAAATGCCTGTGTTTACACCATAAGCCATCGCATAGACGAACAGTGCTGTTCCCGAAGTTTCTTTACCGCCAAAATGTTTTGGGTCGTGTAAGCTAACATTCCAAAAACCATCTTTTCGCTGAATTGGCACTAAGGCTTCGGCCATTGCTTTAAAATCTTTAATGTACTGGTCGCGATGTGGCGCATCTTCTGGCATAATGTTTAATACGCGCGCCAAAGCTGCGATTACCCAACCATTACCGCGACTCCAATACGAATCTTCACCATTTGGTTCGGTGTAAGGCGGATCGAAATCGGCATCGCGCCACCATAAACCATCTTTTGGGTTGTAAAGGCCTTTTTCGCCATGTTTATCGCGGGTATACATGTACATGTCGTACATTTTTTCGTAATAGCGATTATCGTTTTCCAACACGCCCATTTTCGCAAAAACAGGCATGCCCATTTGTAAAGCGTCAATCCACCACCAATCGTCATTTTGAGGTGTATTTAACAACATGTTCATACAGGCTCTGGTGCTTTTTAGCATTTTAGGATCAGGCGTTAAATTGTATAAATCGATATAGGTTTGTGCCGCACAATAATCGTCTGCATTGCGGTTTGCTGCTCCGTATCTAAAATTCCATTTATGAAATTCGGACCAGTCATATGCGTATTGATAGTATTCTTCTTTTGGCCAAATATTGTACAAGGCCATTAAACCTTCGTAATACACGCCGCGCGTCCAGATGTTACTTGGGCGTTCTTTATTAGTGACGATAGTTTTACCAACATCGGGCCACTTTTTCATAAAGTAATCGTTGGTTAAAATCATGGTTTCTAATACGGCTTTTCGGTCGGGTAAGTCTTGAGCAAATACCGACGAAAAGCTTGCCAGAGTTAGGCAAATACAAAGGATTTTATTTTTCATGTGTTATAAGTTTTAAGGGTGTTAATGTTATAGGATTCAATAAACCAGAAGGCATTGGCTTCCATTTAGTCGCATCGAATTTTTGATAGTCTTTATCGACCATATTGATTTCGTAGAAATTTTTCCATTCCTCGCCACGCATTTCTTTGGCTCTAATGCGATTGGCCGCGAGGTTGGTTACTTCTATGGTTAATTGATTGTCGCCAGCTTGTAAATTATCCAATTTTAATTGATAAGGCACCGACCAAGCCGTTCCTACAAGTTTGCCATTAAGCCAGACTTTAGCACTTTCTCTAACATCGCCTAAATGAAGTTGCCAATGTTTAATGGCAGTATCAGGATTTTTAAAGTTGATACTGTATTTTGCAGTTCCTGAAAATGCTTCGTATTCCGGATCTAAAGTCGTCCAGGAAACTAAATCTAAAATTTCGGTGGCTTGCGGTAGTTTTGGACCACCTTTTATAAATTCGAGTTTCCAAGTTCCTGAAATAGGATAGGTTTCTTTTTCGGTTTCAAAATACTGCCAGTCGGCAATGGAGCTATTTGTTTCTGTTTTTAAGAATAGCGATTGTCCTGGTTCAATTTGGACTTTAACCAAAGTTTTGTTGTCGCTGTTTTTTGTTGCAGCCTTTCCGAAATGTCGCGTTAACGGATCGAAAATAATCACATCTTTGTTGCTGCTGTTTATCGGAATAAAGCTGTTAACCGGCTTGGCTGTGTGATTAACAAGATAATAAATGGTCTCGCCATCAACCGCACGTTTTATGTATTTAAGTCCAGTATTTACTAAAGTTTCCGGGTGAATATTTGCTTTTGCTAAATCGGAAAACACATCACTACTTGTTGTAATGGTTTTAGCTACGGTTTGCAATTCATTATTTTGTTGCTCTAAATTGAAATTACCAGGCACCGATTTTGGTTTGTTTTCAAAAATGATGGAAGCGCCTTGTTTTTGTAATTCCATTAATTTCTTCAATGTTTTCAAGGGCATGTTGTCGCAGTGCGGAATCACTAAAGATTTATATTGTCCGCCGGGTACGATAATATGGCCATTTTCAACTTTAGCTTGGGCAATAAAATTATCCGAAATAAAATCCAAGGAATAGCCTTGTTGCATTAAGTTGGTTGTGGTTTTGTAAAACGGCGTGTCGTGTAACCATTCATCCAAAGAGTGAATTTTAAACTGAAAAAATAAGGTGCCTTTCAAATAATCGTCCCAAACATCGTAAATAGGCCAGTACAGCAAGACGTCATTATCGGCTTGTCCCGATTGTAAAAACGATTGACAATTGGCGATATAACTAAATAATTCCGATTCATCTTCGCCAATTGTAAGGTTCGGATTGAAGTTTGTTGAAGCGTAGAATTTCCATCCCGGCCAAGCAGCGCGGTCTGGCGAGTAGGTGGTACCGTGTAAAAACACGTGGTTGATACCGTTTAAAAATAAATCTTCTAACTCTGGTTTACATTGCGAAAGCGCTACTTTAAAATGATCTCTTAACCAAGTAAACGTTTCAGACGAGGTTAAAGGTTTGCCTGCAATATGTGCTGCAGAGGAAGAGAATTTAAGCATTACGGGATCGGCATCACCTTCGCGGATGTCTTCTTGTTCTCTGCGGAATCCCGGAATATCGTAAGGCATAGAACCGAAGGTTTCGCATTCTGGAATATCGGCAGCCGCATACATATCTATTAAATTACCAGGGGAGCCATGAGCCTGCAATCTGGATTTAAAATTATGTTTATGTGCCCAATTTGTCCAAGGTTCATCAAAATCGTGCAACAATAAATCCGATAGCGTTTCGCGATAATCACTTTTAATACGGTTTGCTATTGGATCGTCTGCTTCTTTCAATAACAGATTAATATAGGGCTTTAAGTCGTAACCGCGTAAGTTTTGAAAAGCTTCAAAAAAGTTAGGTGTAAAATTGGTACCGTACACCTCGAAACTATCGTTGAAAATGGATCTGATTTTTCCATTAAAGCCCACCAAAGCCGTATCGAATGGTTTTACATAAGCGTTTAAAGCGGCTTTGGAATAATGATCTAAGGTAAAGCCATCACCACCCGGTGCGGCGCGTTTTACTTTCTGGCCAGTTTTACCTTCAAAAATAGCATATATGTCGTAATTAGAATCTGTTGGCGTCCAATTTAATTGCTGATTCTCAACTTGCTTTGTCAAATTGTGGTAGGTGCCGTTTTCGCCATATGCTAACACATAAAGTAATTTGGCAGGTTGTTTTTCTTTCGGATTTTCAACAACAATGGTTTTGTTAAATATTGCTCCTTTTTTTACATTATATTTTTGGGATATCAGTTTTGTAGCCGCAAATTCAGGTGTAACTTGTGGCCCACCATAAGGCCAACCCGTTCCTAAAGTTAAGTCTACTTGCATGTTTAAACTATCTGCAATTTTAATGGTGTAATCTAGCATTTCCATCCATTTTGGAGATAGATAATCTATAAAATGATCTTCTTCCCCTTTAACCCCATATATGGGCGCTATTTCTACGCCTCCTATACCAACTTTGTGGAGTTTGATTAAATTGTCTTTAATGTTGGGTTTGTCTACAGCGCTACCCATCCACCACCAACGGGTCCAGGGTTTAGAAGTGTTTTTAATGTTTGGCCAAGCTTCTTTGTTTTTCTGTTCATTTTGGGCTTTTATAGTACAAGATGTAACAATAATAGCTGTTAGAAATACAATGATATAGGTATGTTTTATCATGTTTAAATGTTAGATTTTTTCAATTCAACGGCATAAATTTGTGTGTTGCTTTCAAAATTAGCTCTAAAAATAACCCATTTACCATCAGGTGAAAAATGAACGTTAGGTTCGAGATTATAATCATGATGTGCCATGTTTACCAATTTTTCAGAAACCAATGAATCTTTAGTAGGAGTGAAGTGGTATAACCATTTACCATCTTTGGCATGTGCTACCTGACTTTCATCGCCGCCGTCTCCAGCAAATGTTTTTAAATCTGGTGATATATTATAATGTATAGACCATTCATCTCTTTTTAAACCGTACTGTGTTTCATCAACTGTATCCAAATGTTTACCTGCTACATAAAAAGTTTCTCCTCTTGGAATTTGAAGGTCGAACCAAATGGTATTACCATCAGGACTAAAAAATTCATGGCCTGCTATTTCACGATCTACCGTTCTTTTATGGATGAGTTGCTTTTCCTTGGTTTTAATGTTAATATTCCAAATTCTATCTACTTTATGCCATGGACCCTCGTGGCAATACATTAATAGATCTGGATTGGTTGGTGAAAACTGTAAATGATTTAGCCAGGCCCGTTCTTTATAAATAGGCTGCATTTGTTTGGTTTCTATATTAATAGTTACTAAAGTGCGTTCTGATTTGGCTTCATATATTTTATCGAAATTGCCGTTACCGTCTAAAGTTTTTCGAAGTAAGTCGTCTTCCTTTTTACTAATAATTGTACCTGCTAACAAATTTTCTGAAGCATTTAAGGTAACCACCGAACCTCTTACGCTATCTGGAAATTTATAAATGAATTCATTTTTTTTTGTATCAATATGCGTGGCAAAAATACTATCGTTTATGGTGTAATATACTTTTCTTGTTTGGACTCCAAGAATTTCACCATATTTATTCCCTGGCTTATTGGTGATTTGTTCTGTTTCCTGCGTTTCTAAGTTTACTGTGTATAAATGTTTAGCATTTCCGTTGCCGCCATAAAAAATCATTAAATCGGTATTACCATCTTTAGATTTTAGGAAAGGATTATTGTGGAAGTAAAAACTACGGTTTGTACCGATTCTGTTTGTAAGCTTTCTTATTCTATGTTTTGTGACTTTATCAATCCAAATGGCAGGCATTGCGTCTAAGCTTCCCGTTTCTAAAAACGGAAGTTTACCTGAAATATCTACACCTTTTTTTTGTTCTGTTTTACAACCCAAAAAAACTGCTATTAAAAAAAAGTTAAAAACTATCTGGGATTGGAGTTTCATAAATAATATTTACTAGATAAATGACTTCTAAACAGTTTTAAAATTAGATTATTTCAAATGTACTTGTATCCTGTAGCATCCTGTACTATGAGTTAAATGGTTGTGATAATTTAGGTATTTATTTCGTTTTTAGTGAGTTGGCTTTTTGTTTAAGTGAAAATCATAATTTATTAATCAATTAGCAATTAATTGCTGTTCTGTAAATAGTAAGATAAGTAAATAAGGAAAGTTTTAAATTCAATAAAAAAATATTAATTATTTGTTAATTTTTTAATCATTTGTTTTGTAGGTGTTTATGTTTATTTTTTCTAGTAAAAAGTAGAAAGTTCAGGTAAGCACAGGATGGTATCATTTTGTCTATAATATATATTTGGGTAAATAAACATCTAACTATTTTATTAATATGAGAAGAAAACTAATTTATTTATTGGTATTTGTTTTTTCTTTATTATCGAGCGCCAGTTATGCTCAAACCAAGGTAATACAAGGAACAATAATTGATGACTCAGGTATGCCTATACCGGGAGTTAATGTGATACTAAAAGGTACCACAAAAGGAACAGTTTCCGATTTTGATGGAAACTATGAAATTTCTGCATTAGCAGGTGAAACATTGGTATTTTCTTACGTTGGATTTCTAACAGTTGAAAAAAATGTAGGTTCTTCTAATGTACTGGATGTTGTACTGAATCCTGATACTGCTGTTTTGGAAGAAGTATTGGTTGTTGGTTATGGAACACAGAAAAAAAGTGATATTACAGGAGCCATTTCTTCAGTTTCCTCAGAGGAATTAGTCATTCAGCCAACTAGTAATGCTTTACAAGGTGTGCAAGGAAAAGCTGCAGGGGTAGATATTACCTCTAATGCGCGTCCAGGAGAAGTCGGAAGTATTCGAATTCGAGGAAATAGATCTATTTCCGGAGGTAATGGTCCACTATATGTTGTAGACGGGGTACCATTGCAAACAGGTGGTTTGGAAATGTTAAACACAAATGATATTGAATCGATTGAAATTCTAAAGGACGCATCGGCTACAGCTATTTATGGATCACGAGGTTCAAATGGTGTGGTATTGGTGACTACAAAAAGAGGAAGTGGTGGAAAAATGCAAATTAATTTTGAAAACTCAGTGTCTTTTGAAGAAATCTATGATAAAGCCGATTATTTCAACGGAGGTGAATACGCTAAATATAGAAGAGATGCTTTACGAACAGCAGGTTTGTACAATGATGCAGACGGTAATGTTATGAATTATGCAGACCCAGTAAAAGATTTTCAATATTTTGGACAAGACGCTTCGGCTTGGGAGAGTATCGCAGCAGGATACACATGGGTAGATAAGGATAATTTGATTCCACAATTAGATCAAAATGGAAATCCTATTTATGATGAATCTAATGTGCGTACCACGGATTGGGCAGATTACGTTACACAAACAGGGATAACCGAGCAATATAATTTAAGTGCAAGTGGAGGTACAGAAAAACTTAAAGCCTTTGTGTCTGGAGGTTATTTACATCAAACGGGAGCTGTAAAAGGCCAAGAGTATACTAAATATACAGGGTTAGTAAGTGCTGAACTTAAAGCTACGGAATGGTTTACCATGGGAGGTACTTTAAATACATTATATAGTGTACAAGACTATGGATATGTAGAAGGAGGCTCGAGAGGTGCTGGCAATTTATATGCTAAAGCTCGAGGACAATTACCTTTTGCTGTGCCGTATGATGCTGATGGAAATTTTATTTTCAATCCAGGAGCTGATACAAATATTGTAAATCCAATTAGGGATTTTGAAGAAGTTATTAATGAGCGAACAAATTTAAGAGTTTTTGGAAGTTTCTTTGCTAATTTTAGAATAATTGAAGGTCTTAATTTTAAAACCATTTTTGGACCAGATATTAGAACGTATAAGAACGGACAGTTCCAAACAGCAGATTCTAGTTTAAGAGGAGGTGGTGCTCCTTCTTCAACAAATTATGCTAGGTCAGATGAGGGGAGAAATTTATCTTGGACCTTAGAGAATTTACTAACCTACGATAAAACTTTTAATGAAAATCATCGTTTAGGGGTAACATTATTACAAAGTTCGTCTGCGATCCAAAATGAATCTTCTAGTATGGTAGCATCTGATTTACCTTACGATAGTCAACTATGGTATAACTTAGGTTCTACAAACAGAGGAGCTCTAGACGGTTGGGGTTCTGGATATAGTAAACAAACTTTATTATCTTACATGGCCCGTGTTAATTATGCCTTTAAAGATAAATATATTGTAACTGTTACAGGACGTTCAGATGGGTCCTCAGTGTTAAGTCAAGGACATAAATGGGACTTCTTTCCTTCTGTAGCATTGAAATGGAAACTAGATGAAGAAATCTTCCTTCAAGATGTTTCATGGATTAGTCAATTGGCATTAAGAGGTGGTTATGGTACAGTTGGTAACCAAGCGGTAGATCCATATGGTACATCTGGAGCATTACAATCGTCGGCTTATGTGTTTGGTAGTGATCCTGCAAAAGGTTACATTACAGGAGATCCAAAAGCCTCAGAAGCCAATAGAGGCTCTATACCAAATAGAACCTTAGGATGGGAAAAGACAAGCTCGTTTAATTTTGGGTTGGATTTTGGATTCTTCAAAAACAGATTAACAGGGTCTATCGATTACTACAGTGCTGATACTAAAGATATTTTATTAGACAAGCGTCCAAATTCGGTTACTGGTTATGGTAATATTACTGTAAATGCTGGTGAAACAAAAAACAGCGGTATTGAAATTGCGTTATCCTCTATAAACGTTGATTCTAAAGATTTTACTTGGTCTACAGACTTTACTTTTACTAAAAATAAAGAAGAAATTGTAAGCTTGGTGACTGGGGAAGATGATTTAGTTAACCGTTGGTTTATTGGGCAGCCTATTAGTGTATACTACGATTACGAAAAAACAGGTATATGGCAACTAGACGATGCCGAAGAAATGGCATTGTTCAACGCTAACGGACACGATTACAAGGCTGGAGATATAAAAGTTAGAGATATAAATGGCGATAATAAAATTGACGCTAACGAAGATCAGAAAATTATTGGACAGGCAAACCCTAAATGGATTGCAGGTTTACAAAATACTTTTACCTATAAAAACTTCGAGCTTTATGTGTTTTTATTCTCTAGATGGGGGCATACGGTATCAGGGGGAGCAGTAGATATGCAAGGCCGCTATGCTAGTAGAAAGGTAGATTATTGGAGACCAGATAATCCAACAAACGAATATCCTATCGCAGATTTTAATAACGGAGGGCAACCAGTACATTATAGTGCAATGAATTATCAAGACGGATCTTTTGTAAAACTGAGAAACCTTTCTTTAGGATATTATATGCCAGATCAAGTACTAGATAATTTAGGGATGACAAAATTTAAAATTTATGCTCAAGCTAACAACCCTTGGTTGTATTCTAAAACGGATTTTATAGATAGTGATGGTGCTCCAACAAGTTTTGTATTAGGATTAAGTTTAATATTTTAATAAAAAAAACAATGAAAAAAATATTAATAATAACATTAATTAGTGTTACAGGATTATTATCGTCATGTAGCGACTTTTTAGAGGAAGAAATGGTTTCTACGCTAACCCAAGAGCGTTACGATACTAAAGAAGGAATAGAAGAGTTGGTTAATGGAGCATACGAAGGCTTACGTTACCATCATAATTACGAATGGTCATATACCTTAACAAATTATGGAACAGACGAATTTACAAATGGAGGAGGTAGAGACCATGTACAATGGAATACATATTCTCCTGTTTTAGATCCTTTGGAAACAAGAAATTTAGCTCCTCTTTGGGATAATATGTATGCTCAAATAAACTTATGTAATATTGGTATTCAAAATATTCCAGTGGTTTTAGGGGATCCATTAGATGAAGAACTAATGAAAACTCGTTTAGGAGAAGTATACTTTTTAAGAGGGTTCGATTATTTAAAATTGATTGAACAATTTGGAGGAGTTCCAATAACAACATCACCTATATCGGAAGATACGGCAGAGTTTCCTAGAGCAAGCAAGGAAGATGTTTTTAACCTAATAATAGAAGATTTAACACGTGCAGAGGAATTGCTTCCAGCAACACCTGGTCAAGTAGGTCGCATTACAAAAACTGCAGCTCAACATTTTTTAGCCAAAGTATATTTAAATAGAGCTAGCGAACAAAATGCAGATTTGACACAATCTACAGATTTGGAGAACGCTGCAAAGTTTGCAGAAATGGTGATTTCTAGCCGCACATTGGCCCCAGACTATAACGATATATTTAACTATACAAGTGTTAATGGACCAAATGAAACTTTAAGTGAAATTATTTTATCATCACAATTCGATGATACACAAGCATTATTGGGACGCTATGGTAACCAAACACATATGTATTTTTTATCGGTATATAGAAATTTCCCTGGAATGACAAGAAACCTTTATGATGGTAGAGAATTTCAACGTTTAAAACCTACAGATTTTGCTCTAGATGTATTTGATAGAAAAAACGATTCTCGTTTTTATAAGAGTTTTCAAACAAGTTATACTGCTGTAAATACCAATGGTATTCCTAATTGGTCTGCTACAAATGCACCAGACCCAAGTCTAGTTGGTCAACCTAAGTTTGGAATAGGGGATACTGCTATTGTTATGTTAATAAATGATGAAGAAGATAATAGGTTTACGCCTGAATACAAGGATTCCTTTGCCCCTCTTATGCTAGTAAGATATACAAATGATTCGGAAGGAACGGATTACGATGTAAGTACTTATCCTTCATTATCTAAATATAGAGACCCTTTTCGTACATCTTTTAATGATGCAAAAGGAACCAGAGATGGGATCTTAGCACGTCTTGGAGAGACATATTTGATTGCCGCAGAGGCATATGGTAGAATGGGTGATTATGGTACAGCTTTAAACTATATTAATCAAATAAGGAGTAGAGCGGCTTTTAAAGAAGGGGAAGCTAGAAGTTCTGTTTATTATTTAGCAGAACAGGTTGCAGAAGGAGACGAAACAAGTACTCTTAGCGCAATGCAAGCAACAGAAGCATATTTTACACCTGGTACTCAGGAGTCTGCAGGAGAATTATATCCTCCAGGAGTATCTTCAAAACCAGAAATGTTTATTCATTTTGTTCTAAATGAAAGAGCTCGAGAGCTGATGGGGGAATTCCATCGTTGGGTAGATTTAGCACGAACAAATACATTAGTTAGTAGAGCAAAAGCATTCAATCCAGAAGCAGCTCCTAATGTTGATCAACATCATGCATTAAGACCGATACCTCAAAGCTATTTAGAATCGGTAACAGTAGGAGGAAATTTGTTGCCTCCAGACGAAAGAAACCAAATGCAAAATCCAGGTTATTAATTTATAATAGTTAATAATTGTGTTTTTTAAAACGGCAAACGCTATTATAATTTTTATAATAGCGTTTGTTTTTTACTTTGATAAATTTAGAAACTTCAATATTCTAAGGTTGAAATAGATTTAAAATTATTGATATATGAGGAATTTTAAAAATAGAGTGCTGCATTTTGGGTATATTTTATTCATAATGGCTTCTCTTTTCAATTGTAAAAATACCGATCGAAATATCACACAAAATAATACTCCCAATTTTTTGATAATTATTGCAGATGATGCTGGTTGGAACGATGTTGGGTATAATGGTTCAGTTATTAAAACACCACATATCGATTGGTTAGCTAGCCATGGGGTTCAACTGCAACGGTTTTATACAAATCCCACGTGTTCTCCTTCTAGAGTGTCATTATTAACAGGTATGCCTTCAAGTAGAATAGGGGTTGTCTCTCCTATTAGTGGGAAAAGTAAAAAAACACTTCCAGATTCTATTATAACCTTACCTCAGGTTTTAAAGAAAAGTAATTATCAGAATGCATTATTTGGCAAATGGCATCTAGGTTTAAATGCCTTAAATGGTCCAAATACATTTGGGTTTGACTATTCATATGGGTTTTTACATGGCCAAATAGATCAGTATACACATCATTATAAAAATGGTGATTTAAGTTGGCATAGAAATGGCAAATTTTTAGAAGAAAATGGACATACAACAGATTTATTGACCAATGATTTTATTCGATGGATTACAGAAGAAAGGGATACAACCAAAGGTTTTTATGTACAATTGGCTTATAGTGCTCCACATTTCCCTCTTCAGGAAGAGGAAAAATGGAAATTGCCTTATTTAGAAACGATAGAGAATAACTCACGAAGAGATTTTGCAGCAGCAATGTCTCACATGGATTTTAGTATTGGTTTAGTTTTAGAAACTTTACAAAAACAAAATCTCGATGAAAACACAGTGATTATTTTCATTAGCGATAATGGTGCAATGGAAAACTGGTACCCTACAACACAATATAATGGTGTGCATGGCCCTAATCCTGTTTTAGGAAGTAATTTTCCATTTAGAGATTGGAAAGGTTCAAATTACGAAGGAGCTATTAGAATTCCTGCTGTAGTGTACTGGAAAAATAAATTAAAACATCAAAAAAACTATAATTATATATCTGTTTCAGATATAATGCCTTCTTTACTTGGGCTGATACATGCAGATATTCCTAAACAAGTAGAAGGTGAGAATGTTTGGGAGTCTATAAAGAACATGAATAGAGAAACCACTCATGATATCTATATAAGAGGACATATCCAAGAAAGTTTAATTCATAAACCTTGGAAAATTATCAGAAATAGATATAAAGATAACTCTTTGCCAACCTACCAGTTATACAATATAGAAGTTGATCCTGAAGAAAAACACAATATAATTAATAGAGATTCAAGTTTAACTTTAAAACTTAAGAATCTTTTAATTAATCAGTTTTTAAAAGATGATAAAACCGTGAATGTTGGTTTAAAATAATTAAAAGGCCTAGTTAGAACAAAAATATATAAAATGAAAAATCTAATAAATAACCTCGTAATTCTTACCGTCATCTTATTAGTAGGATGTAAAAGGAATTCAGAAGATCTGTCTAATAGAGTTTTAACTTTTAATACGATTGATGTTAAAGCTCCATTCGTGATGCCTGGCATAAAAATTCCGGACTTTAGGAAAACAAAACAATATAATATTACCGATTTTGGAGCAATACCAGAGGATAAAAATAAAAATTATAACGCCATACATGAGGCCATAGATTTAGCAAATAAAAATGAAGGAGGAACTGTTATTATTCCTAAGGGAGAATGGTTAACAAAAAAAATACAGCTTAAAAGTAATGTGAATTTACATTTGGAAAAGGGGGCAACCTTACTTTTTTCAGAAGATCCTCAAGATTATTTGCCTGTTGTACATACAACATGGGAAGGAATGGAGTGCTATAATTATTCACCATTAATTTATGCATACAATTGCGAGAATATCGCAATTACAGGTGATGGTGAAATTAAAGCTAAATTAGATGTTTGGGAAAAATGGTATGCAAGACCAGAAGGTCATATGCAAAACCTTAAAATACTTTACAATTTAGCTGCAAATAATAGCCCAGTTATTAAACGACAAATGGTAAATGGTACAGCTCATTTTCGTCCACAATTTATTCAATTCAATAGAAGTAAGCATATTTTAATTGAAGGTATTACAATTACAAATAGCCCATTTTGGACGATTCATCCCTATCTATCTCAAGATGTTGTTATTAGAAACGTTAATGTATATGCCCATGGTCATAATAACGACGGTGTAGATCCCGAAATGAGTCAGAATGTATTAATTGAAAATTGTGTTTTCGATCAAGGAGATGATGCTATTGCTGTAAAATCTGGTAGAAATCAAGATGCTTGGCGTTTACATACACCTTCAAAAAATATTGTTATGCGTAATTGTGTAGTTAAGAATGGACATCAATTATTGGCAATTGGTAGTGAACTTTCAGGGGGGATAGAAAACGTATTTGTCGATAATTGTGAAGTTGTAGAGGATGCAAATATGTATCATTTAGTATTTATTAAAACGAATGAAAGACGTGGAGGATATGTTAAAAATATATTTGTTAGTAATATAAAGTCTGGAGCTATGAAAAATGGAGTATTAGGAATAGAAACAGATGTTTTATACCAATGGCGAGATTTAGTACCAACTATAGAGCGTAAACTTACGCCTATTAAAAATGTTTTTCTAGAGAATATTAGAGCTGGTCACGTAAAATATGTGTCTCGAATTTTAGGGCAGGAAGAATTACCTGTAGAAAATATTCATTTAAAAAATGTTGTTGTCGACTTAGCAGAGGAAGAACATAGTCATCATGAACATGTTATTGGATTTATTGAAATAACCAAAGAATAATTGGTAAGGATTATAAAATTTTAAACTTAAACATAATTAAAAGTAAACAGTATGAAAACTATTTTAAAATGTATTATTTGTATTATCGGATGTATTTCGATTTCAAATGCGCAAGATAGCAAAGATGTATTTCCTGATGGAACAGCAATTCCAGATTGGTTTAGAGACACATCTAAAATTCAACTAAAAAATTTAGGCAAGCAATATAAAATTACGGATTATGGTGTTGTAAACGACAGTACAATAGTCCAAACCGTTAAAATTCAAAATGTTATTGATCAGGCAGCAAAAAATGGAGGAGGTGTAATTGTTATTCCTAAAGGAGTGTTTTTAAGTGGAGCATTATTTTTTAAACCTAAAACACATTTATATGTGGATAAAGCCGGAGTTTTAAAAGGATCTGATGATATCTCAAATTACCCAATTATGCCGTCGAGAATGGAAGGTCAAAATTTAGATTATTTTCCAGCATTAGTAAACGCTTATGGAGTTGATGGTTTTACTATTTCAGGTCACGGAACTATTAACGGAAATGGGCTAAATTATTGGAAAGCATTTTGGGAACGACGAAAAGTTAATCCAAAGTGTACAAATCTAGAAGTCTCAAGACCTAGATTGGTTTTTATTTGGAAATCGAATAATGTTCAACTTCAAGATGTAAAATTAATCAATGCAGGGTTCTGGACTAGTCATTATTACCAATGCAACAATATTAAATTGTTAGATCTGTACATTTATTCGCCATATCAGCCCGTAAAAGCACCAAGTACAGATGCTATTGATATTGATGTCTGTTCAAATGTGTTAATAAAAGGATGTTATATGTCTGTAAATGATGATGCCATAGCGTTAAAAGGAGGGAAAGGCCCTTGGGCAGACACACAAGAAGGGAATGGTGAAAACACTAATATTATTATAGAAGATTGTGAATTTGGATATTGCCATTCTGCATTAACAAATGGAAGCGAATCTATTCATAATCGAAATGTTATTTTTCGTAATTGTAAAGTCGATGGGCCTTCGCGTTTACTTTGGCTTAAAATGCGACCAGATACCCCACAACATTATGAATATATTACCTTAGATAATATAAAAGGGAAGGTAAAGCGCGGGTTAGTTGTATATCAATGGAGCCAGTTTTTTGATTTAAAAGGAAGAAAAGATCCACCACTTTCGACAGGATCAAACATTACATTAAAAAACTTGAATTTAAATTGCGATCGTTTTTTTGCAGTAGACGAGTATGATAACATTAAGCTTAATGATTTCACCTTCGAAGATTCTAAGATCATATCTAAAGATGCTTCTATTAATAAGAATTTAGTGGATGGTATTTCATTTAAGAATGTTTATGTGAACGATAAATTGATTAAATAAAAGTTAGATACCTTAAATTAATTTCCTGTATGTATTCACCTTTATTCTAAGATGATTTTATCGACTCAATAGCAGGGAGTTAATAAAGAATACTTAAGAATAAAAAATATTTATTCCTCAAAAATTAGAATATGACAGGAGTAACAAGGCATCTGTTTTTAATATGTAGTATGTGTGTGGTTACCTTTCAATTACTAGCACAAAATCGAACGGTGCAGGTGTTAGAAGAGGGATGGGCTTTTAAAAAAGGAAAGTCTTCAGATGCCTTTAAAGTACAGTTTGACGATTCAAAATGGGAACAAGTAACTGTGCCACACGATTGGGCTATTTACGGACCTTTTGATAAAGACATTGATAAGCAAAATATTGCTATTTCTCAGAATAATGAAAAAGAGGCAACAGAGAAGACCGGTAGAACAGGTTCTTTACCATTTATAGGTACAGCTTGGTATAGAAATACATTTGAAGTTCCTAGTTTCGAGACAGGGAAGACCGTTATTTTACTTTTTGAAGGCGTAATGAGTGAGCCTGAGATCTATTTAAACGGTGAAAAAATTGGAGAGTGGAAATATGGTTATAGCTATTTTTATTTTGATATTTCTAATGCTTTAAAAAAAGGAAAAAACACATTAGCAGTAAAAGCATCAAATCCTGAGTTTTCTTCACGTTGGTATCCAGGAGCAGGGATTTATAGAAATGTATCTCTAATAGTAAAAAATAAGGAAAGTATCGACCAATGGGGTACCTTTATTACCACTCCTTTGGTTAGTGATAAGTTGGCTCGTGTTAATGTCAAGACACAGGTTTCAGGAGAAAAAATAACCTTAAAAACGACTATTTATGATGCCGATAAAAAATGGGTAACGACTAATAGTTCTACTACACAATTTGGAAAATCATTTGATCAAAATTTAAAAGTAGAACACCCTAAATTATGGAGCCCAGAAACTCCATATTTATATACAGTTGTGTCTCAGGTTTATGTTGACGATGAATTAAAAGATGAATTAACAACGCGTTTTGGAATTCGAGATATTAAGTATACAGCCGAAAACGGGTTTCAATTAAATGGAAAAACTACCAAATTTAAAGGGGTGTGTTTACATCACGATTTAGGCCAGTTAGGTACGGCCATTAATAAAGCAGCGCTACGTAGGCAGTTAACAATTCTTAAAGATATGGGAGCAAATGCGATTCGAAGTTCTCACAATATGCCATCTTTAGAGCAATTGGAATTATGTGATGAAATGGGGTTTTTGTTTTTAGCTGAAAGTTTTGATGAGTGGAAAAAACCAAAAATGAAAAATGGATACCATCGGTTTTTCGATGACTATGCAGAAAAAGATATTGTGAACTTAGTGCATGCCACACGAAACCATCCTAGTATTGTCATGTGGAGTTCGGGCAACGAAGTACCAGATCAATGGGGGGCAGAAGGCCTAAAGCGTGCTAAAAAATTGCAAGATATTTTTCATCGTGAAGATCCCACACGACCTGTAACTGTAGGTATGGATCAAGTAAAGGCCGTTATGGAATCGGGTTTTGCGTCACTTTTGGATGTGCTGGGTTTAAATTACCGCGTGCATTTATACGAAGAAGCTTATGAGAAATTTCCACAAGGCATGATTTTAGGTTCGGAAACCGCCTCGACAGTAAGTTCTCGTGGAATATATAAATTTCCCGTAGTTCAAGGAAAAGGAAAGCAATATCCAGATTTGCAGAGTTCATCTTACGATTTAGAAGCCTGTAGCTGGTCTAATGTGCCCGATGAAGATTTTGTTTTACAGGATGACAAAGATTGGGTGATAGGCGAATTTGTATGGACAGGTTTCGATTATTTAGGAGAACCTACGCCCTACGATAATTATTGGCCTTCAAGGAGTTCGTATTTTGGTATTTCAGATTTAGCTGGCTTACCAAAAGATAGATATTATTTATATAGATGCCGTTGGAATAAAAAAGAAGAAACCTTACATGTTTTACCGCATTGGAATTGGGAGGGACGAGAAGGTGAAATAACACCTGTTTTTGTATACACCAATTACGATAGTGCAGAACTATTTATTAATGGGAAAAGTAAGGGAATTCAAAAAAAGAATAAAGACACCCCACAAACTAGATATCGTTTAATGTGGATGGATGTTAAGTACGAACCTGGAACGGTAAAAGTTGTTGCTTTTAATAAAGGAGGAAAACCTGTGGCCGAAAGGGAAATTAAAACCGCAGGAAAAGCTGATCAACTCGTGCTGAGTCCCGATCGAAAAATTATTAAAGCAGATGGAAAAGATTTGTCTTATGTAGAGGTTTCTGTTGTCGATAAAGCTGGAATTCCTTGTCCAATAGCGACCAATCAATTAAAATTTAAGGTAACTGGAAAAGGGAGATACAGGGCTGCTTGCAATGGCGATGCTACATCTTTAGAACAATTTCATTTACCAATTATGAAATTATTTAGTGGTAAATTGGTGGTGCTAGTACAGTCTACAAAAGAAGCAGGAAAAATGGAATTGACTGTTTCCGGAAAAGGTTTAAAAACAGCAAAAGTAATTTTAAGTTCAAAAGATTAAAATAAATGATTATCAATAGTATTAAAAACAAAATTTTATTATTAGTAACTGTTTTGCTGCCCATTTCAGGCATGGCAAATTCAGATACCCTTCAAAACAGTAAGGACGTTGTATTTGAAATTTATAGTTCGAAAAGCGAAGCCATTATTTTGTATGACAAAAACGCATCGGCTCTAGATTCTGTAACGGCCAATCTTCTAGCAGATGATATTTATAAAGTAACCAATTATAAACCCAAAGTAATTACAGATATTAAACAAGCCAAAGGACATGTAATTGTTATTGGTCGTGTGGATTCAGATTTGGTCAATCAATTTATAGATGATAAGAATATTAAGGAAGGATTTAAAAATCAGTGGGAAAGTTATTTGTACAAAACCATCACAAATCCAACTAAAACCATCGACAAAGCTTTTGTTATTGCAGGAACAAACCCTAGAGGGACAGCTTATGGCGTGTTTAATATTTCAAAAATAATTGGAGTGAATCCTTGGTATTGGTGGGCAGATGTGCCCGTTAAAAAAAGTAAGGAACTGATAATAAATCAACCAGAATATTATAGTAAAGCGCCATCGGTAAAATATAGAGGTATCTTTTTAAATGATGAAGATTGGGGGTTACAACCTTGGGCTGAAAAAAGCTTTGAACCTGAAACAGGAGATATTGGTCCAAAAACCTATGCTAAAATTTTTGAATTACTATTGCGTTTAAATGCGAATTCCATTTGGCCAGCCATGCACCCAAGTACCAAGGCATTTTTTCATTATCCTGGAAATCCTAAAATGGCAGCGTTGTACAATATTGTTTTAGGAAGCTCTCATGCAGAACCCATGTTACGGAACAATGTAGATGAATGGGATAAAAAATCTTTTGGGAGTTTTAATTATAAAACTAACAAAACCAATGTCTATGAGTATTGGAAAGACAGAGTAAAAGCAGCCAGAGATATTGATGCTATTTATACCATTGGAATGCGTGGTGTGCACGATAGTGGAATGGAAGGTGTAAAAAACATAGAAGAGGCTATTGCTGTTTTAAATGAGGTGATTGTAGACCAGAGAGGATTGATAAAAAAGTACATTAATCCAGAGGCGGCAAATGTGCCGCAAGCTTTTACAGTGTACAAAGAGGTTTTGGATTTATATAAAAATGGGTTAGAAGTTCCTGAAGATATTACCTTGGTGTGGACAGACGATAATTACGGATATATAAGAGCATTAAGCAATGCAGATGAGCAAAAACGTGCTGGTGGCGGAGGCGTGTATTACCATGCGTCTTATTGGGGAAGACCTCATGATTATTTGTGGTTAAGTGCTATCAATCCGTATTTAATTCAAGAAGAAATGATGAAAGCTTACAACTTAAACAACAAAGAAATTTGGATTTTAAATGTAGGAGACATCAAACCAGCAGAATATAATACACAGTTGTTTTTAGACATGGCTTATGATGCAGAACAATTTCAAAAATCAGAATATGTGTCCACACATCAACAACAATTTTTTAGTGATATTTATGGAAATGAGTTGGGAAGTGAGATTGCTGAAATAAAAAACACCTATTATCAATTGGCTTTTGAACGCAAACCAGAGTTTATGGGATGGAGTCAAACAGAAAAAACAACGCCTATTTACAATACGGCATATAATACTTTGGCTAATGGTGATGAAATTGAACAACGTATCCATGCTTATCAAACAATTGAAAAGCAAGTACAAAAAATAGAAAATCAATTGCCAAAAGAATTTAAAAGTAGTTTTATTCAATTGGTTAGTTATCCTGTAGAAGGAGCTGCCAATATGAATAAAAAGTTTCTGTACAGAGACAAAGCGATGACGTATGCCCAAGAAGGTCGAAAAAGTGCAGCGCATTATAAAGATTTATCAGCAAAGGCCTATGATAAAATGGTGTCTTTAACAAAAAAGTACAATGGATTGAATAACGGAAAATGGCAAGGTATAATGGATATGAAACCAAGACGATTGCCTGTTTTTGACAACCCTGAAATAAATCTTGCAGAAAATAGTGATAAAGACGTCATAGGAATCACTTTAGAAGATACGTTGAAGACAAGAGAAGGGATTGATAAATTGCCAACTTTTTATGTGAATGAGACGTTATCACACTTTATAGATATCTATTTAAAATCTGCAAATAAAGCGCATTGGAAGTTTGATGCATTACCAAATTGGATTACAGCAACCAAAACATCAGGACGGTTAAATGAAAAGAATTTAGAGCGTAGAATACAGTTGTCAATCAACTGGAATCTTTGGAAAAAAGCAGGAAAACCAAATTCAGTAACATTAAAGATAAAAGCAGAAGGTTTTGAAAAAAACCTTCAAATTAATATTTCTGATAGTTATGTAAATGTTCCTAAAAACAGCATTGTAGAAAAAAACGGAAAGGCAATTGTGTATGCGAATAATTTTATGAACAATGAAAAAAAAGAAGGTTTAACATGGAAAGAATTAAAAGGATTAGGACATTCTAAAAGCAGCATGCAAGCATCACCCTTAAGTGCTAAATCTGTTTTGGACCAACCAAAAGCTCCCGTTTTATCTTATGAATTTTTTACTGAAACCATAACGGAAAAAGCCATGATAGATATTGTTGCCATGCCAACCCATCCTTTAAATACAGATGGGAAAATAAGAATTGCTGTACAATGGAATGACGAACCTATAAAAATAATAGATTTTAAAACTAAAGGAAGAAGTGATGAATGGAAACAAAATGTGCTGCGTAACAAAGCCATCAAACACATTCAAGCTCCAATAAAAAACAAAGGAAAACAAACCTTAAAGGTATATCCGGTAGATGCTGGTGTGTTGTTAGATTATTTTGTTTTAAACACAGGTGAAACTTCGGAAGTTTACCCAATAGTGTCAGAAACAATTAATCATTAATTTTTTGTAAAATTCTTAATGAACAACTTTAAAACGTTTTTGAAATTAAAAAATACTAAAGTATTATTCATTCTATTATTGAGTGTTACCTCATGTACAAAACAGATAACAGATACTTATGTTGGAGAAGGCTGGAGTGCCAATTCTATAAATACGGTTAAATTTAGAAAAAATGCTTTAACAACATCTGGGAATTATCAATTCGTAGCATATTATGATGCGGATAGTCATTTGGTGTTGGGCAAACGTAAATTACAATCAAAAAAATGGGAGATTTTAAAATCAGCTTATAAAGGACATACTAAAGATGCACATAATAGCATTAGTATAGCTATAGACGGTAACGGGTTTGTTCACGTTAGTTGGAATCATCATGATACTAAATTGAGGTATGTAAAAAGCGTAAAACCTTATGGGTTAGAACTGGGATCAGAAATGCAAATGACGGGCTTGCTAGAAGATAAAGTAACTTATCCAGAATTTTATAATTTACCCAATGGCAATTTATTATTTTGCTACCGTTCAGGTCAATCAGGTCGAGGAAATTTAGTTTTGAATTCTTATGATGTTAATAAAGACACCTGGAAGCAGTTGCAACACAACCTTATAGACGGAGAAAACAAACGGAGTGCTTATTGGCAAACTTGCATAGACACAAAGGGCGTTATTCATATTTCTTGGGTTTGGAGAGAAACTTGGGATGTATCCACTAATCACGATATATGCTACGCACGATCCAAAGATGGTGGTGTAACTTGGGAGAAATCTACTGGAGAGCGTTATAACTTACCAATCACACTAGCTTCAGCAGAACAGGCCTGGAAAATCCCCCAAAACAGTAATCTTATCAATCAAACGGCTATGAGTACGGATGCTCATGGTAATCCGTTTATAGCGTCCTATTGGAATGAGAATGATATTACTCAATATCAAATCGTGTATTTAAAGGATAATGCATGGCAAAAAATAAATACAGGATTTAGAACAACAACCTTTACTTTAGGTGGCGGCGGGACTAAAAAAATTCCAATTTCCAGACCCGATATTTTTATTAATGACTTCAATAAACAAACATACATTAATCTGCTTTTTAGAGATGAAGAAAGACAGAATAAAGTGTCTTTAGCATACGCGAGTTTAAACAATAGGACAGAGTGGAATGTGAAAGATTTAAGTGAAACTTCAGTAGGGGAATGGGAGCCGAATTATGATATTAATTTGTGGAATAGTAAAAAAGAATTGGATGTTTTTGTTCAAAATGTGATCCAAATAGATGGAGAAGGAGTTGCTGAAACAAAGGCTTCTAAGGTGCGAGTTCTAAAAGTAAAGAATCTTAATAAATTGTATAAATAAAAAAATAATTAACCACATCATGAGAAAAAACGTCATTGTTTTATTAGTTACACTTCAACTATTTAGTTCGTGTGCTTCAAAAACAACTTTAATTGAAAATAGAGTGGAGACTGTTTTAAACCATGCCGCAAGTCAATACCAGTATTTAATGACACACTTACCAGATTATGGCTTTCCTAAAACCTATCACGAAAACACTTTAGAAATAAGCACATCAGATTGGTGGTGCAGTGGTTTTTATCCGGGTACGCTTTTATATCTAACAGAAGACTTAAACAAACCTGTTTTAAGGCAAGAATCGAAAAGTCTTTTATTTGATTTAAAAAAAGAACAATATAACACAACCACTCACGATCTTGGTTTTATGATGTATTGTAGTTTTGGGAACGCGCAACGTTTACATCCAAAGCCTGAATATGAAAACATTTTAATGAATAGTGCCAAATCTTTGGCAACTCGGTATAACGATACGGTAAAAGCGATTCGCTCATGGGATAATGCCTCTTGGAATAAAGGAAAAGAAGGGGATCTCGTAGTTATTATCGATAATATGATGAATTTAGAATTACTGTTTTGGGCAACGCAACATAGCGGTGATAGCACCTATTATAATATAGCTGTTAATCATGCCGATAAAACCATACAAAATCAATTTAGAAAAGATTTTAGTTCGTATCACGAAGTTATTTACGATGAAAAAACAGGCGACGTGAAGGCAAAAATAACCAATCAAGGCGCGGCAGATGATTCGGCTTGGGCTCGTGGTCAGGCGTGGGGATTATATGGTTATGTTGTAGCATTCAGAGAAACCAAAAATCAGAGCTATTTAAATCAAGCGAAAGGTATTGCTAATTTCATTTTAAACCATCCAAATATGCCAAAGGATATGGTGCCTTATTGGGATTTTGATGCGACCGATATTCCGAATGCTTTAAGAGATTCTTCGGCAGCAGCCATTATAGCTTCTGCATTGTTAGAGCTTAAAAATTATGTAGAAAATCCGTTAACCGAAACATATAATATGGCTGCAAAAACCATGTTAACCACATTGAGTTCAGATGATTATTTAGCAAAAGTAGGAACCAATGGCGGATTTATATTGAAACATGGTGTCGGAAATATGCCAAATAATACCGAAATTGATACGCCTCTATCCTATGGCGATTATTATTTTGTGGAAGCCCTTATGCGTTTAAAATCCGATCTAGACAACACTAAATTATAGAATACTTAAAAAAACAATTAGCATGTATAAATTCCTTATAGCCCCTTTTTTCATTGTATTCACTTTATTCAGTTTTGCTCAGACCAAAACCAATGAATGGGAGAATCCAAAAATAGTAGGTCGTAATAAAGAACCTGCTAGAGCTTCTTTTGTCATGTTCGATAATGAAACATCGGCGTTGATAGATTCCCCTGAAAAATCTAAATATTACCAAAGTTTAAACGGCACTTGGAAATTTAATATCGTTAAAAATCCAACGGATCGGCCTCAAAATTTTTATCAAACAAACCTAAATGATACTGATTGGAAAACGATTCAAGTCCCTTCCAATTGGGAGTTACAGGGTTTCGATACGCCTATTTACACCAATATCGTGTATCCATTTCCTAAAAACCCTCCGTTTATAGATGGCGATTATAATCCAGTAGGAAGCTATAGAACCACTTTTGAAGTGGCTGATGCTTGGAGTGATAAGGAAGTGATTCTTCATTTTGGTTCGATCTCTGGTTATGCTAGAATTTTTCTAAACGGCAAAGAAGTTGGGATGACTAAAGCGTCTAAAACAGCAGCCGAGTTTGATGTAACCACATTTTTAAAAGACGGGAAAAACCTCTTAGCGGTACAAGTATTTCGTTGGCACGATGGGAGTTATATAGAAGATCAAGATTTTTGGAGATTAAGTGGTATAGAACGCGATGTGTATTTACAAGCCACGCCAAAAACCACAGTTTGGGATTATGTGGTTGAAGGTAATTTAGATGATAGCTACAAAAACGGGGAATTCAAATTGAGTGCAGATTTAAGGTCTTTTGGTAAAAAAGTGTCAAAGAACCAGACTGTATCACTCAAATTATTAGATGCGAAAGGAAATGAGGTGTATTCTGAAGCTAAAAAAGTTAAAAAATCAGAATCTAAAGTGAGTTTTTCAACAACCATTAAAGATGTTAAAAAATGGAGCGCCGAACAGCCTTATTTATATAGATATGTATTGACCTTAGAAGATAAAAAAGATACACAAGTCCTTTCAAAAAAATAGGTTTTAGAAAAGTTGAAATTAAAGATTTTCAATTAATGGTTAATGGGAAAGCATTGATGGTAAACGGTGTAAACCTGCATGAACATCACGGAGTTAAAGGGCATGCTCCAGACCGTGAAACGATGTTGGAAGATGTAAAGCTGATGAAACTGAATAACATCAATGCCATAAGAATGAGTCATTATCCGCACGACCCATACATTTATACCTTATGCGATGAATACGGTTTGTATGTTGTAGACGAAGCCAATATAGAAACCCATGCCATGGGAGCGGAAAAGCAAGGAACGTTCGATAAATCTAAGCATCCTGCTTATTTGCCAGAATGGGCTGCAGCCCACACAGATAGAATACAGCGCATGTTTCAACAAAACAAAAATAGCAGTTCTGTTATTCTTTGGTCTATGGGTAATGAATGTGGAAATGGCCCCGTGTTTCACGAAGCCTATACATGGTTAAAGGCAGAAGATTCAACACGTTTTGTTATGTTTGAACAAGCCGACGAT
Organism: Formosa haliotis; assembly: GCF_001685485.1. NCBI lineage: Bacteria > Pseudomonadati > Bacteroidota > Flavobacteriia > Flavobacteriales > Flavobacteriaceae > Formosa > Formosa haliotis. The sequence continues at coordinate 1,486,135 of NZ_BDEL01000001.1, read as the reverse complement.
AATGAAAACACAGATATTGTTGCGCCTATGTATCCCAGGTTAAAAAATATGAAAGCGTATGCAGATAGTTCTGATAACCGTCCATATATTATGTGTGAGTATTCTCATGCCATGGGAAATAGTAATGGGAATTTTCAAGAGTATTTTGATGTGATTGCCACTAATAAAAAGATGCAAGGTGGTTTTATATGGGATTGGGTAGACCAAGGATTAAAAGCAGAAACAGCCGATGGTAGAATGTTTTGGGCCTATGGCGGCGATTTAGGTGGCGAAAACCTACAACACGATCAAAATTTTTGTGCCAACGGCTTGGTTACAGCAGATCGGGTTCCGCATCCAGCATTAGAGGAAATTAAAAAAGTATATCAGGATATCGATTTTAAACTGGTTAATAATAAACTATCGGTGACCAACAACTTCAACTTTATCAATTTAAATGATTTTAATTTTAAATGGGTTTTAAAAGCGAATGGAGAACTAGTTAAAGAAGAGACCTTCAAGGTCACCGCAAACCCAAATGAAACCCAAGATATTACTATTAATCTACCAACCTTAAACCCATCAAAGGAGTATTATTTAGAAGTCTACGCATATACCAAAACAGCAACGACTTTAGTTCCTGAAAACCATGAACAAGCAAGAGAACAATTCAAAATTGGGACAGGTTCTTTTTTCAATCTTAATACGACAGTAGAAGGGCAAATCACTTACACCGTGAAAGATGATGTACTTTCTTTTTCAAATGATTTAGTTGAAGGTACATTGGATTTAAAAACGGGGAAAATCACAAAATATGTGTCGGTAAAAGACAATTCTATACGATTTATTAATTTTCCAGAACCTTATTTCTGGCGTGCACCAACAGACAATGATTATGGGAATAAAATGCCTGAAAAATTGGCCGTTTGGGAAGACGCTTCTAAAAATCTAAAAGTAGAAACTGTGACCGTTGGAGATAAAATGAATGCAGGTATTCCTGTAAAAGTGACGTTTCATATAGAAAATATAGATGTTCCTTATGTTGTTGATTATTTAATTCAAAATGATGGACGCATTAAAGTCACTGCAAGTATAGATATGACAGGTAAAGATTTGCCAGAATTACCACGATTTGGTATGCGTATGGTTTTAGATGGCAAATACAATAATTTAGCGTATTATGGTCGCGGTCCTTGGGAAAATTATTCAGATAGAAATACGGCGTCATTTATGGGAATATATAAAGATGCCGTTAAAAACCAGTTTACTTGGACTTATATTCGTCCGCAAGAAGCAGGTTATAAAACCGATGTACGTTGGTTAACTTTATTAAATTCAAATAATCAAGGATTAAGATTTACGGGCGATCAGCCTTTAGGATTTAGCGCTTTAAATATGAGTACAGAAACTTTAGATGGTGGAAAACAAAAAGCGCAAACGCATCCAACAGATATTAAAGTTGAAAACGATAAAATATATCTACATGTCGATTTAAAACAACGTGGTGTTGGTGGTGATACGAGTTGGGGGGCTTTACCGCATAAGCCTTACCGATTGGAAAATAAAACCTATACCTATAGCTTTACAATGGAACTGGAATAATTCATTATGATTAGAAAAAATAGGACCTGTTTTATACTTTGTTTATTATTGAACGCATCTTCTTTTTCACAAGAAAAAAGTAAAGATGATGAGGTGTTTCAAATTAAAAATCCAGATTATCAGTTGAGCCCCAAAACGGGTATGACTAAGCAACACTGGAAAGATGCCGCCCTTTATTTGTTAGAGGGTGCATTCAGTTATATTCATACCTTGGACGATCCTATGAAGTTCCCTAAACAACCAGGGAAAAGTTATCCGCATGATGAAGCACGCGTACCAACAGAAAAATTAGAAGGTCTATGTAGAACTTTGTTTGTGGCGTCTCCGATTTTAAAAGAAGATCCAAATTTAGTCCTCAATACAATAAACGTAGCTAATTATTATCGCTATCAGATTTCAAAACTAACAGACCCCAAAAGTTCATCCTATATCGTTCCTAGAGCTAAAGATGGTGGTGCAAACCAAAATTTGGTGGAGTTTGGTGCTTTAGCCTTGTCGTTATTGGTAAATACTGAAGTCTTATGGGATCCCTTAACTAAACAGGAAAAAGACGACTTGGCAAGAGTTATGTTAAGTTATGGCGATGGTCCAACGGTAGATTCTAACTGGAAATTTTTCAACATATTTGTATTGAGTTTCTTCAAGGAACAAGGATATCAAGTCAATGAAAAATTACTGGTTGAGTATTTAGAAAATCGCTAACACATTACAGAGGCAACGGATGGTATAACGACAGTCCTGCGTATGATTATTACAGCATGTGGGCCTTTCAGATGTATGGAAGTGTGTGGGCTCAATATTTTGGAGACAAACATTATCCTGAAATTGCAGCGAAATTCAAATCAAACTTTAACGATATGAAAGGGAATTACCCTTACATGTTTAGTGAACATGGCGAAATGATTATGTACGGCAGAAGTATAAGTTATAGAGTGGGAGCAGCAGTACCCTTTCCGTTAATGGGCTTTGAAAATGATGAAAATGTAAATTATGGTTGGATGCGCAGAATTGCATCTGGCGTTATTAAACAATTTTTCACGCACCCAGACTTTATGAAAGATGAGGTACCGACACTTGGTTTTTATGGTGCTTTTGAACCTGCGGTACAGAATTATAGCTGCCGCGGAAGTGTGTATTGGATGGGGAAAATTTTCTTCGGATTATTGTTGCCAGATGATAGTCCGTTTTGGACAGCAACAGAAAATAATGGCGCTTGGGAAGATGAGCTTAAAGAAGGAGAGGTATATAATAAATTTCAAGGTGAATCGGAAGTCTTAATTACAGATTATCCAAATATTGGCGCTTCAGAAATCAGAGCTTGGTGTCATGAAAAAGTAGCCGACGATTGGCAAAAATTTCGTTCTACGGAAAATTATAATCGTTTATCCTATAATAGTGATTTTCCTTGGCAAGCCGATGGATCTCAAGGAGAAGTCGCTATGAATTACGTGATAAAAAATAAAGAGAACCATTGGGAAGCGTTCAGGCTATACACATTTAAATCGTTTGAGGATGGGGTCTATTACAGAGATGTGGTGCTAGAAACCGATGAAACTATCAAGTTTAATTTAGCCGATATACCTTTACCGAACGGCATTTTAAGGGTTGACAAAAACAATAGCGATAATACTATTGCTATGCGTTTAGGGCATTATGCTTTACCTAAATTGGATAAGGACATCACAACCAGAAAACGAAAAGTAAAGAGTCATAACGTGACGATTATTGATAACGGGAAATTTCAGTTGGCTATGGTGCCACTTCTGGGGTGGGAACAAGCTGAAATCGTAACTGCAAAAGGTCTGCATCCAGAAAGCATAGAGAGTTCTGTAATTAACCTGACAGCAACTGCGAATCCAAACACGAAATCCAATATTTATGCGACCCTAATGCTTTGGAAAAAATCTGGAGAAAAATGGGAAAATCAAGATCTGATACCCGTTGATGAAATAGAAGTCTCAGAAGATTCAAATAGCATTAAGGTAAAAAGGAATGATGGTAAAACGACTCTAATAAAATACAATGAGTAGCAATTGGTGTAAAAAATCTAAGATATAAAATTATAAGAAATACAAAAACCAAGACTTAAAAATGAATTAAATCTTGGTTTTAATAGGTGGTTATTCTATAACTGAATAAAACCTGAATGCTACTCCCAAAACGCCATTACCTCCTGTAACAATAGCTACTTTATCTTTTAAATCAAACATGTAATAATTCTTATCTATTTGAATCGTTTTTTCCTGAGTTCCGCACTGGGACACCCAAATCAAAAATCAAATAAATTAGCTAGTAATTTTTGTTTTTGGTTTAGCAGCAGTGTTTCTTTAAAAGTTTTTCCGTTAGTAGGGTCAACAAGTTCTATAGCATAAATAGACTTAGCTATATCAATAGCCTTCTCAGGACTCATTTTGGATGTTTTTAATTTTAGCTGCCGTTCTAGTTCTTTGTAGATTTTATATGCCACGAAATTAATAGTTATGTGAGCCTCAATTCTTTTTTGTAACCTATGATAGATTGGTCGGATTTTTAAATCATGCTTAGATATTCTAAAGGCTTTTTCATTCTTTCATAATACCGCCAAGAATTTTTTTTGTATGATTATAACTAATCTGCTGAAGCGACTCTTTATAATCAGAATAAATCTTATCTAGGTATCAAATCCAATTTCGGTATAAATTTTACTAAGTAACAAGTTAACTCCTTCTATTGAGATAGTTTGGATGCTTTGTTTGACTGTTTCTTTGAAATCTTGAGTTGTAAAATCAAAGGTTTGTTGACCTTCATAATGTGAGATGTAGTCAAGCCCTTGTTGGTAAAATGTTTTAATTTCTGAATCAACCGAAGAACTCCCAATTGTTTTTAGCACTTTGTATTTTCCTGAGCTTTTGTCTATAACTTGGACACTTATAATACCGCTATTATTCTTCTTTTTTCTTACAAACATGGTATAAATATACCGCTGGGACACCCACAACACAAGATTAAATCATGTTATTTCACTGTAATAGTGATGGTTAGCGTTTTTAGGGTAAAAAAGTGCAGAATTCAGGAGATGTATTTATAGATAATAACACGCCTTTATCTTATTCAATTTCAACACAAGGAAGAAGTGCGACATGGAAAGAAAATGTTCTTAGAAACAGTGCAGTAACAACCATTCCGTATAGTTTTACATCGGCAGGAATACATCATATTAAAGTTGGAGTAAATCAAACGGGAATTGTTATTGATTACATTGAAATTATTAAGAATTGATTTATTTTATTTTTTTATTCATTTTAATTCAGAAGAGTAGTAATTTAATTTATATTATAAGAAAAGGGATAGACTTTATGCAATGTCTATCCCTTTTGTATAGAAGTGTACTATTTATAGATTTAATTACTGTTTTTTATTTAATCCTTTATAATTGTTTTGGTAATTACTCCTTCAGTATTTTTTACCTTAATAATATACATACCACTAGACAGATGCTCTAGGGATAATTGGTATTTATCCTTGTTGAAAGACTCTTTAACTAAAAGATGCCCTAAACAATCGTAAACTAATATTTGACTATCAAGTCCTGGATTTTTTTGCAGTGAAATATTTAAATAGTCTTGTGTTGGATTAGGGAAAAATGAAATACGGTTTTTGTTTAGGTCATCATCTGAAATAGATAGATTGTCTTCATGATTTACGATTAAAACACCGTTAGTGTATAATTCGGAAGTGTCCCAAGCTAAATTATTTGTTAATGCAGGTGTAATATCTGCGAATTTTCCTTCGATTGTTTCTGCATCAAAAATAGCAAAACGATCCCCTTCTTTAAATTCGTTCCCTAAATTATTAATATGAAGTATACCATTATATTTCAATGTCCCGGAAGTTGTAATTTTGTCGTAAGAATTGTCGTTTATATCTATTTTTAAAATTGAGGTTTCAGAAAAACTAACATCTTTGGAAAACCGTAATTGTCCAACTATATTTTCTCGTCCTGGGGCCAAGATTGCATCATCTTGTAGCAGCAGGTTTCCATCCATAGAGCCATTTCCAGAAAGTATAGCATGAGCATCTACAGTTACCATACCTGTTCCTGTACCGCTACCAATAGTATTGTCTACGATAAGTTCTCCGGCTTCTATTTTAGTTCCTCCAGAATAAGTGTTTGAATTTGTTAAGGTCCACGTACCAGAACCCGATTTAATTATAGCCGTTTTAGAACCTGAACCTTTAAAGGCTGTTTCATCTATAACACCATTAAAAATAGCATCTGTGTTTTTTCCTCCAACTTTCCAAGTTAAGGTTCTGGATCCGTAACCTGAGGACAAAAAAGAATTGGAAGTACCCGATAGTTCTCCTAACTCAATAGTTTCGTTTGAGTCTAATCTGAACAGGATTGAAACGCCGTCTGCTAAATTAATAGAAGTATTTACATACCCATTTTTATTTCCGAGTATAAACCAGCCGCCATCACTATCTGTGGTTACATTTACATGTCCGTTAAATTCAGACCAGTCTCCGTACATTTCAGATCTAATCCATGGGGCGTAAAGATTTAGAATACCTGCACCTCTAAGAGTACCTCTAAATTCGCAGCGACCATCTAATCTCCATTCTGCTTGTTTTTCTTCTGGTATAATAACATTCCAATAGGCTTTACTAAAAGAATTGGTGTCGTCTAGCATACTTAGCATACCGCCTTCTAAAACAATATTTCCATCGTTAAACCCATGGGAAATACTTTCTTCCGATCCTAAATGAATTATTCCTTCTTTTAAAATAACATTGCCCAGAATCGTATTTTTATTATTTAGTTGAATCTGTCCTGTTCCTGTTTTTTCTAATTTTCCTTTACCAGAAATTTCTCCATTTAGAATTGCTATAACACCATCAGGAGCTATAATGGTGGCATTTTTATCTAAAGTAAGTATGCCTCTATCGGTTTCTATGTTTGAAGAAAATTCTAATGTTCCGCCATTTATTTGTAGATTTTCAGGTAGATTTGATGCGGCTCCAATAGATCCAGATTCACCGCCGTTAGAAAGTGCATCTACACTAATTTTACCGCCTTCAATTGTGGTAATACCTGTAAAATTATGGTTTCCTTTAATATATAAAGTACCATCTCCCTGTTTTAGTAATCCGCCATCGCCATTAATACTGCCATCTCCCTGTATAAAATAATCGGAATCTGAATTTACGGTAATTTGACCAATAGGCAGTGTGCCAGATGTTTCAATAGTATTTTTTGATGCTCCAGAATCATCAAAAATAACATAGTCTGAAGGAGCGAATAAATCCGAATCCGTTCCATTGTACCAATTATACGTTTCGGCTAAATCCCAAACGTTACTCGTATTTCCTCGCCAATATACAGTTGTTGGATTTCTCACCCATTCAACTTCCATGGTTATGGTAGCACCTGTATTGTTTAATTCGTATTTAATACCAGGAATCCCTTCTACTTTTACATTATCTAAATCGATATCAAAATCTTTCCCATATTCAATTAGTGTATAGGTTCCGCTGTTTAACCCATCATTTATGGTATTAAAAACAAATGTCACATCCCCATTAAATTGAACAGATTCGTTAAACACCAGTTTATCATTTAAACCAATTGGGTCATCCGATAAATCGAAATTAAAGTTAATACCATCTTTAATAGTTACTGCACCATTTACCGTTAATATGCCTGCTTTTTTATCTTCACCAGCATACATGTGGACCCCTTTTCCCAAATTAAGCGTTTTACCAACAATACCTTCGCCTCCAAAAGTGGCATAATCTTTAATGATTATAGAACTATTTTCTAAGTTTCCATTTATAAAGAGACCGCCTTGCCAGACGGTAGAGGTACCAGTAAATGTGTTGCTATTATTTAAAAAGACATTACTATTCCCTAATTTGACAAGTTCCATAGTTCCAGTTAAGTGTCCTTCACCAGTTAATATGTAATTAGAAGCCGAATTAAAAGTAACACTAGTAGGTGTTATATCTCCAACTAATTGTATGGGTTGTTTGGTTTCACCTGACTCATCAAACAATACAACATCTTCTTGGTGGTATTCGGATACGTTATCGTTTAAAAACCAGTTTGAAGATTTTTCTATATCCCATACATCACCTTTATTCCAAATTAATTTATTATTAGTTAAAGGTGCAGGAGGAGGTGTATCCATACCATATCCCAAATAAAAAGAAGGCCACGGGGGTTGATTATACCCTACATTTTGCCATGCTATTGCCACTCTATACTGAGGATCATGCATTAAAGTGTACATTTTTCTTTTAGATTTTGTTGGATTTAAAAATATTCTTAGAGCTTTATTATCGCTTGTACGAAGCATTAATTCTTCTCTCCAGTCTCCAAGTAAATCGGCTTGCAAATTGGGTGTTTTTTTAGTGCTATTATTAGAATTACAATCTGTAGCATTAAAAACTTCACCTACACCATATTTCGTTATGCTTGTTCCGTCAAGTAATTCACGTTGTAAATCGTCATCCCACCAAATCGCGAAATTAATTGAAGGTCTATCTGATAGTACTTTAACTCCTTTAGAATTATAAACGCCTAAACCACTAGATGCCCATGATTCAGCTCCTAATTGTGTAGAATCTATATCTGCAATTAAACCTCTGCCGACATCGGTATTCATTTTATATTGCCATATAATATCTCCTGTTTTGGCACTTCTAAATGTAATCCCATCAACTTTATTTTCGTGTGGCATAAAGACTTCTTGCCCAGGTCTTTCTGGGTCAAAATCTGAAACATGTAAAGCATCTCCATGACCTAAACCTGTATTATAAAGACCTGTCCCATCATCATCGACAGTCATAGAACCGTAAATAATTTCATCTTTTCCATCTGCATCTACATCGGCTATACTTAAACTATGGTTTCCTTGACCTCCATAACCTTTGTTTTCTTCATCGTTCGAATCAAATATCCAACGTTGGGTAAGTTTACCATCTTTCCAATCCCAGGCAGCCAAAACACTACGCGTGTAGTATCCGCGACACATTACTAGGCTAGGATTTTTACCGTCTAAAAAAGCAACTCCTGCTAAAAAACGATCAACACGGTTCCCATAATTATCTCCCCAGGAACTAACATCCCCACGGGCAGGCAAATAGTCTACAGTTGCCATTTCTGCACCCGTTTCGCCATTAAAGATGGTTAAAAACTCAGGGCCTGATAGGACGCGTCCAGCACTATTTCTATAATCTGCAGTGGCGTCTCCAATAATTTTTCCTTGGCCATCTATGGTTCCATCCGCCGTTTTACAGGCGATTTCAGATTTTCCATCCCCATCAAAATCAAACACTATAAACTGAGTGTAGTGAGCACCTGCTCTAATATTATGACCTAAATCGATACGCCATTTAAATTCGCCTTCCAAAGTATAAGCATCTAAATAAACATTACCAGTATAGCCCTCATGAGAGTTATCTTTGGAATTTGTTGGATCCCATTTTAAGATAATTTCATATTGGCCATCACCATCTAAATCGCCAACACTGGCATCGTTTGCCGTGTATGTATAAGAAACATTATCTGGTGTAATACCGCCATCGGGGGTGTTAAGTGGAATTTCTAGATAATCTTGCTGCAATACATCGACAGACTCAGAGGTGTCTTTTTCTTCACCATTTATAACTGTTTTTACTTGATAAGATCCATCGCTGGAAACGGTATCTATAAAATTTGTTGAATTCTCGATTGGCGTGTCGTTTATTAAAACGCCATCTCTGTAAACATTAAAAGCGGTAGATTGATTTTCATATCCCAATAGTCGCCACCCGATATAGACCTGATCGGTTGTAGTTCTTACAGCTATAAGCCCTCGATTTAAGGTTTCTAGTTTTCGTTGTGCTACACTTAAATTTATTCCAATAAAGAATAATATTAGTGTAAGAAAGTAAGTTTTTTTCATTTTAAAATTTTAGGTTACTAGAATTATGACCTCATAAAAAATCATATAATCTAGAATTAGTTAGATTGTTTGTAGCATTAATAGTCAGAGACAAAAAATGCATTTTGGAAATTCAAATTGTTAGGGTGTTGGTGGCGATCTACTCAATTGTTAGGGCTTAAGGTTTATCTTTAGAAAACAAAGCTTTACCTGAAAAAACATAATAAGCTTGTTGTTTTTTTTACTACTTAAATTTATTGAGATTTCGGAGCTAAAGCATCCTGTACTGTCATGGAATACAGTATGATAGGTCTTTTTTTTTGAATTTGATTCAAATAATTAATAGGTTTCTGAAAAATTCAGGTCTACTTATAAAGGTTTATTGATAATAGTTATTGCAATTATGTAGTAGAACAAGGCTTCTTTTGCAGTAATAGATAAATGGAAGCCGGAATGTACCTAAAGAGGAACGGGTAAAAAGGGATGTAAATAGCATAATAATTCATGCATAAAAAAAATCCCAGATTAAAAATTGACCTGAGATTTTAGATAGTATATGGTTTATGAGATACTGCTTTATTTTTTAGGTAATTCTATATAATCTCTTAATCCGCTTGCTTTAGAGTTTTTTAGCGTTTCTGCAATAGTTTTTGCTGTAAATGTGGCGCCTTTTAGATTGGTATGGGTATGATCTTGAGGAAAGAATAGTTTTACTTGGTCTTTGCCTAAACCTTCATATTTGGTAGCTACTAAATCATTAACATTCATATAATACACATGTTCTGCATTAGCTGCTTGTTCTGCCCAAGTTACATAGGAATCTGTTCGACGCTCGACTTTACCATGTGGCCATTCATTTCTTGGTGTTAAACTTAAAACTATAGGTGTTGCTCCTGTTTCTTTAGTTTCTCTAATCATTTTTATTAGGTTGTACCCATAAGTATGCACCGTTTCGGTAAGGCTATCGCGATCTACTACTTGTGTTTCTTCTCCCATTCCTTTTAAAGATCCGCGATATTTTTTCTTATCAATATTTCCTGCATCGTTATGTCCAAATTGAATAAAAACAAAATCACCAGCTTTAAATTCTGTTTTTGCCTTATCCCATAAACCTTCATAAATAAAGGTTCTAGTACTCCGTCCGCCACGTGCTTTATTGATGACGTTAACACGCATGGTGTCTATGTATTTTGGAAAAGGAACACCCCAACCAATAGTATTAGGGTTGTCGCTGATTGCCATGGTAGAGTCACCTATTAAAAAGAAATTAATTTTTTTTGGGAGTATAATTTTCGGTTCGTTTAATACATATTGTTTTAACGGGTTGGTTGAAGCTTTTAAATCGTCTATAATACAAGAAGCTGCTAATACGGCCCCTTTTGCAGAGGTATGTGTATGATCTCTTAGATAAAAGTAGGTGCCTGTAACGCCTGATTCCCCAAAGGATTCTAGTTTTTTAGACATGTGTTTATTTAGATCTATAAAAGTAACCTGTTCTTGTTCGGCAATTTGTTTGGCCCATAATCCATAAGAATTATTGTTTCTAGGAATACGTCCGTTTTGCCATTTATTTCTAGGAATAGGGGACATAATAATAGGTATGGCGCCCTTAGCTTTAGCATCGGTCACAATTTTTCTGATATACCAACCGTAACTGTGAACAATTTCATGTTTTTTTGTAATTAAATTATCTATTTTTTCGGTTTCATCTCCAATACCTTTAATGGTACCTCTAGCTCTTATAGTGTCGTTTACGGGGCCATTATCGTTATGTCCAAACTGAATTAATACATAATCACCTGTTCTTAGTTTATTGTTTACTGTATCCCATAAACCAAGGTTTTGATAGGTTCTACTACTCGTACCTCCCAAAGCATGATTTTCTATGGAAACTTTGGTAGTATCTAAAAACTGACCAATAAAGTCGCCCCAGCCCCAGAGTCCGCCGTCGCCATTACCTCTGCCGTTTTTTACCGTTGAGTCTCCAACGGTGTAAACGGTAGGTTTTAAGGTCTGAGAATCTTTATTATTACAATTAAAAAAAGAGAGGCTTAAAAGGCCTACGGCTAAGAATTTTAATACGTTCATTATAATGTTTTATTTAATTTGAATTTGATCTAAAGTCGAACCATAATGTCATCGGGATTCCTACATCGCCACTTTTAATACGAATGTTGGTTGGTTGACTTTCGGGACCTTGATCTTGTAAGGCTTTAAAGGCTCTCATACCTGGAATTTCGTACATGAATGAAATATTACCTTCTGGAAATTCTGGCTGAGGAAAGACTTTAGATACTGCTTTTTGAGGCAAATCGGGTGTGAATAATCTCAGGAATAATTTATCAGATTCACTAAAGAATTTAAGGTCTCCATTTTTAGTTTTTAAATTGGCAGCTAAAAGGTTGGCATGATAACCTTTAAATTCTGGATATACTAAATTTTCAAAACTTTCTCCTGTTATGGTTTGGTTATAGTCTTTTTCCCAAAGCCCCATTGTGGTTCCTTTTATGCGGTTTTTCCATACGTGGTAAGGGCCATTGCCAAGCCATTTTATATGTTCTACGCCCTCTTCTGGAAAATCGAAAGTCAATCCGAATTCACTAATCTCACCTTGTATAAACGCTCCGTCGAAACCACTATTTCGGCCCGCATTTTTTAGTAGTAAAGCTTTCATTTTTAATCGGCCATCATTAAACATAGTCCATGTAATGTTGTCAATGCCTCCAGAATACTTTACTTGGCAAACAATAGAGTCTTTAAATTGCTCTATTTTTATAGTTTCAACTTTGGCTTTCATACCAACAGGTCTTGGACCATTACTAAAAGGAACATTCCCTTTTTTGTTTTTTATAGAAACAATTTCTCCAGTTTTTTTGTCTAGTTCTACACTTATGTTTTTACTATACATTAGAACTTTACCATCAGATTCCGATATGCTAGTAGCTGTAGCTTCTGTTTCAGCTTTTATGAATTTTTGAGCAAAGTAAGGCGCCCGATGAATTGGCCAGGACCAGGTGTAAATTTCTCTACCATGTTTGTCTGTAGCTGTAATTTCTAACCAATCACCTTTAAAGAAATTCGTGGGTACATTAAAGTGAATAGCACGTGTCTCTCCAGGTTGAATATCGCCAACTTCAATAGGGTTCGTGGTTATAACTACTTTTTTACTGTTAGTGTATAACGCATCTTTATCTGCGCTAAGAACACGATATTCCAGTTTACAGCTATTAAGATTGGTATATATATAGTCGTTTGTAACAAAGAACGATCCATCAAAAGTAGAGGTGATTTGTTTGGGTTTAATCTGGATTGGTGCCCATACCTCTTTTACGGTAAAAAAGCTACCTTCCTTTTCACGGTGAGGTCCTAAAACGCCATCCGAGGCTAAATTGCCTTTAGAATCGTATTTTTGTTCGCCAGTCCAATCTGTTCGTAATACAGCTTCATCTAACATGGCCCACATAAATCCACCAGCGAATAACGGACTTTGCTTATAGCGTGTCCAGAAATCTTCCAGGCCAGCTCCAATACCATTATCGTAGGTGCCGTGCATAAATTCTGTAGGGAAAAATACATTCTCACCATTATTAAATCGGTGCATTCCGGTTAGGTAAGTCGGGTAGTGGTGCGTATCCCAACCATCAAAATCGGACCAAGGATGAATAATAATTCTTTTTTGTGGGTCGTACTCGTGGAAGACATGATCGATATCGTAATTCCAACCACCTTCGTTCCCGTGATCCCAAATAATTACGGACGGATGATTTACATCGCGTTGTACCATTTCTTTTATTAGAGTCGTACCTGTTTTGGTGTCGTAACCATTTTGCCAGCCCGCCAATTCATCTAAAACAAAAAGGCCTAGCGAATCACATACTTCAAGAAAATGTGTTGCTGGCGGGTAATGAAAACGCACCGCATTCATGTTCATATCTTTAATTAAGTTTACATCTAGAATACTGATGTCTTTATCGGTGCTACGTCCAGATTCTGGCCAGATTTCATGGCGGTTAATCCCTTTCATTATTATTTTTTTGCCATTCACATAAATGCCATCTTTTTTAAGAAATTCTAGGGTTCTAAATCCAATTTTAGAGGTGTATTTATGTACAGGGTTCCCATTTTTAACTATAGCTATTTCTAATTGATATAGTTTAGGGTTTTCGGGATTCCACGGTTCTACACCATCCCATTTTGCCTGAATGGTTTGTTTAGTACTGCTTTTAGTAACTGGAAATGTTTGTGGTTTAAAAGTCTCTTTACTGCCTATAGGACTTATACTAGCTTGTAATGTAGCATCTTTAGGCGTATTGTTCAAATTAATTACAGCCGTTAAACTGCCATCCATTTTGGCATCAACAGCAACGTGCTCTATATTGGTTTTTGGTTTGATTTCTAACCAAACAGGTCTATAAATACCACCAAATAACCACCAATCGGTTTTGCGCTCGGCATTATTAACGGTTGCATTACTAGAATGTTTAGAAACATGAACTTCAAGTAGGTTTTCAGCTCCAATTTTTACTAAATCGGTAATGTTGTACTTGAATTCATAAAAGCCTCCTTGATGGATTTCTCCTGCTATTTTGCCGTTAATTTTTACTTCGGTATCGGTCATAGCACCGCCAAAAACGATAACAACTTCTTGATTTTTATACACTTCAGGAACTTCAAATTTATATTTATAGAAGCCTTGTTCTTTACTAGGTTCTTTTTGGTTTAATTCTTTGTACCATCTACCATAAGTATACGTTCCAAAACCTTCAAGCTCCCAATTAGAGGGTACATTTATCGTACTCCAAGTATTGCTATTGTTACCCCCAGTACACATAAACTCCCATTGTACGGGGTTTTTGAAATCTTTACCTGATAAATAGATTTTTTTAGTGTCTTGGCCAAAGCTTAATTGAAAACTAAGACATAGTAAAAGAAAAAATAAGCGTGATTTATACATGATGTAATTATTGGTCAAATATTAGTTTGTATTAATTGCCATCTGGTTTATTTATTTCAAACCTAGAGCTCATGGGTACCGTCCAATCTTTTAATTGGTCTGGTTGTTTTGGGGTATATTCTGAAATACCATTGTTAAAATATTTAACGAGATCTAAATTGAGGTTCTGAATACCCAAAAGCACACATTTTGCAACTTCATTGGCACCAAAACTATTAAAATGTGTATTGTCATCTAAGGCTTTATCTTGCCCAGGAAACGTATTTGCTGGGTATTGAACAAATGCCAATCTAGAATTTTGATCGCCCCAGGCTTCGTACAGTTCTGTTGTCATTTTTGTAAGATCGATTAAAGGAACTTGTAAATCGCTAGCTACTTTTCGCATGGCATCAGGAAAATCACCATGAGTTGGATTTAAGGTGTTATTTTTATTAAAAGCACGACGTTGGGTTGGTGTAAGTAAAACCGGGATGCCACCTTTGTCTCTGGCTTTTAGTACAAACTCTTTTAATAAATTACTGTACAATCCCCAAGCGCCATTACCTTCTCCTTTTATTTTTTCGTCGTTATGACCAAATTCTATAAAAAGATAATCTCCAGGTCGCATTTTAGATAGGATTTTATCTAAACGTTTTCTACCTTTAAAAGAACTCAAAGACGCACCAGAATTAGCATAGTTGGCTACCACAACATTGGTGTTAAAAAAAGCGGTAATAAATTGTCCCCAAGACCCCCAAGGTTCCACATCTTGGTCGGTTACCGTAGAGTCGCCAGCAAGAAAAAGCGTTTTGATCTTGGTAATCGGTGTGATTTTAAGGCTTTGTATGGCTGAGTTTCCTAGAAATTCAAGTGTTAATTTATCGTCCCAATTCAAATAGTTGTTTTCACGATCTTTAATAGAAATACTTGACGAGTCGTTTATTTTTGGTGTGCGTACATTTACTATAAAACTTTTATGAACGGTATGGTTTTTATTCACCTTAATTTCTGGTAACATGAGTCGTCTAGATTCAGCTTTTACAGTGGTGTTCGATGCCTTTTTTTCTCCTAAAATAAGGTCTATTTTGTAATTGCCTTCAGGTAGTTTTACCGAAAAATAAATACTGCCAGTTCCCGTTAAAGCTTTATTTTTTAAGGAGACATTTTCTGCGGAATTAAAATCGAAACCATAACCTGTTTGTTTGGAATAGGTTATGGGATTAGCGATTTGTATCGCTGTTTTATCGTTACTTTCTTTTCCGAAGTAGAATGAATAAGAGTCGGTTTGCCGTTGCCCAATTATGCAGCTTGTAATAAAATGGATTAAAAGAAAAAGGATTGGTTTCATTATTAAAGGATGAAGATTATTATTAGGGTGTTGGTTTTAGGGTTTAAATATGCTCTATGCGTATAATAAACTACTAAATTAAGGACTATAACCTGGTTTACTATCCTGTACTATGATGAACATTCCGGTTTCTTTAATCTTAAGGTAAATTAAGTTTCTAATAATTTCAACATTCCAAGATTGGCTAGAGCTTGTTGTTTAGGGAGTTGGTTAATAAAATTATTGAAAAAAAGGGGTGTAAAACTAAAAATTTATTGGTTTATTTTTTTAAGTCATGTATGTACAGGATACTTTATTAATGAATTTTGCCCAAATTGCCTCTATAAATTTGAAACACTTTGCTCTTGAAACCAAAATGTCAACTCGTTAGTATTATAGTGCTTTTACTCCTGTTATCTTGTAAACAAAAGGAAACAACAGAATCGCAAGAGATTAAAATAGAACAAAATTATGTAGCTCCAGACTGGGTTACTAAAGTTGGAGCAGCAACGCCTACAATTAAAGATACCGTATATTATGTAAATGATTTTGGAGCGGTTAATGATGGTAAAACATTAAATACAGAAGCCATTCAAAATGCTATAGATGCCTGTTATAAAAATGGAGGAGGAACTATTACTTTTAAATCGGGAACTTACCTAACTGGATCTGTTTTTATAAAAGAAAATATACGATTTCTTGTTGGTAAAGATGTTACTATTCTTGGCAGCGAAAACATTAAAGATTACAAAGAAATAGATACGCGTGTAGCAGGTGTAGAAATAGAATGGCCAGCGGCATTAATTAATGTACGAAACCAGAACAATGTCATTATTGAAGGAGAAGGTGTTATAGATGGTCAAGGTAAAGTGTTTTGGGATTATTATTGGAAGCTTAGAAAGGAAGATTACGAACCTAAAGGCTTACGTTGGATAGTAGATTACGATGCTAAACGACCGCGAACTATTTTAATTTCGGATGCTAAAAATGTAATGCTGAAAGATTTGCAGCTTCAAAAGGCTGGATTTTGGACAGTTCAAGTGTTGTATTCCGAGTATATAACTGTAGAAGGGTTAACAATTAAAAATAATATTGGTGGTCATGGTCCTAGTACCGATGGTATCGATATAGATTCTTCCAAATGGATTTTAGTTCAAAATTGCGATATTGATTGTAATGACGATAATTTTTGCTTAAAAGCAGGTCGCGATTGGGATGGCCTTCGTGTAAATAAACCCACAGAATACGTGGTGATTAAAGATTGTATTGCACGTAGTGGTGCTGGGCTATTTACTATAGGTAGTGAAACTTCAGGAAGCATCCGTCATGTGTACGTGTCCAATATAAAAGGATTGGGTACTAGTAACGGTTTAAACATAAAGTCGGCTACAACCCGAGGTGGAACTGTTGAAGAAATTTATCTAGAAAATATTAAAATGGATAGTGTGGGCACTTTTATTAAAGTTTCTATGAACTGGAATCCAACCTATAGTTATTCTAAATTACCCGAAAACTACGACCCTAACACGATACCCGAACATTGGAAAAAAATGTTAAAAACTGTAGAGCCTGCATCTAAAGGAATTCCAACCTTCAAGAATATTACGTTACAAAATATAGATGTAAAAGGTGCTAAAACGGCCATAAATGTAAACGGCTTGGAGCAATCCATTATCGAAAATATCACATTAAATAATGTGTCTATAGAAGCACAAACTGCAGGGAAAATTAAGTACAGTAAAGATTGGCAGTTAAAGAATGTATCCCTAAAAATACGTGATAGTTCTATGGTGGACATGAATCACGTATCCAATATTCCTCTTTCTAAAACAAACTACACAAATTAACTATGGTTTTTAAAATAACTGCTAAGTCAATTTTCTTTTTTATCTTTTTTATTTCAGGTTTCGTTTTTGCACAACCTAAAAATCATGTTTGGCACGATACCATTAGACAATTACATTATAAACCAGAAGGAGAGCATTTTAAGCTCGTACAAGGGAGTCGTAAATTTAATCGTGCATTGTATGGCACAAATACCGGGTTTAGAGTAGAAACAGGTGATTTGCCAGAATTTGCTATGTATCTGCCTGGAATGGGCGGTAATTTTAAATTGGGAATTTCTGATACAGCTACCAGCAAATGGCTAACAACTTGCGATAGTATTGTAACAAAGTATATTCCCGGTAGCATGATATACGAAATTCGTGATGCGCTTTTAGGGGCTGGTGTTTTAAAAATTGAAGTGGTGGCTTTGGCCGATAGTGAAGGTTTTATTCTAAAAATGGATACAGAATCCTTAGTTAATCCAATAGATTTAATTTGGGCCTTTGGAGGTGCAAGCGGTAAAAAATTTCATCGCGATGGTGATATTGGTGCCGATCCGGAATCGGTATTTTATTTGCAGCCAGAATATTGTATAAACAATACGTACCTTATAGAAGAATCACATTTTACCTTAGCTTTTGGTTCGGAAACTAATAAAAAGAAAACAGGGAATAATAGACGTATTGTAGCCTGTTTTCCCGATTCGGAAGTGAAATTAGTTAGTGCGAATCATCAGCAAAACCCCGGAGTGCTTTATGCTTCAAAAGTAGATTCCTTACCAGTAATTTCTGGAAAATTAAACCTAAAAGCAAAACAGTCAAGGTATTGGTGCTTCGAAAATACAGAGGCTAATTCATTTAAAAGTCAATCTCAAATTGAAAAAGACTATCATAAAGCCATTGATAAAATTGAAAATTTAAGAACACGTGTTACGGTTGAAACTCCAGACGAATACATTAATACTTTAGGGGGTGCTTTGGCAGTTGCAGCCGATGCTATTTGGGAAGATCCCGCATTTTTACATGGTTCGGTGGCCTGGCGTATGCACCTAAATGCCTGGCGTGGTGCTTATGTGGCCGATCCATTAGGTTGGAAGGACCGGGCAGGAACTCATTTTAAAAGTTATGGAAAATCTCAAGTTTTAGAACCAGAAACTGGACCTGTGGTTTTAGATAGTTCGCGAAATTTTGCAAGACAGAAAGAAGTTTTAGGCACGGCGATGTTCAGTCGTGGCTATATAAGCCGTCGTCCCAATAACAATACCATTGCGCATCATTACGATATGAATTCGGTGTTTATCAATCAGGTGTTACGTCATTATTTGTGGTCTGGTGATTTAGAATTTATAAAGGAAATGTGGCCTGTAATTACGCGCCATTTGGCATGGGAAAAGCGCAACTTCGATGTTGATAACGACGGCCTGTATGATGCATACGCCTGTATTTGGGCAAGCGACGCTTTGCAATACAGTGGTGGCGGTGTTACTTATGCTTCAGCATATAATTATAGTGCTAATAAAATAGCAGCGCAAATAGCGACTATTTTAGGTGAAGATGCCACAGCTTATCAAACGGAAGCAAATCATATAAAAAATGCAATTCAAAAGGAATTATGGATAAATGAGAAAGGTGTTTTTGCCGAATTTAAAGATTTACTGGGTAATAAATTACTGCATGAAACACCTGGATTGTGGACGATTTATCACAGTTTAGATGAAGGCATTGCAGATGGTTTTGAAGCGCAGCAAATGCTTAATTATGTAGATAACGAGATTCCGCATATTCCTGTAATAACTAATAATTCTGAAGCAGACGGGTTGTTTTTATTGTCAACCACCAATTGGCAGCCTTATACTTGGAGTGTGAATAATGTGGCATTAGCCGAAAATTTACATGCTTCATTAGCTTATTGGCAAGGTGGAAATTCTGAAAAAGCCTTTCAACTTTGGAAAAGTGCCCTGGTAGAAAGTATGTATTATGGCGCTTCACCAGGTGGATTCCAGCAATTATCTTTTTACGATGCCATTCGCGGTGAATTGTATCGCGATTTTGCCGATTCTATCGGGATGGCAGCGAGGTCTTTGGTAGAAGGCTTATTTGGAATAGTTCCCAATGCGATTGAAAACACATTAACTATTAAACCTGGATTTCCAGCAGACTGGGATTTTGCCGACTTAGATATTCCAAATATTGCGATTAGTTATAAACGAGATCAAGGTGCTTCTTGGTACAATATTACACCAAAATTTGAAACGAAATTAAATTTAAAACTGGTTGTTAAACCAGAATTTGCCTCCATTAAAGCGGTTACTCTAAATGGTAAAAAAGTATCTTACGAAATTGTAAATGATGCAGTTGGAGCTCCTCAAGTGATAATAGAAAGCCCTTATTCTGAACACTATATTATTGGAATTGTTTATGGAGATGAGCGTATTGAAAATGTTGGTATTCAAACAGATACGTATACCGGAAAATTATTGAATATAAACACAGGTAAAGCTAAGATATTGCAAATTAAGGATCCGCAGAACGTATTAAGTGAAAGTGAAATTCAATCTAATGAATTAAACAATACAGTTGTTAAGAAGACCGGACATAGCATGTTTTTTGTGAAATTGCAACAAAACGATTTGATTTGGTGGGAACCCATTTATTTGAATATAAACAAGCCGTTTGAATTAAGTTCGGTTGAAAATGAATCAGACAACATCATTTTAAGTTTAAAACCTTCAAACGCAAAAGAAACGATACAAAGTTTAAAATTAAACGGCAAGACGATTTCTGATTTTAAAATTTCAGAAGGCAAGAATTATCGCATTTCAATTCCAAAAACATATGCTATTCCCGGAACAAATCAGTTAGAAATTACAACGAAAACAGCTCAAACTAGCGTAACATTCCAAAATTGGGATATCGAATTTCAGTCTGATTTAAAATTTCAGACCATTCCTTTAGAAGCACATTTTAATGCTAAAGTTACTGAAGTTTTTCAGCAGGAATATTTAAGTCCGCGGCCAATCTCACCAACATTACAACTACCAACTCAGGGAATTGGGAATTGGTGTTACCCGTATATTAAACCAGATTTAGACGATTCTGGTTTACGTGAAAAAGCTTCAGATGGAAGTATAAAAACACCACAACATATTCCGTTGCAAACACCTCAAAATTCCGAAACAAATAATATTGCATTTACATCAATGTGGGATAATTACCCTGAAGCGATAACAATTTCGCTAGACGGAAACGCCTCACATGCTTATCTTTTAATGGCAGGAACAACCAACCCCATGCAATCACAAATGGTAAATGGTATAGTAAAAGTTGGGTATGCCGATGGTGCTTACGAAGTTTTAGAGCTTAAAAATCCAGAAAATTGGTGGCCAATAGAACAGAATTATTATACCGATGGCTCTGCTTTTACAACAGGAGCTGTTAAACCACCTCGCTTGTATTTAAAATCAGGGAAATTTTTAACCGATTTTAAAGATTATATCCCCATAAAAGGATTTTCAGATTTTGCAATAGATGGGGGAGCAGCTACATTATTGGATTTACCCCTAAACCCAAATAAAACGTTGAAAAGTTTAGAAGTGAAAACCATAGCAAACGATGTGGTTATTGGATTAATGAGTGCAACTTTAGTAAGAAATTAATACAAAACGGAATGAGTTTTTTTGAAAAAGATAAAGTGAAAATAGGTATCGCAGATTTTATAATGAAGTCCTGTTCTCGGCCATCTCAATTTAAAATAAAGGATTGTTTTACTACACTTATATTGTGTTTTACGGCAACTGTGTTGTCTGGCCAATCTTTAAATATTAAAAATGATAGCTTTTGGAGTACTACAGATGGAACTCCCATTTATAGTCAAGGTGGTGGTATTTTTAAATTTAAAGATCCTAAAACAAATACGGAGAAATATTATTGGTATGGCGCATTTTACAAAGAAGCCGCAGCGTATAGAGATAACCCTGCGGTAACACAAGAAACTTCCACGTTCGAGTCGGTTACCTGCTATTCATCTACAGATTTAGTCAACTGGAATACAGAATCACCAGTTTTACATATAGATGACATTAATGCTCATTACAGCAATACAAAATGGATGGGTAGGTTAGGTGTGGCTTATATTAAAGCCTTAAAAAAATATGCCATGTTTATACAGCACGATAGCGAAGTTTTAATAACGCTTGCCGATAGCCCAACAGGTCCATTTAGATGGCATCAAAGAATAAATATGAAAGCCATGATTGGGACATCAAACACAGGCGATCAAACAGTGTTTACAGACGAAGATACGGGTATTTCGTATTTAGTCTATTCGTATGGTCGTGGTCGAAATAAGATTTATGTTTCAGAAATTGGTGTAAAAGATGGGAAGGTTAATTTACTAGACTGTACTCAAGTTTTTAAAGGTGCCGGTAGAGAGGGAAATTGTATGTTTAAATACCAAGGTAGATATTATTTGTATGCTTCAAATTTGTATGGTTGGGATTCGTCTTATGCTTATTATTTGGTAGCCGACGATATTAGGGGGCCATATCTACCCGAGAATAATATGCTTATAACTCCAGGTTCTATGGACGATTATGCGCATATTACACAAACTGGTTTTTTTGTTACCCTAAAAGGGAGAGATCAAGATTTAGTATTGTACTGTGGAGATCGATGGGCCGATTTTGCTGGTAACGGATTGGGGTATAATCAATGGTTTCCTATGTCCTTTACTGGAGAAACGCCCTATTTTAACTCGTTAAGTTCATGGAATTTGGAGGGGGCTACTGGTAATTGGAGCGTTGCAAAAGATAATAATTATGTTAAAAATGGCAGTTTTGAAGCTGATCGTAGGCAGATACCAAGTCCAGTAAAACCGATTCAAGAGCAATTAAAAGGATGGGTTACTAAAATTTATCAGGGCAATGAAATTGTTGTTGGGTCTGATGCTTCACCATCGTTAAATTATTTTAATACTGAAGCCGATAGAGCTTTTGTAATTGGAGAAAAGAGTTTAAATATTTCAGATAATGTTCCTTTTAAAAGACGCATTTATCAGATTATAGAATCCACATCTTTTGTGCCATTAGAATCGGGGCGGTATAAGTTGTCTTTTAAAATTAAAAACACCACTGGTTTTAAAACATTACAGGTGTATGCAGAGAGTGGCGGGAAGGAGAAGAACTTAAATGTTTCTAAAATAAACACGTCATGGGCCCTTGTAGAAATAGATGATATTTCGGTTACTAATGAAAAAGTAGAAATCGGATTTAAAGTAGAAGGCGATAAGACTGCAAGTTGTCAAATAGACGATATCACTCTGGTGAAACAATAAAACAAGCGTATTAAATTAATAAGCACTAATTACATTAAAATGAAAAAACTAAAATCACTTTTAATTCTAATAGTAGTAAGCATAGCTGTGTTTTCATGTAAGGAAGAAGCATCTAAAACAGTAGCAACAATTTTCGAAAAAATTGACAGAAAAGCTTTGGTTTCCAGACATAATGTTGAAGTGAAATCCTTAGACACTCTAGCGTCGTTAACGGTGGGTAACGGAACATTTGCCTATACTGTAGATGTTACAGGCTTGCAGACTTTTCCAGAATATTATAAAGACGGTATGCCTTTAGGAACGCAATCGGAATGGGGATGGGATAGCCATCCAAATACCGAGAATTATAAATTTGAAGAAACTTTGGTGGATTACAAGCAAAACGGACGAGAAGTTTCTTATGCGATTCAGAATAAAGCTTCAGAGCGTACAAAGGCCGCAACAGAATATTTTAGAGCGAATCCACACCGTTTACAACTAGGGAATTTAGGATTAGAATTATTTAAAAGGAACGGCGAGAAAGTTAAACCTTCAGACATTAAAAATATCAACCAGCATTTAAACGTTTGGAGTGGAGAAATTAAAAGTGAATTTACTATTGAAGATGTGCCTGTAAGGGTATGGACCAATTGTCACCAAGAAGCAGATGCTATTGGTGTAAGAATTCAATCTGATTTATTACAGAACAATCAACTTAAAATACGCGTTCGTTTTCCTTATCCAACAGCATCATGGACAGATTTAGGAGCACAATGGGAGGGAGAACGCCCGTATAAAAGTCGCATTGTTAAGCAAGAAGATAGTCAGGCTATCATTTCACGCCATTTAGATTCTTTGCAATATCAAGTAGGTTTAGCTTGGAAAGGCGGAGCTAAATTAACAACGAAAGACACAAATTATTTTGTGCTAACACCAACAAATAAGAAGGTATTTGAATTTACTTGCCAGTTTACCAAGGCAGCGGTTACAAATAATTTTACTTTCGAAACGACTCAAAAAAGTAGCGCAGCCGAGTGGGAACGTTTCTGGGAAAGTGGTGGCGCGATTGATTTTTCAGCAAGTACAGATACAAGGGCTAAAGAGTTGGAACGCCGTGTGATTTTATCACAATATCTAACAAAATTGCAGTGCACCGGCGCATTACCACCACAAGAAACTGGGTTAACATATAACAGTTGGTATGGAAAACCGCACCTCGAAATGCATTGGTGGCATGGGGTTCATTTTGCTTTATGGAATAGATCAGAATACTTAGAGCGTACCTTACCATGGTATGATAAGGTATTAGGAAAGGCAGAAAAATTAGCAAAAAGACAAGGTTTTGAAGGAGCAAGATGGCAAAAAATGACCGATCCTTATGGTGATGAAGGGCCATCGTCTGTTGGTGCATTTTTAGTTTGGCAACAGCCACATATGATTACCTATGCAGAATTAATGTATCGCGAAAATTCCACAAAAGAAACATTAGATTTATACAAAGAACGCGTTTATGCTACAGCCGATTTTATGGCGTCTTATGCTAATTATAATGCCGAGAAAAATCGTTACGAATTGGGTCCTCCTATAATAGCAGCTCAAGAACGATTTAAAGCCATTGAAACCTACAACCCAACTTACGAATTAGCGTATTGGAATTGGGCCTTACATACGGCTATAAAATGGAAGGAACGCCTGCAGGAGCAACCAAATCCAGAGTGGGTAAAGGTGTTAGAAGGTTTGTCGCCATTACCCGTTCAAGACAATATGTATTTAGCAGCAGAAAGTGCGACAGATTCGTATACAAATCCAGAATATAGAACCGATCATCCATCGGTATTTGGAACATTGGGTATGTTGCCAGAATCGGAATTGTTGGATAAAACTATTATGAAAAATACCTTTGATTGGATTTGGGAAAATTGGGCTTGGGAAGATACCTGGGGCTGGGATTTCCCGATGACCGCAATGACAGCAGCGCGGTTAGGTGAACCAGAAAAGGCTGTAGATGCATTGTTTATGGATATTACAACCAATACCTTTCTTAAAAGCGGACATAATTATCAAGAAGGACGTTTGCCTGTGTATTTACCCGGAAATGGCGGGTTACTTACCACTGTAGCCATGATGTGTGCTGGTTGGGATGGATCTGAAGATGAAAATCCTGGGTTCCCTAAAGATGGTACATGGACCGTACGTTGGGAAAATTTAGATAAGATGTTTTAATTCTTAAAACATTTATTGGTTTCAAATAAGGGTTTAAACCCTGCAATTTTATTGCAGTACTTTAGTAATATAAAAATTATATCTTTATGGAATGGGAGAATTTCAACGAAAAAGATTGCATACAGTGAGTCGTTTAAGTTGTTACATAGTTTGATCTACCAAATATAGATATAAAGTATTGAAAGGCGATATTCAGCCACGTTGCCGGGATTTACTGATTCAAATACGTGAAGCCGAAGAAGTTGAAATATTAAAAGAGTTGTAAGTTCTGACCATATGGATATCGAATACTCACTAAAACAGAGTATTAGTTTTTTGACAAAATAAATGAAGGGGAGTTCAAGAAAGTTACAGTAGGAATTTCTAAAATTAAGGAATCATATTGGAGTAAACACTTTAGGGACACAGGTTATGGTGTTTTGAGTACAGGAAATATCACAGAAGATATTGTGAATGAATATCTAGAACATCATAGAAAGCCCAATTCTGATAATTCCAACTTTATATTAGAGTAAAAACAAAGAGGGACTTAAGTCTATAGGGGATTCAGTAAATGACGTTTACAACTAAAAAAAATATTAAATACATTAGAACGGTATTATTGTTCTATAAAACTAATAAAATCACATAAGTAAAATGTTGAAATTAAGATGTTTAATGTGTTTATTGTTAGTCTTTACACAATTAACACAAGTACAAGTACAAGCACAAACACGAAGAGTTCAAGTTTTAGAACAGGGTTGGAAATTTAATAAAGGGCATCAAACAAATGCTTATAAAATCGAGTTCAACGATTCAAATTGGGAAAGTGTAACTGTGCCTCACGATTGGGCAATCTATGGTCCGTTTGATAAGTCCATAGATAAGCAAAATGTTGCCATAACTCAAAATGGTGAAAAAGAGGCAGCCGAGAAAACTGGAAGAACTGGAGCTTTACCATTTATAGGAACAGCCTGGTATAGAAATACATTTTCTGTGCCTCATTTTGAAAAAGGTAAAAAGGTAATTTTGCTCTTTGAAGGGGCTATGAGCGAGCCTAAAGTGTATTTAAACGGAAAGAAAATTGGTGAGTGGGCGTATGGGTATAGCTATTTTTATTTCGACATTTCAGAAGATTTAAGAACAGGAGAAAACATCTTGGCAGTAGACGTTTCTAATCCAGAGTTTTCATCGCGCTGGTACCCAGGTGCGGGCTTATACAGAAAAGTATCTCTAATTGTAAAAAACAAAGAAAGTATAGACCAGTGGGGAACATTTATAACCACCCCTTACGTTAGTAAAACTGAAGCTCAGGTGAATGTTAAAACAAAAGCTTCGGGCGATGGTATTTCTTTGGTAACCAAAGTTTATGATGCCGTTAAAAATGAAGTAGGAGCGAAGAGCAGCACTACGCAATTTGGAAATCAATTCGATCAGAATATAAAAGTATCTAATCCAAAATTATGGAGCCCAGAAACACCATATTTATATACGGCGGTATCTCAAATTTATGTCGGGAAGGTATTAAAAGATGAAGTAGTTACACGATTTGGTATTAGAGAAATAGATTATACTGCCGAGCACGGGTTTCAGTTAAATGGAAAAACTACAAAGTTTAAAGGCGTGTGTTTGCATCACGATTTAGGTCCGTTGGGGACTGCAATAAATAAAGCAGCTTTACGGCGACAGTTAACAATTTTAAAGGATTTGGGAGCTAATGCAATTCGGAGTTCTCATAATATGCCGTCTTTAGAGCAATTAGAGTTATGCGATGAAATGGGATTTTTATTTTTAGCCGAAAGTTTTGATGAGTGGAAAAAACCAAAAGTAGAGCATGGTTACCATCGTTTTTTTGATGACTATGCAGAAAAAGATATCGTGAATTTAGTGCATGCTACAAGAAATCATCCAAGTGTAGTAATGTGGAGTTCGGGAAATGAAGTGCCAGACCAATGGGGTGCGGAAGGTGTAAAGCGTGCGAAATGGCTGCAAGAGATTTTTCATCGTGAAGATCCTACACGTCCTGTTACCGTAGGTATGGATCAGGTAAAAGCAGTTATGGAATCTGGATTTGCATCACTTTTAGATGTGCCAGGCTTAAATTATCGTGTGCATTTATACGAAGAAGCTTACGAGAAGTTTCCGCAAGGGTTTATTTTAGGGTCAGAAACCGCATCAACGGTTAGTTCGCGTGGTATTTATAAATTTCCAGTGGAAAAGGCAGCGATGAAAATGTATCTTGATTTTCAAAGTTCATCTTACGATTTAGAATATTGCAGTTGGTCGAATGTGCCCGATGATGATTTTGTCATGCAAGACGATAAACCTTGGGTTATTGGTGAATTTGTTTGGACAGGTTTTGATTATTTGGGAGAGCCAACGCCTTACGATCATGTATGGCCGTCTCGGAGTTCTTACTTCGGAATTTCGGATTTAGCAGGGTTGCCAAAAGATCGGTTTTATTTATATAGAAGTCGATGGAATACTGACGCAGAAACCTTACATATTTTACCGCATTGGAATTGGGAAGGACGAGAAGGGGAAATAACACCGGTGTTTGTCTATACGAATTACGATAGTGCCGAATTATTTGTCAACGGAAAAAGTATGGGCGTACAAACCAAAAATAAAAGCACACCACAAAACCGGTACCGTTTAATGTGGATGGATGTTACTTACGAGCCAGGAACGGTAAAAGTTGTGGCTTTTGATAAATCAGGTCATGCGGTGGCGGAAAAGGAAATACATACTTCTGGAAAGCCCTATGAAATTGTATTGACTCCAGATCGTAAAACCATTCAAGCAGATGGAAAAGATTTGTCTTATGTTGAGGTTTCTGTTGTCGACAAAAACGGTATCCCATGTCCGACAGCTGCAAATCAATTACAATTTAAAGTTAAAGGTAAAGGCGGAGTTTATCGCGCTTCCTGCAATGGGGACGCCACTTCTTTAGAACAGTTTCATTTACCAACTATGAAATTGTTTAGTGGGAAATTAGTAGTGCTTGTTCAAGCCACACAGAATCCGGGAGATATTATTCTAGAGGTAAAAGGAAAGGGTTTAAAAACAGGGAAAGTAGAACTGAATTCCATTTGATGATGAGATCATAAATTCAATACTTAGGCGGTATCTTATAAACTGTGTAAGTTTTAAAATCTCAGGTTAAAAATTGACCTGAGATTTTTTTTGATTAATTTTAAATTTTACACACTTATGAAACAAGAAGATTTATTAAAAGTATTTTTAAACTCAGTTTATTAAATGTCTTTTGTAGGTTATGTTAATTGGCTAAACTCAAAGACCAAGATGTAATATTGCAATAGAGGTTCCCATTCTGTGTGGTAACTTCTCCTATAGAGATATCGGTACTTTCATCTAATATAAAATCTACCGTATAGGTTCCGGATAATTCAATTTTCTGGTATCCAATCACTTCTGTGGATGTTTCGATTTCTTCTAAGTCAGGTAAGCCAGTATTACCTTTAGCTATAACAAAATATGCACCATCGACGTTAGTATCATGATTGGTGTTTAATACCTCAACTGTTAATCTATAGTTAGCAGGTTCTGCATTTATGACTTGATGAATTTTACCGTTTACAATATAAGGTGATCCCCATCCAGACTCAAGGTTAAAGATGTTGTCATTCTTTTCGTCCCAACCTCCAAAACCATCATGGTTTTTAGCAGCTTCATTAGTAATCCATGGCTCTGCCAAAGTGCCCCATCGGCCTCCTGTTTCAGATGCCAAATATGGTACGGAAGCATTTCCTAATACAGGTAACACAAAAGGTTTATGCGTCGTATAATCTGTATAAAGTGTATCTAGACTTAAAGGAGAGTACACAAAGTAAGATCTGTGTTTAAGGGTAGAACCACTTTTAAAATCAGAGATGTATAAATCGTTATTATTTGGATCTATTAAAATTTCTTTTTCTATATCTTCAGAATTGATATAAAAAAGTTCTGTACCTAAAATACCAGAAGTTAAATCTGCAGAACTAAAAGAAAGATTTAAATTGGTTCCATTTAGTTTACTTGTGGAAATATTACGGTTTTTAAGTTCTCGTACATAATTAGGTCCATATACAGTAGTTCCTGCACTTACAAAATTGGAATTGTTTCCATGTGCATCTAAAGATTTAATTTGAAACGTGTAAAGCTTATTTTCTTGTAAATTTTCTATTTGTACAGAAATGTTATTGTTATTAATAGGAGCACTAATTGATTCAGATTGATCATTCCAATAAATAATGGCCTCAGAAATATTAGGATCAACGATAATTCCTTCAATTAAAGCCATATTAAAGCCAGGCCTAACGATAAAAGATTTTATCTCTCCTAGCGAATCATCATTATTATTCACATCTGGGTAATCTTCTGAATTGCAGGATGTAACACCGAAAAGTACGGATATTAAGAGTAGTGTTATTACATAATTGAGTTTGGTTTTCATTCTAATTAGTGTATTTAAGAGTTACTATAATAATTTAAATGTATTCTATACTATTAAAATTACTATCCTGTGGTAACCTGTAGCAACTTAATTTATAAGTTTTGTTTTAAGCTTTTAGATAAAATGAAATTCTCAGGTTAATTCATAGAAATATAAAGAGTGTTCATTTTTTTTTAATTTTTTTAAGAAAAAATCAATTATCAGGATACTGCAGGATGCCTTAACAGAAAATTAACGTTTTATTCGTGAAAGAAATGTGTTAACTACATTTATTTCTATCAACATATTGTAATCGATTACTATATTAAAAAATCAATATTAAAACTAATTATTAATCACAAAAATCAACTAACTCTATTTTTATAAGACAACCATTTTTTTAAAAGTTGGTAAAGTAACCACTTTTTATTTTTCCACAAACCAAATAAGTCTAACTATAATGAAGAAAATAATACCATATTATTTGCTATGCTTACCACTTTTCTTTTTTCTTGCTAATTGTAGCAGAGATGAAGTTGATGAGTATTATGCAAGACCCGACGATCTTGAACCCCCTATTTACCAACAACTTGAAACTGAAGGTAATTTTCAAAATCTAATAAAACTTATAGAAATTGCCGGATATAAAGATATTCTAGGGAAAGCAGGATATTGGACATTAATGGCCCCAAATGATGATGCTTTTACCTCCTTTTTTAAGGAACAAGGTGTTTCAGATATTTCGCAGGTTGATACTATAATAGCATCAAAAATTGTAAAATACGCTCTTATATATAATGCATTTCGTACCGAAAGACTTTCGGATTATCAATCTAATATTGGTTGGGAAGTGGATTTAGCTTTTAGACGTCGAACAGCTTACTATGATGGTTTTGAAAAGAGGACTATTAATGGTTCGCCAATGGTAGTTGTAGGATCTAATCGGAACAATGTTGAAGGGGGAGATTATTATATTCCAGGAGACAATAATAATAAGTATGTCTCCTATTTCACAGAGGAATATATGAATGCAGCTTCGTTAGGAAGTTACGATTATAATTACTTTTTTAAGGATGAAATATATACAGGGTTTAATGTTTTAAACTCCGAAGTTGTGCAGGCCGATATAGTTGCTGAAAATGGTATTATTCACGAGGTAAATAAAGTAATATTACCACCATTAAATCTTGACCAAAAAATAGAACAAAGTTCAGATTACAGCTTGTTTTATGAAATGTTAGAAGATAATTTAATTAGCTATAATTTCGATCAGGAGGCAACAACAACGTATAGAAATTATACACGTAATTCTGATGATGTTTATATTAAAGTATACGATCCTACCTTATCATTTTCTCCAAATAATGAAAACTTTCTAAAAGCAACAGATAATGATGGGCAAAGTGATGCCTATACCTTAATAGTTCCCAATAATGAATCATTACAGATATTTGTTGATGAGATATTATTGAATAAATATTCGTCTTTAGGTGAATTACCTAAATATATATATCAAGATTTTTTTAATGCTCATATGATACAAGCCGCAGTATGGCCATCAAAAGTATCAGGATATAGTAATGCTCTTGAAGAAGATATTCGTATTGATATGGATACAGATGTTGTTGAAGCAGAAATTTTAAGCAACGGTTTCTTCTATGGAACGAGTAGAGTACAAGAGTCTAATTTGTTTTATTCTGTTTATACGTCTGCTTATCTTGATCCAGGCTTTACGCTAGCCACTCGATTGTTTAATGATGGTTCTGGATATCGTGAAATAATTAGTAATATCTATAGTGATTACACGTTGTTTTTACCTTCCGATGAAGTTTTAATGGATTTAGGATATAATTATGATATAAATCGATCAGAGTGGGTATTTGTTTCTCCTGAAACAGGTAATGAGGTACGAGGTAGCTTAGCACGTGCTCGAATTTTAAGGATATTATACAATGGTATTGTACCTACCCCTAATATGGAATTAAATGATCTTTCTGGATCAGGTATTATCCGATCAGGAGATTTCGATTTACCAGGTGAATACATTAAGTGGAACAATAATCAAGTATTTGCTGCAGGTAACGAGGTTCTAGAAAATACTGTAAATATTTTAGGATACGAAGATAAGGAGAATGGACGTACTTATTATATCGATAAATTATTAGAATTTAGCGAAGAGTTTCAAGGTGTAGATTTGGCTGAAATCGCATCTGAACCTGACTCTAAATTTGCATTTTTCTTTGAGTTCTTAAAAAATTCAGGATTGTACGATGAAGCCTCAGGAGCAATCGATGGTATTGAATTGGGGACTCCTTTTACTTTTGTAATTCCGAGTAACGATGCTATTAAGCAAGCCGTTATGGATGGAGTCTTACCAGGAGACACATTAACAGGAGAACCAAACTTTGTTCCAGCAGATGATACGATTAAGGATGAAATTGCAAATTTTGTGAAATATCACTTCCTTACTAATCGCACAGCTTCTGACGACGGTTTAATCAATGGATTAACAGAAACACTACTTAAAACAGAGTTTGGCGAGAAAACTTATGTCAATATAGTATCTGCAGTAGGTGATCTTAGCTTTATCGATTCAAGCAATAGAATAGCTACTTACATTCCTCTCGAAAGTAATCATTTAGCCGATCGTACTCTTATTCATTTAGTAGATAATTATCTTTTTTACACGGAATAAATATGAAATATAATATAACCAATTTACTTTATAGTTTTTCACTTGTATTGATTTTCTTTACATCATTCCAGTTGTCTGCACAATCCTCCGGGCAAGTGGTCAGAGGTCAGGTCGTTGATGCAAAAACAAAAGAACCAATTATGGGGGCAACTGTTATTGAACAGGATGCCGAAAACAGAACCTTAACGGGAGGAGTTGCCGATTTTGATGGTAATTTCGCTCTTCGTGTAAAGAGTACAAATCATAAATTAGTAATTTCAACCATTGGCTACGCATCTCAAACCATAGATATTGGAAATAAAAGGAACTTTACAGTTCAATTAGTTGAAAAGGTTGAAGGTTTAGATGAAATTGTAATTAATGCCTCTAAAGGGGATGATGATGGACTTTTAAACATAGCAGACCGTGACTTAACAACAAGTGCAGTAACCATAAAAGCTAGTGAGGTGCAAGATACACAGGCTGCATCTATTGACGAAGCACTTCAAGGGAGAGTTCCAGGAGTAGATATTACAGCCAATTCAGGAGATCCTGGGGCAGGTATGCAAATTCGTATAAGAGGTACATCCTCTATAACAGGGTCTTCAGATCCCTTAATAGTAGTAGATGGGATGCCTTATGAAACATCTGTTCCAGCAGACTTTAATTTTGGAACGGCAGACGAGCAGGGTTACGCAGCACTATTAAATGTAGCACCGTCCGATATTGAAAGTATTACCATCTTAAAAGATGCTGCAGCTACGGCTATGTGGGGTTCACGTGCAGCTAGTGGAGTTTTAATTATAAACACTAAACGTGGTGCTATAGGAGCTCCGAAAATAGGGTTCTCGTATACAGGTACAGTCCAACAGCTGCCAAATACTATTCCTATGTTAAGTGGTGATCAATACTCTCAATTAATTCCAGAAGCCTATATGAATCGTACAGGGACTCCTCTAAACAGTTTAACAATTAAAGAATTTCAGTACGATCCACAAGAAGTATACTATTATAATAATTACGGTAATAATACTGATTGGATAGATGCCATTACACAAACAGGACTTACTGGAGAATATAATCTTTCTATGCAAGGTGGGGGTGAAAGAGCGCGTTACTATTCTTCAGTAGGATATTATAATTCTAAAGGAGTTACTAAAGGCACCGCTTACGAAAGAATTAATGGTCGTTTAAATTTAGATTATGTGGTTTCAGACCGAATTAAATTTAAAGCAGACATTTCATACACACATACAGATACCGATAGAAATTATGTGAATTCTTTTGATACATCAGATAGAGATAGATTAAGAAGTGTAGCCTACGGTAAAATGCCAAACATGAGTATTTATGAGTATGATGATCTAGGAGATATTACACCAAACTATTTTTCACCTGAACAGAACATCCAAGGGGGATATTCTAGAACTTATAACCCTCTGGCAATGGCAGAATTTGCGACCAATAATCAGGTAGGAGAGCGCATAGTTCCGCACTTTTTTGTAATGGTAGATATAGTACCAAATAAATTAATATCTACGTTCGATATTCAGTATGACTTTAATAGTACTAAAGCAAAGTCGTTTTTACCACAAAATGCCACGGGTAGGCCGTTTACCGAAACGGTTGTAAACCGAGCTTCTGACTCTGATATTGATGCTACAAGTATTACCACAAAAACAAATTTTATTTATACTCCTAATTTGGGAGGCAAACATAGTTTTAAATCTGTTTTGTCAATTCAGTCTAATGACTATCGATATGAATCACACGAGGCTTTAACATCTAATACTGCGTCCTCGTTGTTAACCGACCCTTCGGTGCCTTCAAGAATTCAAAATTCTGAGTTAAAACTTTATACTAATAATAGCCAATCTAGAAATATAGGAGCATTAATTAATGCTCAATATGGATATGATGATCGATATTTAATAAATGTAGGACTTCGTGGTGATGGTAATTCGAAATTCGGTAAGGATAACCGCTATGCTTTATTTCCGTCTATTTCTACACGTTGGAGAGTTTCAGGAGAACAATTCATGAAAAACCTAGATTGGGTAGATGATTTTAGTATTCGTGCTAGTTTAGGGCAATCTGGACGTACCCCTCGTTATGATTATCGATACTTTAATTACTATAGTAACTATTCATCTGAGTATTTAGGAGAAAATGGAGTTTATCCCGCAAACATACAGTTAAATAATTTACGTTGGGAAACATTAACAGGTGGTAACATTGGATTTAATATAGAGCTGTTTGATAGAAAAATGATTTTAGATGTTGATTTATATAAAAATAGAACTAAAGATTTATTATTTGAAAATATTGATATTACTACTGTTTCTGGTTATCCTGGTTTATCAGACCAGAATGTTGGAGTTATAGATAACCAAGGTTGGGAGATTGGTTTATATACCACACCACTAAGAACAGAAAAATGGCGAATAGATTTTAATTTTAATATTTCTAGAAATGAAAATATTATTCGAGAAATTTCAGAATTCTATCCTAACGAAAGTGGTAATATAGACCGAAACGGTGAATATAAACGTTTTCTACAGGTTGATAATCCGTTTGGTTCGTTTTATGGTTATAAATTTAAAGGAGTGTATTCAGATTTGCAATCTACCAAAGCTTTGGATGCTAGTGGTAATGTAATTGTAGGTCCTAATGGACAGGAGGTTTACATGCGATTTAACTATCCGAATGTAGATTATACATTTCAACCAGGGGATGCCATTTATGAAGATGTTAATAAAGATGGTAATATAGATAGTAGAGATGTAGTTTATTTAGGTAATAGTAATCCTAAATTCACAGGAGGTTTTGGTCCGTCTATCTCCTTTAATAACCAATTTAAATTACAATTATTCTTTACATATCGTATCGATTATGATATTATTAATGGTACAAATATGGTAACAACAAATATGTATAATTATGATAATCAGAGTACTGCGGTATTGTCGAGATGGAGGAATCCTGGAGATGAAACAGATATGCCTCGTGCTGTTATTGGAGGAGGCTACAACTGGTTAGGATCTAGCCGTTATGTAGAAGATGCCTCCTTTTTAACATTTAGAACAGCCACTTTCAGTTACAATTTTAGCAAAAACGTTATAAAGAGTTTAAGGTTAGATGATTTAAATATGTACTTCACTGCAGATAACATTATGACTTTTACAAATTATCGAGGTCAAAACCCTGAAGTAAATATGAAAGGAGGGGATCCTTTTGGGATAGCAATAGATTATTCTCGTACCCCACCAACAAGACGTTTTACTATAGGATTAAGAATGAGATTTTAAAAAATAATTTAACATGCGAAAAATAAAAATATTCAACCTAATCTTTTCTGTAGTATTTCTAGTACAGTCATGCGACAGTTATTTAGATTTACAACCAGAAGATGGAACGACACGTAATGAGTTCTGGAAAACAAAAGAAGATGTACGAGCCGCTGTTTTTGGTATTTATTCAGGACTGTTAAATACCCCAAACTCATCTACCTCCATAGCAGAATACATTTTTATGTATGGAGAGTTGAGAGGGGGTATGGTAGGTGCAGGTTTGTATTCTGCACCAGATCAAAGAGATATCATTACAACAAATATTTTACCATCTAATACGGTGGCCTCTTGGGGGGCATTCTATACGGTAATTAATTTTTGTAATACTGTAATAGATTTGGCACCGGGTGTTTTAGAGCGAGATCCAACTTTTACAGAAGAACAGTTGGATCAATATATATCTGAAGCTTTAGCAATTAGAGCGTATTTGTACTTTACCCTAGCAAGAACATTTAGAGATGTTCCTTTAAAATTAGAAGCTACATTATCAGACGACGATAATTTTCAAATCCCAACTACACCCCAAGCTCAAATATTTGAGCAAGTGGTAATCGATTTAACGACAGCTTTAGAATCAGCAATTGAGGATCATGGAGATATTCCATCTAATAAGGGACGTATAACAAAAAACACCATAAATGCCATGCTTACAGATGTTTATTTATGGCAGGAAGACTATACAAACGCAATAATGGCCGCCGATGCAATTATTGGTTCGGGAGAAGGTTACCAGTTAATTCCAGGTAACACGTCATGGTTTACAACCGTATTTGCTAGAGGAAACTCTACAGAAAGCATTTTTGAGTTTCAATATACTGCAGAAAACAGAGGGCCTTTTTATGAGATTTTTTTGCAACGCCCGGAATATTTAGCAGATGCTAAAGTGTTGGAAGACGTTTTTGGGTTAGATTTCCAAAATCCAGAGAATAAAGATGTTCGTGGAGAACGAGCCTCGTTAGTTCCTGGAACTAACGAGATATACAAGTTTACAGGATTAAATAGTGATAATAGAAAAGCTTTAGAAGTTTCTGATACTCATTGGTTTGTATATCGTTATGCCGATGTTTTACTTATGAAAGCAGAAGCTCTTAATGAGTTAGATAGGGGAGGTGAAGCTTTAGAAATTATTGAAGAAATTCGCGAGTCTAGGTTGGCAATTGACTTGACAGCTGAACACGTTTCAGGTGTAGATAAGAACGGGGTTCGGATGTACATTTTGGCTGAAAGAGCAAGAGAATTAGCCTTTGAAGGTAAACGTTGGTTCGATGTTTTGCGTAATGCTAGAAAAGATAATTATGCTTATATAGATATTATAATTGGGATTGCAATTAATTCAGCGCCCGCAAATCAGCAACAAATTATTATTGCAAAGCTGAAGGATCCTAACAGTCATTATTTGCCAATATCGGAGTATGAGTTGTATACAAACAAAGCCCTAGTGCAAAATCCATTTTATAAATAAAAAATTATATCATGAAAAATATATTCAAACTATCCCATGTGTTAAAATTTGTGTGTTTATCGCTTTTTGCAATGGTTGTTTTATTTAACTGTGCAGAAGAAAAGATTAAAGAGTCCACAGATGAGACTCTGAATATTACAGAATATTTAAGAGCCAATCCAAAAGATTATTCACTTTTTCTTGAGATTTTAAATATTACCAATTATGCTTCATTTATGAATACCTATGGAACATATACGTTGTTTTTACCTACTAACACTGCTGTAGAAATGTATATGGCGGATTTAGGAGTAAATAATTTAGTTGATGTACCTCTTGAAGATCTTGAGGAATTAGCAAAGTTACATATCCTTGAACAAAAAATTTTAACAACCTCTTTTACAGATGGTAAAATTAGTGCGCCTAGTATGCAAGGTCAATTTTTAATTACAGGTGCAACTAATACCGCCGAAGGTTCAAGTATTACTGTTAATAAAACATCTAATATTATCACTTCAAATATCGAAGTAGGTAATGGTATTATACATGAAGTTGATGAAGTCCTAAGAGTAGCAACAAGAACAATTGCTGAAACTATAGAAAGCAATCCCTCTCTTTCCCTATTTACAGATGCCATTAAGGCAACAGGTTGGTATGATAAGTTAGACCTTCCACTTACGTATGTAGATAGTATACCTTCTTATTTAAGTGTTGTTGCACAAACTGATGAGGTATTTTCAGAAGCTGGATTTAATAATTTCGACGAGTTAAAAGCACGATATAGTCATTTAGACGACCCAATGAATCCAGAAGATAGTTTGAATTTATTTGTTGCATATAGAATATCTCCGGGTTTAAATTATTTAGCAGATTTAGCGGTTACACCAGCTTTACTAACTAAAGCACCTTTAGAAGTAATTAGTATTAAACTAGCAGCCGATAGTCTTTTAATTAATGAAGAAACATTTAATGGAGTACTAGAAAAAGGTGTCCAAATTGATAGAGCTCCTAGTGATGAAACGACAACTAATGGGGTTGTACATTATATTAAAGAAAATTATTTCATTAAAAAACGTTTACCTGCACCTGTTTATTTTGATCTGGGAGATCAGCCAGAATTTAGACAATTAAGCTCTGTCTTTAGAGTCCCAGGGATGTCAGCTTCACTTACTAATGATGAACTCGCAAGTGTTACTTGGGAAGGTAGTCCAAGTATAACCTATTCTAGTTTCGATTTAGGCGATTCTAGCAGGCCAGGGTGGCATGGCGACGTACTAGATATTTTACGTTTACGAGATGGGTATATTAATAATATAGAATTTGATACGCCTGTAATTATTAAAGGTCAATATAAAGTTTGGATTTCTTGGCGTCAAAATGCTAGGGCACCTAATTCTGTGCGAGCTTATTTTAACGATACCCAATTAGCAAGAACATTTAACATGACGGAATATGGAGATACTAGTACCCCAGAACGAGTGCTAGAGTCCCAAGGCTATAAACGCCATATCGACCCTGCTACCTCTAGATATAATTGTAGGTTATTAGGGATTATAAATGTAGAAACAACGGGAAGACATAAATTTAGACTGCAATCTTTGGCTTATGCTGGAGGTAACAGTTGGTTTGATGTGGTTGAATTTAGACCAGTAGATATGGATCAATTGTATCCTAAGTTTGAAGCAGGAGGAGATGGACTTATCTACGAGTAAAACATGAAAACTATTAACTAAACTAATCCAATAAGGATGAAGATATATATATACAAATACTCTAAAGCTATTTTAGCAAGCATAACACTTTTAGCTGTTATATCATGTTCAGACCCATGGGATGAGCATACCAAGAATTCAGATAATAATTTAAATGAGAACTTAGCGGAACGACTTACCAGTATTTCTGAAACTTCAGAATTTGGAAAACTGCTTACAGAAACTGGTTACGATCGTGTTTTAGCTAATTCTAAAACCTATACAGTTTGGGTACCAACAAATGATGCTATCAAGGAGGTGTCAAGCAACGAACTAAGTGATTTAGAAAGTAAAAAAATATTTGTGAGTAACCATATTGCATTAACTGCTTTTGGGTCTGTTTCTAACCAAGATACAGTTATAGTACAAATGCTATCTAATAAGAATTTAGAGTTTATAGGAGGCTCCGTTATGGATGGTTCTAAAGTTGTTACAGCAGACCAATATACATCCAACGGTTTATATCATGTTGTAGACGATGCGCTTATTCCTAGAGCAAATATTTGGGAATATATTAATAGTATAGAAGGCAGTAATGTAATGAGTGCTTATTTAGTATCTCTTAATGAATTCAATATTTACCAATCGGATAGTATAGCTAAAGCTAATGCAGAAGTGATGCCAGAGTTATATGCCGATTCATTAACAAATTCATATTTAAATAACGTATACAATTTAAATAATGAGAAGAATAAATACACTTTCTTTTTATTAGATGATGATGACTTTAAGACCGAAGTTGAAAAACTAGAACCTTATTTATTGAAAAGTAATTCTGATTCTACAAAAACCTATGCAAGCTACTTTGCGACAAGAGACTATGCTTTCTATAAATCGGTAGCCAAAGAAAACCTTCCAGATACTTTAATATCCAAATTTGGAGTAAAAGTACCTATAAATAAAGCAAATATTATTAATGAAATACATTTAAGTAATGGTATGCTTTACGTTATGGGAGATATGGATGTGCCATTAGAAACACGATTGTTAACCACAAAAATAGAAGGTGAAAATCCTGGTGGATTTAGTCAAGGGGATAAACGAGCTAATACTTTTTATAGAGAAAAAGAAGATTTAGGTGGGGTGTTATTTGAGGATATTATGGTGCAAAATCATGGGGTACCTCTGTTTTCAATTTATTATGGTGCTAATGATCTTTATAGTACAAAATATGAAGTGTATTGGAGAGCTATTAACGATATTCAGGAAAATACATTTCAACAACGTTTAAGTTTTGGAGGTGTGTACAATGAGTTAGGAGAGGTAATAGATCCTATTGCCACTCTAGATTATATCGATGTTGTTCCAGATGTATATGATGAAAACTATATTGGAGAGTTTACTTTAGAAGAAGCAGGTAAATTAGATATTATATCGCTAATTGCAGCAAACTCAGGAAGTAATGGAGTAAACACATTAACCTTAGACTATATTAAACTAGTACCAGTTATTAAATAACGTCTTTTAAACTAACTATTATGCTCAAAATATTTAAACTAACCGGTCTACTTTGTATACTAATATTTGGTGGGGCTTTGGGGAATCTTTACGCACAAAGTGAACTAGATTCAGTCACTGTAAATACCCAAACAAATAAAGGTATCGAAATAAATGGCCTTATTAAAAATGCTAAAACAGGGAAAGAAATTTCGGGAATTAGTATTGCCGTAAAGGGTTTTTCGGCAGCAATTTCAGACGATTTTGGAAATTTTACTATTAAAGTCCCGCACTTAAACACATTACTATTAGTAAGTGCAGAAGGGTACCAAAGTAAAGTTGTTCCATTAAACAATAGAGAAAGTGGTATTGAGATCAATCTTTTTGAGGCTAATTATTCTCAATTTTATCAAACAACAACCTTACCAGGAAGCGACCAATTACAATATACTAATTCAGAATCGGCTCATGTTGTAGATTTCGAAAAAGATCAATGGGGAAACCCAGTAAATCAAACAGTCGGTAATTTTTTACAAGGCCGTGTTGCTGGTCTTAATAGTGTAGGGAAATCTGGAGTGCCTGGCAGTGGAGCTTATCTTACCTTAAGAGGTTTTAATTCGCTATATGCTACAAATAAACCGCTTATTGTAGTAGATGGTATGTTGTATGATGATGAAGATTATGGTTCAGGAATTATTCAATATAATACATCTTCTCCTTTAGGGATGATTGATGTTAAGGATATTGAAGATATTACGGTACTAAAGGATGGTTCTTCAATTTATGGGGTAAAAGGAGCCAATGGAGTAATTGTCATTACAACAACCCGTCCAACCGAACTAAGTACAAAAATAGATTTCACCATGTATGGAGGACTTAATCAAAACCCAAAGCAGCAACCTGTTATGCGCCCTTGGGAATTTAGGCCTTATTTATCCCAATTAATGGCTTCACGTGGTGATAGCCAAGATGAAATAGCAAATTCAGCTTGGATGAATGATAATGCACAAAGCGAATCGTATTATCCATATCACAATGTGACTAATTGGCAGAATCAGGTGTTGAAAAGTAGTGCCAATCAAAATTATTTCTTAAAGATTAGAGGAGGTGATGATATTGCTAAGTATGGTATATCTGTTGGGTATCTTAATAATGAAGGAATTATAGGAGACTCAAATTTAAAACGTTATAGTACCAGACTTAATGCCGCTTTACGTCTTAGTGATAAATTGTTTGTTGATGCAAATTTATCATTTATATTCAATGAAGAAAATCTATATGATCAAGGTCTTGCTTATAAAACAAGTCCTCTACATTTAGCAATTACCAAATCACCTTTTACAGCAGTAAATGTGATTGATAACCAAGGGGATGTATCACCAAACCTTTCAGATGTAGATATGTTTAATATTGGTAATCCAATGGCCATCATAGAAAATGGTATTGGCATTAATAAAAACTACCGTTTCTTTGGGAACTTTAATATAGACTATACTTTTAATAGCGATTTTAAAGCTAATTTAATTTTTGGTTTAACTTATAATAAGGAACGTGAGCGATTTTTTATTCCAGATTTGGGAGTTGCGGACATAGTACTTCCTACAGCTATTGCGGGTAACCGTAGTGGGAGTGAAATACAGCGTTACTATTCATTGTTTACTGATTCTTACTTGTCGTATAATAAAAGTATAGGATTCAAACACAATTTCGATGTTCGTTTGGGAGTGCGTACCCAATCTAACGAATCTGAAAGTGATTTAGGTTTAGGTTATAATTCTGCAACAGATGATTTTACAACCGTTGGATCAGGAAGTAACTTGTTAAGGTATGTGGGAGGTCAATTAGGAGATTGGAATTGGGTTAATAGCTATTTAAGTTTCGACTATAATTACGTGAATAAATATTTTATAACCTTAAATTCTGCTTACGATGGCTCTAGCCGATTGGGAGAATCTGTAAACTTTGTTCCAATGGGGTCTGTATCGGCAGCTTGGCTTATATCTTCAGAAAGCTTCATAAAGAATTCACACATCATTAATCTTTTAAAACTTAGGGCGTCTGCAGGTTTAAGTGGTAATGATGATATAGGCAATTATACAGCTCAACAATTATACGTATCTCAAAATCTATTAGGAATGCAAGGGTTAGTTAGAGGAAATATTGGAAATCCTGATTTAAAAAAGGAAACTGTTACTAGATTTAATTTAGGATTAGATGTTGCGTTGTTTAACGAGAGGTTAAATGCAACTTTCGATGTGTATTCTAATAAAACTACCGATATGATTACTTATGAGTCAACAAGTACAGCAGTTGGATTTGATTATATGGCTACCAACAGTGGTAGTATGCGTACAAAAGGGTTTGATTTAGGTCTGAATAGTAGATTTATTAATTCTCCCAATGTACAATTTGATTTAGGAGTTAATTTGGGAGCATATAAAAATGAAGTGTTAAATATTCCAAATGAAAGAATAATTACAAACTTTGGTGGGGCAACTTATATTACTCATGAAGGCCTTGATGCAAACTTATTTTATGGCTACGAAGCAAACGGAGTTTACAGTACAACTGCTCAAGCTAAAGCAGAAGGATTGTCCCGACGGTTAGATAGTGGCACATTAGTGCCTTTTGGAGGAGGAGATGTTATTTTCACGGATTTAAATGACGATAAAATTATTGATGAAAAAGATCGTAAAATTATAGGTAATCCCAATCCAGATTTAACAGGTAGTGTTAATGCAAATTTCACGTTTAAAAGATTTACACTTTCTGGTTTGTTTAACTTCTCAATTGGTAATGATATATACAACGGCGTACGTCGTAGTTTAGAATCAATGAGTAGTTACAATAATCAAAGCATTGCAGTAAATAACCGTTGGGTAGCCGAGGGACAGCAAACTACAATTCCTAAAGCAGCATGGGGGGATCCTATGGGTAATGCTTCATTTTCAAGTCGTTGGATAGAAGATGGCTCTTACATAAGGCTTAAAACTTTAATGATATCCTATGACGTGGATGTTCAGTCTAATTTTGTGAAATACTTAAAATTATACGCAAGTGGAAACAACTTATTTATAGTAACCGATTATTTAGGCTTCGACCCAGAGTTCAGTGCGACATCTTCAATTTTTGGTCAAGGTGCGGATATAGGACTTATTCCACAATTTACTACAGTTCAAATGGGATTACGTTTAGGATTTTAAAGAAATTAATTTTTGATAAAAACATGAAAACAATGATAAAAATAACTAGAAATAAAGCCACATTGGGAGCCTTAATTGCGCTTCTATGTTTCACGTCTTGTCAAGACTATCTAGATATAGATCCGAAAGATAAATTAAACAGTGATCAGGTATATAATAATGTGTTTGATGCCGATGCAGCTGTAATAGGTATTTATGGAAAGTTTATGGGCTTAGCTGAAAAATACATTATTCTTAATGAGTTAAGAGCTGACCTAATGAGCCCAACTACCAATGCAGATATGTATTTACAGGAAATAAATGAACATGCTGTAACAAAAGATAACCCATATGCTAATCCTAAAGACTTCTATGAATTAATAAATAATTGTAATGATGCTCTTAAGAATTTTAAAATAATGGATGATGAAAATGAGATAGATCAAAGTGAGTTTAATGAACGTTATTCAGATATTGGAACCCTTCGTAGTTGGTTGTATTTACAGTTAGCTATGCATTATGGAGAAGTACCTTATGTTACGGAGCCTATTGAAAATATAGATGATGTTAAAGACCAAAGTTTATATCCTAGACTACCCTTAAATCAGCTTATTGATAAATTGATTGATTTTACAGAATCATTACCTTATACAAATCCATATGGTGTTAATAGTTCTTTAGTTATAGATGTAGATGGTTATAATACAGCTAAATTCTTTGTTAATAAGGAATGTGTGTTAGGTGATTTATATTTATGGGACAATGATTATCTTCAAGCAGCTTCTCACTATAAATCCGTAATGGAAACGTCAAGTAATAGTGGTAGTGATTCGGAGCGCTATAATGTTTATCGTATTAAATATGCTGAATTAGCAAGTAATGATGATTTAGCTGTGGGATATATTCGATATAGAGAGCAAGATGGTTCCAGCTTAATTAACAGTAATACACAAGGTTGGCGATCTATGTTCGCCAGAGAGCAAGATGCTTTATGGAATACTGAATGGATATGGTCTTTACCTTTTGATAGTAGTTTTGCTCCTAAAAATCCATTTATAGATTTGTTTTCTAATCAAGGTGGAGAATATGTCGTTAAGCCTTCTCAGGAATCTATGGATCTTTGGGATAATCAAGAGCAACGAAATGGGTTTCCTTATGATGCGCGAGGAAAAAAGTTTTCATATAACATTATTAATGGGCAACCTGTCATTATGAAATATTTATTTAAATATTTAGATTCAGACACACAACTACCTATAGATGTTTTTCAAACAAGTGGGGATTGGTTTTTATATCGCGCAGCTACTTTACATTTAAGATATGCAGAGGCAGCTAATCGTGATGGGTATCATAAAATAGCCGATGCACTTCTTAATTTTGGTATTAAAAATGCTTATTCTGTTGAAGGAACGGTTGATGTTACAGATATAGAACAAACTCATCAACCATTTCCTTATGATTTCGATGCA
Source organism: Formosa haliotis (assembly GCF_001685485.1). Taxonomy (NCBI): domain Bacteria; kingdom Pseudomonadati; phylum Bacteroidota; class Flavobacteriia; order Flavobacteriales; family Flavobacteriaceae; genus Formosa; species Formosa haliotis. Next base: position 1,441,312 of record NZ_BDEL01000001.1, on the reverse strand, counting down.
AGACAGGGCGATTACCCTTATTATAGAGGTAATTGGTATAGAAATACAGGGTTACGAGGTCGTGCTTATGTAGAGCGAGCAGAAGTTTTTGGAGATAGTTTAATATCTATAGAAAACAACATAATTAAAGAAAGTGCGTTAGAGCTGGCCTATGAAGGTAATCGTTGGGGGGATTTGGTTCGTGTAGCTTTACGTCGAAATGATCCATCCTTTTTAGCCGATAAAATTTATTACAAATTATCTAAGGATGGTAATTCAAAAGCAAGTGAAGTTAGAAGTAGACTTATGAACCCTAATAACTGGTATATACCTTTTGTTTGGAAAAACGAAGAATAGATTTTAAATGATTTATCACAGATCTAGACGTAAAAGTTTAGTATTTCCTTCTGTCTTTTAGGATTGAAATTAGATTTTATGTTGATAAATAAGTGTTGTTATTATTAATATTCAGTATTTTTAAGTACTTCATTTTGGGTGAATTTCTTAGCACATTTATTAAATTTATTTTAATTAGTGTATGATGAAGATATAAGCGAGATTTCCCTGGTTGGATTTCTCGTTTTTTTATATTCTAGTTTTAGTAAATATATCGTAATAAAAAAGTGAAATTTTAATGGGAATTTATTGTTAATTAATTTTTATATCTCCTAAAGGATTTTTGTGTAGTTGAAATGAATAATAGTGACAGATGTTAAAGACATTAAATATTAATAAGAATATTTTTATCAATTTTATATTTCTATTGTTGGTTGTAATTGCAGTTCATTGTGTAATATGCTTGCGTGAGATGCATACTAATTCTTCAGGTTTAATAGAAGACGTTCCATAACATAGTAAATTGTCAACTGTCAACAAGGAAAGACACTAAAGAGTATTTATACTTTTTTCATTTTTTAAGAAAAAAAAACATCTAAATTTTTATAAAAAACAAAAAACTAGTATAGTTAATTTTTTTTCTAGTTAATTATTTTTTGCGTATTATTGTAAGTGTAAAAACAACACTTGTATTTTTTATGAGACTAATAATTTGATTTTATAATAAATAAATTCTGAAAAAATGAACAAACAAAATAATCAGCATGCAGCAGATAATATTAGAGCATTAGCTGTTGCTATGGTAGAAAAGGCGAAATCAGGTCACCCAGGTGGCCCTATGGGTGGTGCAGATTTTATGCACATTTTATACTCAGAATTTTTTAATTATGACCCTACGGATATGGAGTGGCCTTTTAGAGACCGTTTCTTTATGGATGCTGGCCACTTATCTACTTTAATGTACGCACAGTATTACCTATTAGGAAACTATGCTAAAGATGATGTTGCTAATTTCAGACAATGGGGTTCTAACACACCTGGTCACCCAGAAGTTGATGTAAAACGTGGTATTGAAAACACCTCTGGACCATTAGGGCAAGGACACACGATGGGTGTGGGAGCTGCTATTGGTGCGAAGTTTTTACAAGCTAAATTTGGCGATTGGATGAACCATAAAGTTTATGGATTTATTTCTGATGGTGGTATTCAAGAAGAAGTTTCTCAAGGTGCTGGGCGTATTGCTGGACACTTAGGCTTAAGCAATTTTATCATGTTTTTCGATTCTAACGATATCCAGTTATCAACATCTACCGATGAGGTGACTACCGAAGATACGGCTATGAAATACGAGTCCTGGGGATGGAAAGTTGTTACTATCGATGGGCATAACCACGACGAAATTAGAAAAGCGTTAAAGGATGCTAATGCTGAAACAGAAAAACCAACCTTAATTATTGGTAAAACCATTATGGGTAAAGGTTGTGTAACTGCCGATGGTGGTATGTTTGAAGGTTATTGCGAGTTACATGGTCAGCCAATTGGAGCTACTGGTGCCGATTACGAAAAAACATTAGAAAATTTAGGAGCAGACGTTAATAATCCTTTTGAGATTTATCCTGAAGTAGCCGATTTATATAAAAATATTATTGCTGAAAAAACAGCCAAAGCCGCTGAAAAGAAAGCAGAAATTAATACGTGGAGGGAAGCTAATCCTGTATTAGCAGAGAAATTAGACTTCTTCTTCTCTGGAGAATTACCAGAATTAGATTTTAACATTCCTCAAAAAGAAGGTTTAGCAACTAGAGCAGCGTCTTCAGCAGTTTTAGGGTACCTTGCTGAAAATGTAGAAAACATGATTGTGTCTTCTGCTGATTTATCAAATTCAGATAAAACCGATGGTTTCTTAAAGAAAACTCACGCGATGAAAAAAGGTGATTTTTCAGGAGCCTTTTTACAAGCTGGTGTTGCCGAGTTAACTATGGCTTGTATCGCAAACGGATTAGCTTTACACGGTGGTATCATCCCTGTGGTAGCAACATTCTTCGTGTTTTCAGATTATATGAAACCAGCCATTCGTTTAAGTGGTATTCAAGAATTGGGTGTTAAATATGTATGGACACACGATGCTTTTAGAGTAGGAGAAGATGGTCCAACACACCAACCAATCGAGCAAGAAGCGCAAATTCGTTTACTTGAAAAATTAAAAAACCACAGCGGAAACCCAAGTTTCTTAGCGTTACGTCCTGCCGATTCAGCAGAAACAAACGTAGCTTGGAAAATGGCGCTTGAAAATAAAAATACACCTTCTGGTTTAATCCTTTCTAGACAAGGTATTAAAGATGTTGCTCCTCAAGGCGCATCAAGATACCAAGAGGCTTTAGCTGCCGAAAAAGGTGGGTATTTAGTGAAAGAAGTTGAAAACCCAGATGTAGTGCTTATCGCAAACGGATCTGAAGTTTCTACTTTATTAGCTGCTGCTGAAATTTTAGAAGCTGAAAAAGGCTTAAAAGTAAACATTGCTTCTGTAATTTCTGAAGGTGTTTTCAGATTACAATCTAAAGCCTATCAAAACAGTGTTATTCCACAAGACAAACCATTATTTGGTTTAACAGCTGGTTTACCGGTGAACTTAGAAGGTCTTGTTGGTGCTAACGGAAAAGTGTTTGGAGTCGATCATTTCGGTTATTCTGCGCCTGCAGGTGTATTGGACCAGAAATTCGGATTCACAGGCGAAAAAGTAAGCAACGAAGTGTTAGATTATTTAAAAACAGTATATAAAACTATATAATTATGAAATTTTTTATTGATACAGCAAACCTTGAAGATATAGCTGAAGCACAAGCATTAGGTGTTTTAGACGGAGTAACAACAAACCCATCTTTAATGGCGAAAGAAGGCATTATGGGAGCTGATAATATTTTAGGACATTACACAAAAATATGTGATATTGTTGAAGGTGATGTTAGTGCCGAAGTAATTTCAACTGATTTTGAGGGCATGATTAAAGAAGGCGAAGAGCTTGCAGCTTTACACCCACAAATCGTGGTAAAACTACCTTTAATTGCCGATGGTATTAAAGCGTGTAAATACTTTTCAGATAAAGGCATTAGAACTAACGTGACTTTAGTATTCTCTGCTGGACAAGCTTTATTGGCAGCAAAAGCAGGTGCTACTTATGTGTCGCCTTTTATTGGAAGATTAGACGATATTTCTACAGACGGTTTAAACCTTATTGCAGAAATTAGACAGATTTACGATAATTACGGTTTCGAAACTCAAATTTTAGCAGCCTCAGTACGTCACACGATGCACGTTATTGATTGTGCAAAATTAGGATCTGATGTAATGACAGGACCATTATCATCTATTAAAGGTTTATTAAAACACCCTTTAACGGATATCGGTTTAGCGAAATTTTTAGAAGATTACAAAAAAGGGAATTAAGAATTTTAAAAATTGGTTATAACTTTAAATAAAAGTCGTTGCCCTTTTTCTTATCGTATTTATCACTATCAAATTTATAAAGGTATGATCCCTTCGTAGAAGAGGTCATATCTTTTTCATCTAATTTTATTAAAATATCCATTGAGTTTATTTTATTTATAAAATTTCGTTTATCCAATTCTTTATCTAAAATCGCCTCGTATAATTTTTGAAGTTGGCGCATAGTAAACTTTTCGGGTAAAAGTTCAAAACCAATCGGATTGATGGATGTTCTTCTTCTTAAACGTTTTATAGCTTTATCGAGCATTTTATCATGATCAAAAATTAAATGGGGAACGTTGGATAGGCTAAACCATTTAGCATGAAAGTTTTCGGTTAACTCTTCATTATATTTTTCAATATTAATAATAGTATAATACGAAGTAGAAATGGTTCTTTCAACAGGATCCCTATCAACCTCACTAAATGAATATAACTGCTCCATATAAATATCGTTCATCCCGGTTAGGTTAAAAAGTATACGACTAGCAGCTTCGTCTAGCACTTCATTTTTTTCAAAAAACCTCCCATTAACGACCACTTTCCTTTTTCTGGTTCAAAATTTCTTTGAATTAATAGCACCTTTAAATCTTCATTATCAAATCCAAATATTATACAATCTACTGCTAATAGAACCTTATCTTCTTTACTATAATTATTTATCATTGAGTTTTTTTTGACGGTAAATGTACAATAATATTAAAAACTTTAAGAAAATCATAATAATATATCGTTAATAAATGTAAAAACAACATTTATTAATATTTTAAAAAAAACACATCCAAGGTGTTTAATTCTTAAAAAAAGCATAAAATTATTTGGTAAATTAAAAAAACTTCATTTTCTTTGGAAGTGTACAAATGACACTTGTATAGAAACAAACTATTAACTAACTTTAAATTATTCTAAAATGGTAACAACCAAACATTTTATTAATAATCATTTAACATTAAGACTTGTAAAGCGTTTTTGTGTAATGATTATGGTTTTGTTGTCGGCAAGTATTTATGCCCAACAGAAAACCATCACAGGAACCGTAACATCTGCCACAGATGGTATGACACTGCCTGGTGTTAATGTGATATTGAAAAATACGACAACAGGAGCTGTATCTGATTTTGATGGGAAATACTCAATAGATGCATCTGCCGGTGATGTATTGGTATTTCTCTTTTTAGGTTACAAGCAACAGGAAGTTGTAGTAGGTAGCCAATCAACTATCAATGTGAAATTAAATGAAGATATATCTGCATTAGATGAAGTTGTAGTGGTAGGATATGGAGCTAAAAAGAAATCAGATCTAACAGGTTCTGTAAGTGTAGTAGATGTAGATGATGCAAAGAAAACTATTACTTATGATGTGGCTAAAATGCTTCAAGGTCAAGCGCCAGGGGTAACAGTACAATCTTCTGGTGAACCAGGTGGCTTTGTGAATATAAAAATTAGAGGTATTACATCTTTCAGAAATAATAATCCCTTATTTGTAATAGACGGAGTAATTGTAGATAATCCTTACGATTTTGCTACAGGTGATATTGAATCTATACAAGTGTTAAAAGATGCATCCTCTGCTGCTATTTATGGGGCTCGTGGGGCAAATGGAGTGGTTATAATAACTACTAAAAAAGGTAAGGAAGGTAAATTAGACCTTAGTTATAAAATGACTACAGGATTTCAAAATATACCAAAAAATAGAAGATATGAATTAGCAGATAGAGAGCAATATCAAGAATTAGTTAGAACCGCAGAAACTAATGCAAATAATCAAGGTTTTGGAGTGCCTACTTCGCCTGCTAATTACCCAGATAGTAGCTCATTTATTAGTGATGTTGATACAGATTGGCAGGACGAAGCATTTACCACAGGTGTTTTAGAAAACCATACTTTAAATTTAAGTGGTGGAGCAGAAACTTTAAATTATAATGTTAATCTTGATTATTTTAAAAATACAGGTTATTTAAAAACTCCCCAAGAATATGAGCGTTATACAGCAACTATGAATATTAACGGTCAAAAAGGTAAGTTTAAATATGGTTCTAAGTTTTCATATTCCTTATCAGATAAAGAAAGCTTTAATGAATATAATGCAGGTACAAGTTCAATAATTAATCTATTACAGGCCATTCCAACAATGCCAGTTTATGATTCTAATCGTTTAGGAGGTTACGGAGGAACCGATGGTATCACACAACGTGCTATTTCTTTAAATGTTATTGGTTTTAATAATTTAATTACAAACGAAAATAAAAGAAATCGATTTGTTGGAAATGCATGGGGGGAATATGAAATACTAAAAGGATTCAAATATAAATTAAGTGTAAGTGCAGACCGTACTAATTGGGATTCAAGATTTTTTAACCCAGAAAGTGATTTAGGATGGTATTATATAACAACTGCAGAAGAAGCTGCACTAGACGTTAATAGTGGTAATACTACAAGGACTATTATAAATAATTTGTTAACCTATGATTTTAATTTAGGAGAAAAGAATACGTTTAACTTATTAGGGGGTATTATCCAAGAACGTAATCAATATTATAACTTAAGAGCTAGAGGTGTTGGTTATGCATCAGGTACTATACCTCATTTAGAATACGCAGACAATAGAGATGCTTCTGAATATGAATCAGAAGAAACTTACAAATCTTATATCGCTAGATTCGATTATGCTTATGATGATAGGTATTTATTAACAGCAAATTTCCGTCAGGATAAATCTTCAAAATTTGCGCAAAGAAATAATACCGGTAATTATTATTCTGTATCTGGAGCTTGGAAAGTTCATAATGATTTTAATTTACCAGAGTGGTGGAATACCTTTAAAATTAGAGGAGGATATGGACAGTTGGGTAATAATACGATTGGTTTATATGAATTCGCTTTAAATCTTAACCCGTTTGCAAGTTATAATTTTGGAAACGAATTGGCTCCAGGAACAACAGTAGTGAAAATAGTGGACAATGATATAAAGTGGGAAGATACAGAATCGACTAATGTTGCTGCAGAATTTGGTATGTTAAATAATAGATTGCAATTTACTGCAGAATATTTCATGAAACAATCTACAGATTTGTTAGCAGATATTCCAATTCCATATTCTTCAGGTTCATTTCCAATTTTATTGACTACGAATGCCGGAACAGTTAGAAATACAGGATTAGAATTCACCTTAAGTTATGGTGATAGCAAAGAAAATTTCTCTTATCATATATCTGGTAATTTAGGAACTTTAAAAAATGAAATTTTAAAAATCGGAGTAGACGATACACCTATTTCTGCAGGAGTGAGTAGAACCGAAGTTGGTCGTTCTGCAGGAGAATTATATGTGTATGAAACAGAAGGATTATTTCAATCACAAGAAGAAATAGATAACCATGCTTTTCAATCTGGAGCAGCACCTGGAGATGTTAAATTTAGAGATGTAAATGGAGATGGACAAATTAGTGACGAAGATAGAACGTTTCAGGGTAATGTTATTCCTAAACTAAATTTTGGTTTAAACTTAAGCGCTAGTTATAAAAATTTAGATTTTTCTTGTTTTTTTCAAGGAGCAGCTGGTCATAAAATATACAACGGTACCTATCAAAACTTAATGTTGGGAGACTTAGTAAACAGCTCTACAGATATGTTGAATTATTGGACTCCAGAAAACACAAATACAAATATTCCACGACCTGTAATTGGCGATCCAAATGCTAACAACAGGGCTTCAGATAGATTTATTGAAGATGGGGACTATGTTAGACTTCAGAGTCTGGAATTAGGTTATAACATTCCAATAGGAACTAAGGTGTTTAAAAGAGCTCGAATTTTTGCATCAGGTCAAAACTTGTTTGTAATTACAGATTATAGTGGTTACGATCCGGACTTTATTAGTGATGGATTATTTAATAGAGGATTTGAATTTGGATCTTTCCCTAATCCAAGAACTTTTGCTATAGGTGTACAGTTAGACTTTTAATAGAATTAAAAATTAGAAAAGATGAAAACCAAAAATATATTTTATTCACTTACTATAGCTATTACATTTTTTGTTTCAAGCTGTGTAAGTGATGCAGATCTTGATCAATCAGATCCAAATTTTGAAACTGCCGATAAATTTTGGCAAGATGATACTGATGCCCTTGAAGGCGTAAATGCTGTGTATGGAAGTTTATTAACCGATGGTTCTTATATGAGAAGTACGCCACTATTATTAGATTTAAAAGGAGATGGAACAAAAAGTAATAGTCCTTGGGGGGCTATGGCAAACATTGGACGTTTTAATACTAGTGTTTCCGATGCTTCAATTTATGGGTGGGCTTTTGAAACATTTTATCAAGGCGTATATAGAGCAAACCAAGTATTAGAAAATGTACCAGGGATAGACATGGAAGACGACGCTTTAAAAAGGAGAATTTTGGGTCAAGCTCATTTTTTAAGAGGACTTTACTTTTTTCATTTGGTGAATTTGTTTAAAAATGTTCCAATACCCTTAACAAGTTTAGAAATCTATCACGAACAAAAAACACAAGAAGAGGGTTGGCAGCAAGTAAAAGCAGATCTCGAGGCAGCTGCAGAGTTATTACCAGAAAGCTACTATGATTTTACAGGATTAGATGCTGGACAAGTTGGTCGTGCTACCAAAGGAGCAGCCCTAGCTTATTTAGGTAAAATGTATTTATTTACAGGAGATTTTGCTTCAGCAAAGTCAGCTTTTGAATCCGTTATAAATTCTGGAAATTATGATTTAGTCGCCAATTACAGCGATAACTTTACCTTATACAATGAAAATAATTCTGAATCTATTTTTGAAGTTCAATTTAGTAGAGAGGCAGGTGGTGTAGATTTAGGTTGGGGAGGAGCTCCTGCATCAGGTTGGGGTAAAACTTCGGCTAGAGCAATTACCTATGGTCCACCAACTTTTGGATTTACAGATGTACAACCAACAAGGATATTATTCGATGATTTTCATAAAGAAGCAACAATTACAGGTGAAGTAGATCCGCGTTTAGATGCTACCATGTTTTATAATAAACCGGGAGGTATGATGTTATATGGAGTAGACTTCGCTACGCATTATGGTGCAAATCCATCTTACTTAAATGATCTTTTTGTTGCAAAATATCAAAATTCAGACGGTAGTCGAGCTGACGAATATGATTGGAGATCTGGGATTAATGAACGGATTATGCGTTACGCAGACGTATTGTTAATGTATGCAGAATGTTTAAATGAGTTAGGACAAACAGATGCAGCTTATGGGTATATTCAACAAGTAAGAGACCGTGTTAATTTACCAGATTTAGCCATTACTAAGCCAGGAATGAGTCAACAACAAATGAGAGATCAAATCGCTCATGAGCGTTTTTTAGAATTTCCTTTAGAAGGGCATAGATTTGATGATATTCGTCGTTGGGGATGGTTACAAGATCCTTCAAAACTAGAATGGTTAAAATCTAGAGACCCTGAATATGGAAGTTATGTTCCGGGAAGAGAATATTTTCCGATTCCCCAAGCAGAAATGGATAACAACCCTTTAGTTACAGAACAGAATCCAGGATATTAAAAAGTTATAGTCCCCTTTAAATTAGTTTTGGTAGTATTAGTAGACCGTAATTAGTGTACGGTCTACTTTAAAATAAATTACATGAAAAAAAGACATAAAATTATTTCAGTATTTAGCTTGGCTTTATGCTTAGCTCAACCGATTGTAGCTCAAGACGTGGAGTTTGCTTTAAAAGCGCAGGATAATGCGCCACAAATTAGTAAACATATTTATGGGCATTTTGCAGAACATCTAGGAAGGTGTATTTATGATGGTATTTATGTTGGCGAAAATAATGCTAATATACCAAATACTAATGGTGTTAGAAATGATGTTATTGCTGCCCTTAAGGCATTGAAGATTCCGAATTTAAGATGGCCTGGAGGATGCTTCGCTGATACCTACCATTGGAAAGATGGTATAGGCCCTAAAGAAAATAGACCTGCTATTGTTAATCAGTGGTGGGGGGGCTCTACAGAGGACAATAGTTTTGGAACTCATGATTTCTTGAACCTTTGTGAGGTTTTAGATACAGAACCGTATTTAGCAGCTAATGTTGGTAGTGGTACGGTTCAAGAATTTACAGATTGGATTCAGTATGTAGGCCATGATGGGGTTAGTCCAATGGCAGATTTAAGAAAAGAAAATGGAAGAGAGAAATCTTGGAATGTAAAATACTGGGGTGTTGGTAACGAAATGTGGGGATGCGGTGGCCATATGACACCAGAGTATTACGCTAACTTATATAGACAATATGCAACTTTTATGACGAGTTGGACTAACGATTCAAAATTATTCAGAATCGCATCCGGTGCTAATGTTGCAGATTATCATTGGACGGAAGTGTTAATGCGAGAAATTCCTAAAAATTTAATAGAAGGGGTGGCACTTCACTCGTATTCCTTTGTAAAGTGGGAGAATAAAAGTTCCGATACTAAATTTAATGAAGCTCAGTATTTTGGAACTATGCAAACCGCTCTTAAAATGGAGGAATTAATACAAAAGCACACCGATATTATGGATAAATACGATCCAGACAATAAAGTAGCCTTAATTGTTGACGAATGGGGTGGCTGGTACGAAAGTGAAACACCAGAAAAAGGTGTGTTGTATCAACAAAATACCATGAGAGATGCTATGATTGCTGGAACCACATTAAACATATTTAACAACCATGCAGACCGAGTTAAAATGGCAAATCTGGCACAAACTGTAAATGTATTACAAGCTGTAATTCTTACAGAAGGAGAGAAAATGATTTTAACTCCTACTTATCACGTTATGAAAATGTACACCGTACATCACGATGCTACATTAATTCCAGTAAATTATAAGTCTCCTAAATATACGGTTGATGGTAAATCCTTAGATGCTATTTCAATTTCTGCATCAAAAGATAAAACAGGCAATGTAAATATGTCGTTAGTTAATATAGATGCTAACAAATCAATTACTGTAAAAATTAATGTTAAAGATTTAGGTGTTCATAATGTAGAAGCATCAATTCTGAATTCTAAGAAATTACAAGATCATAATTCCTTCGATAATCCTAATAAGATTAGTCCAAAAGAATTTAAAGATTTTAAATTGAAGAAAGATGAGCTAACATTAACATTACCTCCTTTTTCAGTTGTTGTAGTTACAAGTAAAAAATAAAATAATGAAAATTAGAACCTTAACCTTCAGTACAATAAACACCTGTTTTTGTTTTATTTTTGTCATGCTTTTAGTTTTTGGTTGTTCCAGTGATACAGAAGATATTGAACCAGAATCTCCTAAACCAGATCCGGAATTACCTGAAACAGAGGTGTTTCCTGGGCCAACATACGCAGACGATTATTCTTCAATGGCATCTTGGGCAAATAGAAGCAAATGGAATTTGGCCAATGTACATGATCCAACAGTTGTAAAGTATGGCGATTACTATTATATGTATCAAACCGATGCGTCTTATGGTAATGCGCATGATGGGCATGGTCATTTTCATGGAAGACGCTCTAAAAATTTGGTAAATTGGGAATATATGGGAGCTTCAATGCCTAATCAACCTAGTTGGATAAAAGAAGAATTAAATACAATTAGAGCCAGTTACAATTTAGCCCCAATAGAAAATCTTCAAATTGGTTATTGGGCACCTGTTGTGCGTAAAGTAGGAAATGTATATCGTATGTATTACAGTATTGTTGTTGATAATTTTATTGGTAACGGACTTCCAAATTCTGCTGCAAATTTTGACAACACATGGACAGAACGCGCTTTTATTGGAATGATGGAAACTACAGACCCATCAGTGAATTCTTCATGGGAAGACAAAGGAATGGTTGTTTGTTCGGTTTCAGATAAAGGTAATGATTGGAGTCGTTCATCGTACACCAACGATTGGAATGGTTATTTTAAATATAATGCTATAGATCCTTCATATGTTATTACCCCAGAAGGAGAACATTGGATGTTTTATGGCTCTTGGCATAGTGGTATTGCAGGTATTCAAATTGATGAGAGTACAGGTAAACCTCTAAATACTTTTGATTATAAAGATGAATCTACTTGGGGAACTCATATTTATACACGTACAAGTGGATCAAGATGGCAAGGATCGGAAGGTCCAGAAGTTATTTATAATGAAAATACAGGTTATTATTATTTGTTTTTAGCCTATGATGGTCTTGATGTACCATATAATACAAGAGTTTGTAGGTCTGAAAATGTTACGGGACCATACAAAGGTATTGATGGGATGAATGTAACCAATGGTGGTGATGTTTATCCAATTGTAACACACCCCTATAAATTTAACAACCATTCAGGTTGGGTTGGGTTTGCTCACAATGCTATGTTTCAAAATGAAGAAACCGGAGATTGGTTTTATAGTTCACAAGCACGTTTACCTGAAAATACTGGTGGAAATATGTACAGTAATGCCATTATGATGGGGCATGTGCGCGAGGTTAGTTGGACGTCTGATGGATGGCCTGTTGTTTCGCCAGAACGTTTTGCTAACGTGCCGCAAACAGAAATTACTGAAGAAAATATTGTCGGTACTTGGGAACAAATCACCATGAACTACGAATATAGAGTGATGCAAACTTCTAAAACAATAATTTTTAGTAAAGACGGCACCATAGGCGGTGAAGTATCCGGTTCTTGGGAATTAAATAAGCAAACAAATACGATTTATATAAATGGAGACGAATGTAAAATGTTTAATGCTTGGGATTGGGAAGCAGCTCCTCGTAAATTAACAATAGCATATTCAGGTTTAACATCCGAGGGGAAACCAATTTGGGCTAAGAAAAAGTAAAAAAAATAATTATGAATCGTTTATTTAAAGTAAGTATCTTTTTTAACCTGTTTTGTTGTGCAATACTAAATGCACAGGTTAATGTTGTAGAAAATAATCCTATAATTAAAGATAAGTTTACTGCAGATCCTGCAGCATTGGTGCACGATAATACGGTGTACCTGTATGCAGGACATGATGAGGCTCCTCACGACTTTCATTTTTATAAAATGAATGAATGGTTGGTATATTCTTCAAAAGATATGAAAACATGGCAAGAGCATCCTGTGCCCTTAAAGCCAACAGATTTTAAATGGTCTAAAGGAGAAGCATGGGCAGCTCAAGTTATTGAACGCAATGGGAAATTTTATTGGTATGTTACTGTCGAGCATAATGATGCTCACCCGGGAAAAGCTATTGGTGTAGCTGTTTCTGACACGCCAATTGGACCTTTTAAAGATGCTTTAGGGAAAGCTATTGTTACTAACGATATGACTACCAAATATACAGATATTAGATGGGATGATATTGACCCTACAGTTTATGTTGACGATAACGGTCAAGCATATCTATATTGGGGAAACACGGTTTGTTATTATGCTAAATTGAAGGAGAATATGATTGAACTTGACGGGCCAATAAGGACCGTTGATTTACCAAATTTCACAGAAGCCCCTTGGATTCATAAAAAAGGAGATTGGTATTATTTGTCGTATGCATATCAATTTCCAGAGAAAATAGCCTACGCGATGAGTAAGTCTATTACAGGACCTTGGGAATTTAAGGGTATATTAAATGAATTAGCGGGAAACTCAAATACAAACCATCAATCCATTATAGAGTTTAAAGGGCAAGATTATTTCATTTATCATACGGGAGGTATTCAACCAAATGGCGGAAGTTTTAGACGTTCGGTTTGTATTGATAGGTTATACTATAATGAAGACGGAACCATGAAACGTGTTATAATGACTTCCGAAGGTATTCAAAATTAAAAATCATGAAATTAAATAAAAAATTCTTTGTACTAGCTGCGTTTTGTAGCTTTCTAGTGGCTTGTGCTCAAGATAAACCCATTACCCACGATCCCGTGGTAGCCAAACAAGGCGATACTTATTATCTGTTTTGTACAGGACCTGGGATTACAAGTTTTACGTCTAAAGATTTAAAAACCTGGACCCAAGAAGCACCTGTTTTTGCTGAAAGTCCGAAATGGGCTAAGGCCGTAGCTCCAGGGTTTAATGGCCATATTTGGGCGCCAGATATTACGTTTCATAACGGCAGGTATTATTTGTACTATTCCATTTCAGCCTTTGGTAAAAATACGTCTGCAATAGGCTTAGTTACCAATTCAACATTAAACCCAAAAGACAAAAATTATAAATGGGAAGATCAAGGTATTGTTATTCAATCTGTACCTGGTAGAGACTTATGGAACGCCATCGATCCGAATCTCATTTTCGACGAAGCGGGTACGCCATGGTTAGCCTTTGGTTCGTTTTGGAATGGATTAAAAATGGTAAAGCTGGCAAGCAATTTAAAAGACTTGGCTCAACCTGAGGCATGGCATACTATTGCAAGACGTGACAGGGATAAGACATTAGAAGATTCAGAACCAGGAAATGCAGCTTTAGAAGGGCCTTTCATTTTTAAAAAGGACGCATATTATTATCAGTTTTTATCTTGGGACTACTGCTGTCGTGGAGAGGAAAGTACTTATAAATTAGTTGTTGGTCGCTCTAAAACAGTAACAGGACCTTATGTTGATAAAGACGGAAAAGCCCTAAACGAAGGTGGCGGATCTTTAGTTATTGAAGGCAACAAAAACTGGTATGGCGTAGGGCATAATAGCGTGTTTACTTTTGATGGTAAAGATTATACGTTTATGCATGGTTACGATGCTAGCGATAAAGCTTTACCAAAATTAATTGTAAAAGAAATTACGTGGGTAGACGGATGGCCAACCGTAAAACCTATGGATTAATAGCAGGCTATAAATTAAAAATAATAGTTTTTTTAAGTTAAAAAATGCAGCATACTTATTTAAAATCTTTATGGCTAGGTTTAGGATTGTTTTGTGCAGTTCACACGACGGCTCAAGAATCAGTAGCACTGTTTCCTTTAAATCAGGTTACGGTAACTTCTGGGGTTTTTAAAGATGCTGCTTTAACGGATTTCAATTACATTCAAGATTTAAATCCAGACCGATTACTTAATCCGTTTTTACGAGAAGCGGGGTTAGAACCTAAAGCTGAATCTTATACCAATTGGGAAAATACAGGGTTAGACGGTCACACTTTAGGGCATTATTTGTCGGCTTTGTCCATGTATTATGCGTCTACAAAAAACACAAAAGCCAATGCATTAATTATTTATGTCTTGGCTGAATTACAAAAAGTACAGCAGGCTAATGGAAATGGTTATATTGGTGGAATCCCTGAAAGTAATGCGCTTTGGTCCGAAATTAAGCAAGGGCATATTAACGCTGGTAGTTTTAGTTTAAATGATAAGTGGGTGCCACTTTATAATATTCATAAAACATTTGCTGGTTTAAAAGATGCTTGGGTATTTGCCGAAAAACCTGAAGCTAAAACCATGTTAATCGCTTTAATAGATTGGTTTATAGAGGTTACAAAAAACCTTTCAGAATCACAAATCCAAGATATGTTGCGTTCGGAACACGGTGGTTTAAATGAAGTGTTTGCCGATGTATATCAGATTTCAGGAGAAAAGAAATATCTAGATTTGGCTAAACGTTTTTCCGAACATGCGCTATTGAATCCATTAGCTAAAAATCAAGATATTTTAACAGGCATGCATGCGAATACACAAATTCCGAAGTTTATCGGTTTCGAGCGTATTTCGCAACTAGATCACGACCAAAAGTACCATCAATCGGCTTTAAACTTCTTTAATAATGTTGTAAACCAACGTTCTTTAAGTATTGGAGGCAACAGTGTGCGAGAACATTTTAATCCTATTGATGATTTTAGTGAAGTTTTAAGTGGCGAACAGGGGCCAGAAACCTGTAACACTTACAATATGCTCAAATTAAGTAAAATGCTTTTTGAGGATACAGCTAATTCAGGGTACATCGATTTTTACGAACGCGGACTCTATAATCATATTTTATCATCACAAAATCCTAAAGGGGGCTTTGTCTATTTTACACCCATGCGACCGGGGCATTACCGTGTGTACTCGCAACCAGAAACTAGTTTTTGGTGCTGTGTAGGCTCGGGCATGGAGAATCATACCAAGTATAACGAATTAATTTACGCAAATCATAAGGATGCTTTGTATGTAAATTTATTTATACCTTCTCAGGTTTCTTGGAATGAAAAAGGTGCAACCCTAACACAAAATACAGACTTTCCAGAAGTGCCTTCAACCGAATTAGTTTGGTCGAGTAAAAAGAATGTTCAAGCGACACTCATGTTACGCTATCCGGAGTGGGTAAACGCAGGAATGCTAAAGTTGTATTTAAATGGTAAACCTCAAAATATAGCTGGAACTCCTGGAACTTATATTCCTATTCGAAGAGTTTGGAAAAACGGCGATATCATTAAAATGGAAGTGCCTATGCATTTAAGTGTTGAAGACATTCCAGATCAATCGGGTTATGTCTCTGTTAAATATGGCCCCATTGTTTTAGCAGCTGTTACAGGTGATGCCAATCAAGACGGACTATTTGCAGATGATAGTCGAGGCGGGCATGTGGCTTCAGGACCATTTTTACCTTTAACGGAAGCACCGATGTTTGTATCTGAAAAGAATGAAAATATCTTAACTAAAATTAAAGCAGTTTCAGGAAAACCATTAGAATTTTCAGCTGAAGATTTAATACAGCCTTCGGCATATAAGCATTTAATATTGCAGCCTTTTTATAAAATTCACGAAAAGCGTTATGCCATATATTTCAAAAAAGAAACCCCAAAAGGGCTTGAGAAAATGCAACAAACATTGGCAGAAAAGCAAAAGGCTGAAGCCTATTTAAGAGCCATAACGGTAGATTTTATTGCGCCTGGAGAACAACAACCAGAATCCGATCACGGCATTGAATCTAATCAGTCTCATACAGGAGTAAATCAAAACAGACATTGGCGTGATGCGACCGGTTGGTTTAGTTATCAGTTGAAAAATAAAGATAAGGCTGCTAAAGCTTTACGTGTTACTTATTTTGGTAAAGATGCCAATCGAAATTTTAAAATTTTAATCAATGGAAAACAAATTGCTAATCCCAAACTAAAAGGGGATAAAGGCGATGTGTTTTTTTATGTTGATTATGAAATTCCAGCAGATTTAGCGAAGTCAAACGACATTTTAAAATTGCGTTTTGAAGCAGAATTAGGCTCGGTAACCGCAGGTATTTATGGTGTGCGATTAATAAACGTAGCTGTAGATTAAAAAAAATGGAGTTAAAAATATAAGTATTAATCACTAATCGGGGACAGATTTAAAAAAGGTTAACGGTAGTATTTTTTTAAACATATGAAATCAGAAAATCAAAAGTTAAGCGTACTTGAAAAAGTTGGATATGGTTCTGGGGACGCCGCTGTAAATGTGGTCATATCATCCATGTTCCTTATTATTACTTTTTTCTATACCGATGTATTTGGACTAAAGCCAAAGGATATGGCGGTTTTGTTTCTGCTGGTAAGGCTTATTGATGCGATTACCGATCCTTTAATGGGACTTATAACCGATAAAGTATCAACCAAATGGGGGAGGTATAGACATTATTTCTTGTTTTTAGCCGTGCCTTTTGGGATTTCAGTTTTCTTAACCTTTTCTACACCAGATTTCGATTATGCTGGTAAAATGATTTATGCTTATGTAACCTACATATTTGTTACCATCATGTTTACTTCGGTAACCATACCCTACATTTCTTTAATAGGTGTTTTAACTAGCGACCCTAAAGAGCGGTTATCTGCGAATGGATATCGTCTATTTTTTGCTAAAATTGCGGCGTTTTTAGTGTCGATTGTGGTACCCATTTTAGCAGAAAAACTAGGTAAAGATGATATTGGCAAGGGGTATCAACTAGCTATGGGTATTATGGCTTTATTGGGCACAGCATTATTGCTATTCTGTTTTTTTACTACTAAAGAACGTGTTGAGCATAAAGTTGAAGATAAACCTTTAAAAGAACAGTTTAAACTGCTCATTAAAAATGGGCAATGGACTTTATTGTTTGGGGTTTGTTTTTTTGGTACCGTGGGTTATGTTATTCGTAACTCGGTTGCCATTTTTTATGCCAAATATTTTTTAGGTGGCGATGCGAGCGTACAATCTACTTTTATGGCTACAGGGGTTACAGCCGCAATTTTGGCCATGCCAGCCTCTACGTACATTACAAAGCGATATTGTAAAGTAAAACTGTTTAAATGGTCCCAATTAGCTGTTGGTGTTATTAGCTTAATAATGTTGCTTTTTGTAAAACCAGGTGATATCATGATTGCTTACGTTTTGTATTTTATCTTATCGTTTGTGGTGGATTTACATGCTCCAGTTTTTTGGTCGGCTATTGCAGAAGCCGTTGATTACGGTCATGCAGAATCCGGGAAACGTGTATCGGGCTTGTCTTTTGGAGGGATTTCTTTCGCTCAAAAATTTGGAATGGGCATCGCAGGTGCTGTGGTAGGGTATTTATTAGACTTTTTTGAATATGTACCAAAAGCAGATACACAAAGTGATTATGCGCTTTGGGGAATAGCGTTAATGTTAACAGTTATCCCAGGAATATTTCACGTGATTATGGGCGGATTAATGTTTCGTTACAAAATTACAGACACCTACTATGAGACTATAAAAACGAAATTAAACATATAAAATGGATACTACTCGAAACAACAATCCTATCGTTGAACAACGTGCCGATCCGTTTATTTACAAACATACAGATGGGTATTACTATTTTACAGGGTCGGTGCCTGCTTACGATAGTATAGAACTTAGGCGGTCTAAAACTTTAAATGGCTTGCAAGAAGCCGAGACGTTTATAATTTGGGAAAAACATGAAACAGGGCCCATGAGTCAGCATGTTTGGGCGCCAGAAATACATTATTTAGATGGTAAATGGTATATCTATTTTGCTGCCAGTGAGGTGGATGATATCTGGAAATTACGTCCTTATGTTTTGGAATGTAAAGGTCAAGATCCTTTAAACGATGACTGGACAGAGCTCGGACAAATGCAAGCGGCAGATGGGGATAATAAAACCTTTGTCGATTTTTCGTTGGATGGGACTGTATTTGAAAATGCGGGTAAAAGGTATTTCTGCTGGGCAGAAAAGACCGGCGGGCAATTCGCTGCTTCAAATTTGTATTTAGCAGAAATGGAATCGCCTATTAAATTAAAAACAGCGCAATTCATGCTTACTACGCCAGATTACGATTGGGAGCGTGTTGATTTTTGGGTGAATGAAGGCCCTGCAGTTATAAAAAATAAAGGGAAGATTTATATAACCTTTTCGGCAAGTGCAACAGGAGCTTGCTATTGCATGGGCTTAATGGAAGCCGATGAAAATGCCGATTTAATGGACCGAAATTCTTGGACAAAATCAAGATACCCTGTGCTGCAGTCCGACTATAATAAAAACATCTACGGTGCTGGACATAATAGTTTTACCGTAGCAGAGGATGGTACGCCAATTTGTGTTTACCACGCTAGAGATTATGAAAAAATAGAAGGCGACCCCTTATACGATCCAAATAGGCACGCTAGAATTATGGAAGTAATATTTGATGATACAGGAAAACCCATTTTTCAGTTTTATTAAAAGTCTGATATAGAATTAATTCAAAATAAAATTTAATAATTCAATAAATAATATTTTAATTCAAAATGTAAGTGTATTATTGACACTTGTTTAAATTTATCATTTATATTTGTGATGTAGGAAACCAATAAAAAAAATGAAAACATACGTAATAGGCTTAGATTATGGATCCGATTCTGTAAGAGCCGTTTTAATAGATACTCAAAATGGTGCCGAATTGGCATCGGAAGTTTACTGGTACCCAAGATGGAAAGCACAGCAATATTGCAACCCTAGTGAGAATTTGTTTAGGCAACATCCTCTAGATCATATTGAAGGTTTGGAACACACCATAACTTCGGTTGTTAAGCAAAGTGAAGTAAACCCAGAAACCGTTTCGGGGATCTGTATCGATACCACGGGTTCGTCGCCAATGCCTTTAAATGAAGCAGGGGTGCCATTAGCTTTGGTTGATGGTTTTAAAGAAAATCCAAATGCCATGATGGTACTTTGGAAAGACCATACCTCGGTAAAGGAAGCCAACGAGATTAATGAATTGGCTAGATCCTGGGGAGGAGAAGATTACACAAAATATGAAGGTGGTATTTATTCTTCAGAATGGTTTTGGGCAAAAATATTACACATTGCAAGGGAAGATACAGCTGTTAAGGAAGCTGCTTATACTTGGATGGAGCATTGCGATTTTATCACCTATTTATTAGCCGATAATAAGGATTTAAAAAGCTTTAAAAGAAGCCGTTGTGCAGCAGGGCATAAAGCCATGTGGCATGAAAGCTGGGGAGGTTTACCTGCCAAAGAATTCCTGTCTAAATTAGATCCGTATTTATCAGATTTAAGAGATCGTTTGTATGATGATACGTTTACTTCTAATGAAATCGCTGGACATTTAAATGAAGCTTGGGCTACAAAATTAGGCTTGTCTACAAAATGTGTGATTGCTGTAGGTACCTTCGATGCGCATTCTGGAGCTGTGGGTGCCAAAGTAGACAACAATACTTTAGTGCGTGTTATGGGAACTTCAACCTGCGATATTATGGTCTCTTCGTATGAGACACTGGGCGATATCTGTGTTAAAGGAATTTGCGGTCAAGTTGATGGTTCGGTAATTCCTGGCATGATTGGTTTAGAGGCAGGACAATCTGCATTTGGAGATGTATTGGCTTGGTTTAAAAGTATCTTGTATTGGCCAATAGATAATTTGGTTATGACTTCAACCATATTGACGGAAGATCAAAAGCAGAAACTTCAAGAAGAACTGGATGCTAAATTTATTAGAACTTTAGCCGAACAAGCAGAAAAAATACCACATGCTGTAGCAGTACCTATGGCATTAGATTGGGTTAACGGAAGGCGCACGCCCGATGCCAACCAAGAGCTTAAGGCTGCATTATCAGGGCTGTCATTAGGAACTAAAGCCCCGCATATTTTTAAAGCTTTGGTAAATGCCATTTGTTTTGGTTCTAAAATGATTGTAGATCGATTTGAAAGCGAAGGCGTGAAAATAGAATCTGTTATTGGTATTGGTGGTGTGGCTAGAAAGTCGCCATTCATCATGCAAACTTTAGCCAATGTATTAAATAGACCAATAAAAGTTGCCGAATCCGATCAAGCACCCGCTTTAGGAGCCGCTATCTATGCTGCTGTTGCCGCTGGTATTTATAAAGATGTTATTGAAGCTAGTAAGGTTATGGGAAGTGATTTTGAAGCTGAATATTATCCTAAAGCTAATGAAGTTGAAACCTATGCTGCCTTAATGGAATCGTATAAGGAATTGGCTGAGTTTGTTGAAAAAACCATTAAAAAGTAAAATTATGAGTTCTAAATATAAATTACTTAAGGAAGAATGCTACGAAGCGAATATGCAATTAAATGCTTTGAACTTAGTCGTGTATACTTTTGGAAACGTAAGTGCGGTTGATAGAGAAAATGGTGTGTTTGCTATTAAACCAAGTGGTGTTGCCTACGAGGTTTTAAAACCAGAGGATATCGTTATTGTCGATTTTGATAATAATATTATTGAAGGGTCTATGAGGCCTTCTTCAGATACCAAAACACACGCATATCTGTATAAAAATTGGGTAGAAATTGGAGGTATTGCGCATACACATGCGACCTATTCTGTGGCTTGGGCACAATCGCAATTAGACATTCCCATTTTTGGTACCACCCATGCCGATCATTTAACGGCCGATATTCCTTGTGCGCCACCCATGCGCGATGATCTTATTGAAGGGAATTACGAACACAATACAGGCATTCAAATTTTAGAGTGTTTTAAAGATAAACAGCTTTCTTATAAAGAAGTGGAAATGATCCTTATTGGTAATCATGGCCCTTTTGCTTGGGGAAAAAATGCGGCAAAGGCTGTTTATAATAGCAAAGTACTAGAGGTCATTGCAGAAATGGCTTATTTAACAAGACAAATTAATCCCAATGCCCCAAGATTAAAAGATTCATTAATTAAAAAACATTATGAACGTAAGCACGGTGCAAACTCATATTACGGTCAGTAACAATAAAAAAATAGTCAAAAATGATAGATATTTCTAAAAAGGAAGTTTGGTTTATAACTGGTAGTCAGGATTTATACGGAGAAGAAACCTTAACCCAAGTGGCCAAAAATTCAACCATTATTGCAGAAGCTTTAAATGACTCTAAAGCAATTCCTGTTCAAATTATTTTTAAGCCAACAGTAAAATCTTCTGAAGAAATTTACGAAACCTTAACCGCTGCCAATCAAGAAAAGAATTGCATAGGAATCATCACTTGGATGCATACCTTCTCTCCAGCAAAAATGTGGATTCGCGGACTTACAGCACTTCAAAAGCCCATGTTGCATTTACATACTCAGTTTAATCGCGATATCCCTTGGGGAACCATCGATATGGATTTTATGAATTTAAATCAATCGGCGCATGGTGATCGTGAATTTGGATTTATGGTGAGTCGTTTGCGTAAAAATAGAAAAGTAGTTGTTGGCCATTGGTCTACAGATGCTGTACAAAAGAAAATCGGAGATTGGACGCGAGTAGCCGCTGGTTGGGATGATTGGCAAGGTGCAAAGTTTGCGCGTTTTGGAGATAATATGCGTTATGTTGCCGTAACCGATGGGGATAAAGTGGAAGCAGAAACAGTGTTTGGTTTTTCAGTAAATACTTATGCTGTAGGTGATTTAGCAGCAGTGATAAATAACATTTCCGATGATGCTATAAATGCACTAATTAAAGAATATGAAGCCTCTTATCATATGGCAGATTCTTTGTTAGAAGGCGGGAAAGACAGGCAATCTCTAATAGAATCGGCACGTATAGAATTAGGTCTGGAGAAGTTTTTAGTAGATGGGAATTTTAAAGGTTTTAGCGATACTTTTGAAGATTTACACGGTATTAAACAATTGCCAGGCATCGCCGTACAACGTCTTATGCAAAAAGGCTATGGCTTTGCTGGCGAAGGCGATTGGAAAACGGCAGCATTAACCCGTGTCATGAAAGTGATGGGTTCTGGTTTAGAGGGGGGTAATGCTTTTATGGAAGACTACACCTATCATTTAGATCCAACAGCACCAAGGATTTTAGGGTCGCATATGCTAGAAGTTGATCCTGTTTTAGCAGCAAATAAACCATCCTGCGAAATTCATCCTTTAGGAATTGGCGGAAAAGCAGACCCTGTGCGTTTAGTTTTTAATGGAAGAGCAGGCACTTCTCTTGTAGCTGGTATAATGGATTTTGGAAATCGATTTAGATTATTAATCAATAAAACTATTGGAGAAGAAGTGGTAGAAGCCTTACCTAACTTACCAGTAGCTCGAGTAATGTGGAAACCATTACCAGATTTTGAAACAGCTTGTACGGCATGGATTTTAGGTGGCGGAGCGCATCACACGTGTTACAGTGAAAATATTTCTGTTGAACAAATGGAAGATTTTGCTGAAATGGCCAACATAGAATCCTTAGTTATTGATGAAAATACAACGCTAAGTAATTTTAAAATGGCTATTAAAACCAACGAAGCGTTTTATAATCATTAAATTGTTCACCAAACCAAATGACAGGAAAATGAAAATTTTAAAGACCAGTTTCTCTTGTGCTTTCTTTTTATTAATGAGTATTGCAACGCTGAGTTGTAAAGAGACAAAAAAAGAACATGATAGTGACCAAAAAGAAATAGCAGTGAAAGCACATTTAACTATTGAAAAATCTAAATTTGGTGTGATGCCAGATAGTACAATTATAGATCAATTTACACTCAAAAACGCTAATGGAGTTACATTGAATGTGATCACTTACGGAGGTAGAATTACTTCGTTAAAAGTGCCTAATAAAAATGGTACCTTTGAAAATGTTGTTTTAGGTTTTGATAATTTAGAGGATTATTTAAAAGATAATCCTTTTTTTGGTGCGTTAATTGGTCGTTTTGGAAACCGTATTGCTAAAGGGAAATTTACTTTAAATGGAAATGAGTATACCTTAGCAACTAACGATGGTCCTAATCATTTACACGGTGGTGTTGATGGATTCGATCGCGTTGTTTGGACCGCAGAACCTATTGAAGGTGAAGAGGAATCAGCCTTAAAATTAACCTATTTAAGTAAAGATGGCGAAGAGGGGTATCCTGGAAGCTTAAAGGTAACTGTGGTTTACACGCTTACTAAAGATAACGCTTTGGAGGTTTCTTATAAAGCCACGACCGATAAAGCTACCGTGGTAAATTTAACCCAGCATGCATATTTCAATTTAACAGGAGATTTTACAAAAGACATTCTAGATCATGAAGTGATGATTAATGCTGATGCTTATTTACCTGTTGATGCGACTTTAATCCCAACAGGAGAGATTAAAAATGTTGAAGGGACACCTTTCGATTTTAGAAAAGCTAAAACCATAGGGAAAGACATTACTACGCAAAATGAGCAATTAACCTTAGGAAAAGGTTACGACCATTGTTGGGTGTTAAATGGCGGAAAAGATACCATGAGACAAGTGGCTTCAGCTTACGATAAAGCAAGTGGCCGACTTATGGAGATTTATACTGATGAGCCTGGAATTCAATTTTATACGGGAAACTTCTTAGATGGCACCTTACCAATGCCTGAAGGAGGAACTTATGGGCACAGAACTGGTTTTTGTTTAGAAACACAACACTTTCCAGATGCACCTAATCAAAAAAACTTTCCTTCAGTGGTTTTAAACCCCGGAGAAACTTATACAACAAAAACGTCGTTTAAGTTTATTGTGAAATAAGTATGCCGTAGTATTGTTTTCATAACCATTTCTTACTAACTAAACACATTAAATATGGATATTATTTCTTTTGCTGCCTTTACTTTATTGGTAGCTGTAATCGCATGGCGGTCTACACGAAAGACAGATGAAAAGTCTTCCGATGGCTATTTCTTAGGCGGACGAAGCCTAACAGGCCCTGTAATCGCAGGGTCATTGTTGCTTACAAATCTTTCAACAGAACAAATTGTAGGAATGAACGGTGTATCTTTTAGAGACGGAATACCTATTATGGCTTACGAAGTTGTAGCGGCTCTTGCTATGGTTTTTACAGCATTTGTATTACTTCCAAAATATTTAAAAAGTGGTATAGCAACTATTCCACAATTCTTAGAAAATAGATATGGGAAATCAACTAAAACCATTGTCTCCTTACTTTTTCTTCTAGGATATGCTATTTCTATGTTGCCAACGGTGCTATATTCGGGTGCTTTGGCGATAAATACCATGTTCGATATTCCTGAAAAGTTAGGCATGAATCCAGAACCAGCACTTTGGGCTACAGTTTGGGCTATTGGTATTATAGGTAGTATCTATGCTATTTTTGGCGGATTGAAAGCGGTTGCTGTATCCGACTCTATTAATGCTGTTGGTTTGATTATTGGAGGTTCGTTAATTCCCATTTTTGGTTTAATGAAGATTGGGGATGGTAATGTTTTAACAGGCTTAAAAACATTAACCACAGCGCTTCCCGAAAAGTTTGATATTATTGGAGGGCCAGATTCCGATGTGCCATTTTGGACCCTTTTTACGGGAATGATTATTGTAAATTTTTATTATTGGGGCACTAATCAAGCTATTATTCAAAGAGCGCTTGGAGCTAAAAACTTAAAAGAAGGTCAGAAAGGGCTTTTACTAGCCGCTTTTATAAAAATATTAGGGCCTTTTATAGTGGTTCTACCAGGAATTATTGCGTTTTATATTTTTAATGGGGATATAGCCAATGCAGATGAAGCCTACCCTATGGTGGTTAAAGCAGTGCTTCCCGTTGCGTTTATAGGTTTTTTCGCTGCAGTATTATTCGGCGCTATTTTAAGTTCGTTTAATAGTGCTTTAAATAGTTCGGTAACCTTATTCGGACTTGATTTTTACAAAGAATATATCAACAAAAAAGCTTCAGAAAGTCAGGTTGTAAGAGCAGGAAAAACCTTTGGTATTATACTGTCTTTATTCTCTATGGGTATTGCGCCATTACTTTACGGGGTACAGGGAGGAATTTTTACCTATTTACAAGAATTAAATGGTACACATAGTGTGCCTATTTTGGCTATTGTCATAGTAGGGATATTTTCTAAACGTGTTTCAGGAAAAGCCGCTAATATTGCCATATTGTTTAGTGTGATAACCTATTTAGTCACGCTTTATGTTATTAAACCAAACATTAGCTTCTTGCATTTAATGGGCATTTTATTTGTATTAACAATCATTATTATGTTTGTAGTAAGTTATTTTGTGCCTAGAGAAACAGATTATAAACAAGAGTATACAAAGCAAGTGGATATCACGCCTTGGCAATATGTTAAACCAGTTGGTTATCTAGTTGTTGCCGCAGTAATTGGGCTATATATTTATTTGTCTTAAGTAGAAAACTTATAAATCTAAAAGGTCTTAAAAGTTAAAACAATCGTCATTCTGTGCTTGGCACAGAATCTCATAATATTGAAATTCAATAATGGTGAGAATCTGAAATAAATTCAGATGATGTGAATTTTACTTTTAAGACCTTTTTTTTTGTTTAAAATTTCATCACAAAGCCGCCATGTTCTTTCATGTTTATAGTCATAATAGCGCTTGGTTCTAAAGTGGTTTGGCTAAATCCATTGTTATCATTATCAGTAATTATAAAACCCTTTTCTTTTGTAATAAATGATAAATCTATAGAGATTTTTTTGACTGTGTTTTCACCATTTATTCCAGTAATAAACCAGCTATCACCTTTCTTTCTAGCCATGATTACAAACTTACCAGGATATCCTGCAATAAATTTTGAATCGTCCCAGTTTGCTGGAATGGCTTTTAAATAATCGCGAACAAATTGCGGCTGTTTTTCCATTGCTTCTGGAATTTCGGCGATATGCTGAATTCCAGATAAGAATAGTGTAGGTAAAGCCAGTTCGAATGCTGGTGTCGTTTTTCTAGTGATATTAGGGATAGAATCTAAAACCATTGGGGTGAAATCCATGGGGTCAAAAGCATTACGAGAAAAAGGTAACATGGCACAGTGGCTGGGTTGTAAATCGGCATTTTCCTGAACAAACGTGATAAATTCTTCACCTTTAATCGCTTCAACAGTTACTAAATGCGGGTAGGTGCGTTGCCAACCTCTAGGTAGTGTTGCGCCGTGAAAATTAACCATTAATTTATGGGTTGCAGCATCTTTTAAAATGTCATGATAATAAGCAATCATAGATTGTCCGTCACCACCAAAAAAGTCGATTTTAACACCAGAAACACCTATATCATTTAGCTTTTTGAATTCGCTTGCACGATCTTCATGGGTTAATAATTTACCTTTAGGATGGTATGGCGTGGAATTCCATGAACCTGAAGAATTGTACCAAACGTTTATTTTTACATTTTTGCTAGCCGCATAATCAACAAGCTTTTTCATTTTTTCAAAACCAATTTTTGTGTCCCAATCGGCATCAATAAGGCAAAAGGGCCACCTCATATCCGAAGCGTAATCAATAAATTTCATGGAAGTTTCAAAAGTGGTAAAATTATCTTTCAATAACACCCAACTCCAAGAACTTAAACCTGTTTCAATAAATGAGGTATCTATATCGATGGCTTTTTCAGCTAAATCGGTACCCAAAGTACTTTCTGTAATTGTTTTTAAGTCTCCAATTGTAATGATACGCCACGGGGTAAACCAAGGTAATTTAGACTCAGGGTTTAATGCGCCATTAGGAAAAACTTCCTCGGTTTGCGGAAAAGTAACTTGTAATGCATGCGCTTTGGTATTGTATTTTAGTCGTGTACCGCAGTAGGTTTTTCCTAGAGCTGTCTCCGAAACTAACAACCAAGTGTCTGCCGTGTTAAATAGGGCAGGGTAAACCCAACCTTCACCAATTGGAGAGGGCGTGTTTACAGGAATTTCCATTAAATAATTTTCTTCGTAAGACGGATTGGTTTCACTCCAACCTGTTTTTGCTTTCGACATAGGTTGTAACCACGATTTTGTTTGTGTATTAAAATTATAGGTGGTTTTTCTTCAATAATTTTTTTATTTCTGAAGAATTTTCAGGAAAATGATAGCGAAAAGCAACACCGTTTTCAGAGATTTGGAAAATAATATCGATACGATTTCCTAAATCATTTTTTAATTGTGCCTTGTATTCGTTTGCCGAATAAGACCTGTTTTTACGTTTTCCTTGAAGCATGGTATAATGGTCTGTGACGGGTTTAGGGCCAGAAACTGAAATGATTTCAAGATTGTTGTAAAAGGAAGCATCTTCTCGTATTATTCCTAAAAGAGATGAATTAATGACTGTTTTGTTTTGATAATGTACCTTATAGCTTGCAGCTTTTTCTGCGTTGAGCTTAAATTCAACCGAAATACTTTTTGAAGGATTTTCAAAAATATGCTCTTTTTTTCCACAGAACAGGAGCAGATAACAAGCATTAAAATAGTTAGAGTAGTATAGTTTTTCATTTTTAAATGTGTTTTTTACACTTGTAAAAATATGAAAAATATATTCAATCATTAGAAAACTGGAAATTAATAGTTTAAATCCCCAAATAGGGCGATAATTGATAAATTATGAGCCATGGTTTATAGTTTGGGTATAATTTTTTAATAGAATTGTCTTGTATCAATAGATCATATTATATAACATACTCAATAAAATGAAAAACTTAATTATAATTTCCTTACTTATTATCATCCAATTTGAATCAGTAGGACAATCTATTTCTGGTTTTAATTCGGTATTACATTCTCCAGATGCTAATTATGAAATTCAAATAAAGCAAACGATTAAAAGCTCAGGAGAATCAAGCATTACATATCTTATAAACTACAAAGGCAAATCTGTTGTTTTAGAATCTGAGTTACAAATAAAATTAGATAATCATCTTTCGGAATGGACTTTGGGAGTTAAAAATAAACCCACCCGTAATTGGATGGATGATTTGGTATATAAGGGTGAAAAAAGAAGCTCGGTAAATAAGGACTGGTATCCTACATTTGGGGAAAGGTGCGAGATAAAAAATCATTATAATGAATTGATTTTGTCTTTTGAACAAAAAGCAAGTGCTAATTATAAAATGAATATCGAGGTAAAGGCATTTAATGAAGGTATTGCTTTTAGGTATTATTTTTTAGACAATCCAACAGGAATATATTACAGAGTTACAGAGGAAAATACAGAGTTTACTTTTCCACAAGGTACAAAAGCATGGTTTGAGGCTTGGGCACAAGGACCATATCAATTATTACCATTACAAGATTGGCCAGCAAAAAGTGAACGTCCGTTAACTTTAGAATTGCCAAATGGAATGTATGCATGTTTGGCAGAAGCAGGAATGGTTGATTTTGTACGTGCAAAATTTGAGTTAAGTAAGCAAAAGCCTTCAACAGTTAAAACCACTTTGTATGAAAGTGTAGATAAGGTGCCTTATTTTGGAACGCCTTGGCGAGTAATTATGGCATCGGAAACAGCTACAGGATTAATTGAAAATAATGATATTCTTTTAAACTTAAATGAGCCTAGTAAAATTGAAGATACGAGTTGGATAAAGCCTGGGAAAATTGTGCGGGAAACTGCTTTGTCTGAAAAAGGAGCAAAGGCATGGATAGATTTTGCTGTAGATCATAACTTACAGTATGTTCTTTTTGATTGGAAATGGTATGGTCCTTCTTTTACGTTTGATTCTGATGCAAGAACTATTGATGTTGATTTGAATTTAAAAGAGGTGATTAGGTATGGAAAAGAAAGAGGTGTTGGGATTTGGTTGTATGTAAATCAACAAGCATTATTAAAACAAGATTTTGATATTTTTCCATTGTACAAAGAATGGGGAATTGCAGGAGTTAAATATGGTTTTGTAGCATTGGGGTCTCACAGATGGACAAATTGGTTACATGAATCAGTACAAAGAGCTGCAGACAATCAATTAATGGTGAATATTCATGATGAATTTAGGTTGACTGGAGAGCAAAGAACATTACCTAACATAATGACTGTTGAGGGAATAAGAGGAAATGAAGAGTTTCCTGATGCTACACACAACACTATTTTACCGTTTACTAGAGGTATTGCAGGTATGGGAGATTATACTGTTTGTTATTATGATAATCGTATAAAAACAACACATGCACATCAATTAGCCTTATCTGTAGTAATGTATAGTCCATTACAAACCTTGTATTGGTATGATAAAGCAAGCGATTATCAAGGTGAACCAGAAATTGCTTTTTTTGATGCTGTTCCAACCGTTTGGGATGATACTAAAGTTTTACAGGGAGCACCAGGAGAATATATTGTTACAGCAAGAAAATCTAAAGAAGATTGGTTTATAGGAGCCATAACAAATACAGAGGCTAGAGAGGTGAATATTAAATTAGATTTTTTAGATGCTAAGGCTAATTATCAAGCTACTATTTATAGTGATGATGATAACGTAAATACTCGTACAAAAGTAGCAGTTAAAAATATAAAAGTTAAAAACAATAAAATTTTAACTTTAAATATGAAAGCTTCTGGTGGTACAGCCATTCAATTTAAAAAATTGGAGAACAACTAATAGGTAAAGGAATACACTCAATACGGTCTTAGGAACCTCAGGATTGATGGCAGGTATTGAAAGAACGAAGTAAGATAAATTAAATGAAAATAGTTTTGATGAAAAAAGGAATTTTATTACTACTAGTGCTTAGTATGCAGTCCATTATAGCACAACAATATGTGTCTAAAGTATGGCAGTCAGATAATGGAGATGGAACATATACCAATCCGGTTTTATATGCAGACTACTCAGATCCTGATGTGATTAGGGTAGGAGACGATTTTTATATGACCGTTAGTAGTTTTAATTGTATTCCTGGTTTACCAATATTACATTCTAAAGATTTGGTGAATTGGGAAATTGTTAATTACGCATTAGAAAAGCAAATACCAGAAGACGTGTTTAATGTACCTCAGCACAGTAAAGGAGTTTGGGCACCATCTATTAGGTATCATAATAATGAGTTTTATATCTATTGGGGAGATCCTGATTTTGGTGTGTATATGATTAAAACCAAGAATGTTTATGGTAAATGGTCAAAACCTTTGTTAGTGTTAGAAGGAAAAGGAATTATAGACCCTTGTCCGCTTTGGGATGGAGAAAACACATATTTAATTCATGCATGGGCTGGAAGCCGAGCAGGGGTGAATAGTTTGTTAACCATACGAACAATGAATTCTGAAGGAACTAAAGTTTTAGATGAAGGTAAAAATGTATTTGATGGACATGTTAATCACCATACTGTAGAAGGTCCAAAATTGTATAAAAAAGATAATTATTATTACATTTTAGCACCAGCTGGTGGTGTGGAAAATGGATGGCAATTGGCTTTACGATCTAAAAATATATATGGCCCTTATGAAGAAAAAATTGTATTAGAGAAAGGAAGTACAGGTATTAATGGACCACATCAAGGAGCTTGGGTGACTTCCCCTAATGAAGAATCTTGGTTTGTACACTTTCAAGATCAAGCTGTTTATGGGAGAGTACTATGGGTAACTCCCATATCATGGAAAGATAATTGGCCAGAAATGGGAAAGGATTTAGACGGAAATGGAGTAGGAGAGCCAATTCTTACTTATAAAAAACCGGTACAAGGAATGCCTTTATCTTCACCACAAGAAAGTGATGAATTTAATAATGGAAAACCTGGTTTACAGTGGCAATGGTATGCAAATTCTTCTGTAAAATGGAGTGCTCAAATTCCAGGAACAGATTACTTAAGATTGTTCGCAATGAGTAAAAAGGAACTTCCTAATTTGTGGGATATGCCCAGTTTATTATTACAAAAGTTACCTGCACCAAATTTTAAAACTACTACTAAAGTTACTTTAAAAACAGAATGGAATATTCCTGGTAAAACTGCTGGATTAATTATGATGGGACAGTCTTATGCATATGTTGGAATTGCCTATCATGACGAGAAATATTGGATACAGCAAGTAGTTTGTGATGAGGCTATTAACGGAGCTATAGAAAAAATTATTGCTGAAAAAGAATTAAAATCAAATACAGTTTATTTAAGAATGGAAGTTTTAGCTCCTAATGCAACTTGTGTTTTTTATTATAGTGAAAATGGTAAGAGGTTTAAAGAGATAGGAGAAAGTTTTATCGCTCAAAAAGACCTTTGGATTAGTGCTAAAATGGGCGTTTTTTCGGCAAGTGAAAAAGAAGTATCCAATGGAGGGTATGCAGATTTTGATTGGTTTAGAGTAGAAAAGAAATAATAAATATTGATTTAAAGGAATATGAAAATTAAAATTGGAATAGTATTATTTTTGGGAGGGGTAATAGGCTTAATGGCTCAATCTCATTATCCAGGGCAACATCAAGATAAGTTAGCTTTAAAAGACAATAATAGAACAAAGGCCATGGCTTTTGATATGAAAGATGTGACTTTGTTAGACTCTCGATTTAAAGAAAATATGCAACGTGAAAGTAATTGGATTTTATCTTTAAAAACAAATAGTTTATTGCACAGTTTTAGAACCAATGCTGGAGTATATAGTGGTTATGAAGGAGGGTATGATACCACAGAAAAATTGGGAGGATGGGAGTCTTTAGATTGTGAATTGAGGGGGCATGCTGTTGGTCATATTTTATCAGGATTGTCATTGTTATATGCTACCACCAAGGAAGACGTTTACAAAACAAAGGCCGATAGTATTGTAATTGGACTTGCTGAAGTTCAAAAAGTATTAAATCAAAATGACTATTTAAGTGCATATCCCCAAAATTTAATTGACAGAAATATTGCTGGAAAACGAGTTTGGGCTCCATGGTATACATTACATAAATTGTATGCAGGATTAATAGATCAGTATTTATATACAGACAACAAACTAGCTTTACATGTAGTTGAAGGTATGGCGAATTGGGCTTATGATAAATTACAGTTGATAACACCTGAACAAAGAACCATCATGTTGCGAAATGAGTTTGGAGGGATGAATGATGTTTTTTATTCACTTTATGAAATCACAGGTAATAAAAAATACAAATGGTTAGGAGAGTTTTTTTATCATAATGAAAGCTTAGACCCGTTAAAGCA
Source organism: Formosa haliotis (assembly GCF_001685485.1). Lineage (NCBI taxonomy): Bacteria > Pseudomonadati > Bacteroidota > Flavobacteriia > Flavobacteriales > Flavobacteriaceae > Formosa > Formosa haliotis. The sequence goes on along the minus strand of NZ_BDEL01000001.1, from coordinate 1,408,363 downwards.
AAAAGTAGATAATTTAAATAAAAAGCATGCAAATACTTACATTCCTAAATTAATAGGATTGATCCGTGATTATGAGATAGAAGGAAACAAAGAAAATAAAGAAGTTACAGAGTTTTTTTGGAATACCGTTGTAAATCATCATTCTTTTGTAACTGGAAGTAATAGTGATAAAGAGAAGTTTTTTAAGCCAGATCACCAAACAGAACATTTATCTGGGTATACAGGAGAGTCTTGTAATGTTTATAATATGTTAAAATTAACAAGACATTTGTTTGGTTTAGAGGCTGATGTAAAATATGCTGATTTTTATGAAAAAGCATTGTACAATCATATTTTAGGTCAACAAGATCCGGCAACGGGAATGGTAGCTTATTTTTTACCTATGTTGCCAGGAGCTCATAAAGTTTATAGCACGCCATCAGCATCTTTTTGGTGTTGTGTAGGTACTGGTTTTGAGAATCAAGCCAAATATAGTGAGGCTATTTATTATCATAATAACAAAGGTGTTTTTGTGAATCTTTTTATTCCTTCAGAGTTAAATTGGAAAGAAAAAGGATTTGTTTTAAAGCAAGAAACCAAATTTCCATATGATGATAAAACAACACTTACTATATCAGTAAACAAAAATGTGAAAACGGCTTTATATGTTCGTTATCCGTCATGGGCTACTTTAGGAGCTACTGTTAAAGTAAATGGTAAAAAAATAAGAGTAAAATCTAAGCCAGGAAGTTATATCAATATAGATAGAGTTTGGAAAAATAATGATAAAATAGAAATTACGTTTCCAATGGAATTACATTGGAGTAATTCTAAGGAGGATTCTGATGTAAGAGCAGTAATGTATGGACCTATTGTAATGGCTGCTGAATTAGGGACCGAGGGAATGAAAAAACCGGCTCCATATTCTAACCCTCAATTACACAATGATTATTATACTTATAATTATAATGTTCCTACAACTTTAAATAATCATTTAGAAGTAAAAGGTGATAAGATTAAAAAATGGTTAGAACCTGTTCATAATAAACCTTTAACATTTAAATCAGTTGGTTTAAAAAATAAAGAATTGACTTTTATTCCTTTGTTTGATTTACATAGAGAGCGTTACAATATTTATTGGGATTTAAAATAATATAAAGTACTTGTATGGCTGTTTATATTTTATAAAAAATTATTTCTATAATTAAATTAAGATGTTAATGAGTTGATAATTAGAATAAAATCGAAATTCTTAACGTTAGGAGTCATGGCTGTGGCTGAGAATTTTTTTTAATTCATGAAAGTAGAATAGTTATTATAGACATAATTAATATTAAAGTTTTGAAATCAAATTAACTGTTTTTAGGTAGGTGTAAATTAGGTGAAAAATAAAAGAAGACTTTTTTAGGTAATAAATTAATTAAGGAATTTAATAAAATGTAATTAACAGGATGCTTAGCTAGTGTTCAATATCTTGAGTAGATGACAACATTATTTACCGATACAATAATAATCTATAATCTGAAATATTTATAATCAATTAAATTATTGTCAGAATACATTTTAGTCAAGCTAAATGTTTATTGAAATATATTTTTTTTCATTTTTTTAAGGTGACTTTCCTTTTTTCTTAAAAAAAAACATATATTTGTGTAATCGATTACATAATATTTGATATGAAAAATTACGAGATGAGATACGCTTCAAGTCCTGAAGCTGTTAAAAATTACGACACGAAACAACTTAGAGATGAGTTTTTAATTCAAAATTTATTTAGTCAAGATGAAATCAAATGGGTTTATACCCACTATGATAGATTTATGGTAACTGGAGTTGAGCCTGTTAACAACGCTGTTACGTTAGAAACTATCGATCCGCTTAAAGCGTCATTTTTCTTAGAAAGAAGAGAGATGGGAATTATAAACATAGGTGGGGCAGGTACGATTACAGTAGATGGCACCGATTATGATATCGACAATAAAGAAGCGCTCTACCTTGGTCAAGGCAATAAAAGTGTGGTATTTAAAAGTAACTCTGCTGATGCGCCTGCTAGGTATTACATCAATTCAACACCTGCTCATAAGGCATATCCTAATAAAAAAATCGGAAAAGATGATGTTGAGGTTATCGAGTTAGGTTCTCCAGAAACGGCTAATGCACGTACCCTTAGAAAATATATTGTGAATAGTGTGGTTGATGTTTGTCAGTTACAAATGGGAATGACTTCATTAAAAACGGGAAGTGTTTGGAACACCATCCCATCTCACGTTCATGACAGACGTATGGAGGTTTATTTTTATTTTGAAGTTCCAGAAGATCAGGCAGTATGCCATTTTATGGGTCAGCCTCAAGAAACAAGACATATTTGGATGGCTAATAACGAAGCTGTTATTTCTCCACCATGGTCTATTCACTCTGGGTCTGGAACAAGCAACTATACTTTTATTTGGGGTATGGCTGGTGAGAACTTAGATTATGGAGATATGGATATTTGTAGTAATAACGAGCTAAGATAAAACGAGAAACTATGTCAGTTAATTTATTCGATTTAACAGGTAAAATAGCTTTAGTAACTGGAGCCGTACACGGTTTAGGCATGGCAATGGCTAAAGGTTTAGGGAAGGCTGGAGCAACACTAGTTATAAATAACAATACAGCAGAAACACTAAATGAAGCTATATTGGAATATGAAAAATGTGGGTTAACAGCCTATGGATATACATTTGATGTGACAAATGAAACGGAAGTGAAGGCGGCTATAAAGAAGATAGAAGCGGAAGTTGGCGCTATTGATATTTTGGTAAACAATGCCGGAATTATTAAAAGAACGCCTATCATTGATATGGAAGTTCCAGATTTCGAGCAGGTCCTAAAAGTAGATTTAGTAGGGCCTTTCATTATGGCTAAACATGTTGCAAAAGGCATGATTGAAAGAGGTGGAGGAAAAATTATAAATATTTGCTCCATGATGAGTGAACTAGGAAGAACATCTGTTAGTGCTTACGCAGCTGCTAAAGGTGGTTTAAAAATGCTAACCAGAAGTATGGCCACCGAATGGGCACGTTTTAATATCCAAACAAACGGGATTGGTCCTGGGTATTTTGCGACTTCTCAAACAGCACCGATACGTGAAGATGGTCATCCTTTTAATGAGTTTATTATTAATAGAACGCCTGCAGCGCGTTGGGGAGACCCTGAAGATTTACAAGGCGCCGCAATCTTTTTAAGTTCTAAAGCTAGTGATTTTGTAAACGGCCATATTGTTTATGTTGATGGCGGAATTTTAGCAACAATAGGGAAACCTTCAAACGAAGATTAAATTTTAAGATATGAGTACGACATTTATTCACGATAACTTCTTATTAGAAAATAAATATGCTGAAGAGTTATATCATAATTACTCAAAAAATCAGCCTATTATAGATTACCATAACCATTTACCTCCGCAGCAAATTGCAGAAGATAAAACCTTTGATAACATTACTAATGTTTGGATAAACGGCGACCACTACAAATGGCGCGCGATGCGAACTCTAGGTATCAACGAAAAGTTTATTACGGGTGATGGTTCCGATAAAGACAAGTTTTTAAACTGGGCAAAAACGGTGCCTTACACGATGCGTAATCCACTTTATCATTGGACGCATTTAGAATTGGCTAGATATTTTGATATTAACGATTTACTAAGTGAAAAAACGGCCGAAAAAGTTTGGGAACAAACCCAAGCCAAATTAAATTCGGATGGTTATAGCTGTCGTGGTCTACTTAAAAAAGTAAATGCCGAATTGGTTTGTACTACCGAAGATCCTATCGATACTTTAGAGCATCATCAAAAATTAGCTAAAGAAAATTTTGGCGTAAAAGTAAGTACGGCCTTCCGTCCTGATAAAGCGATTTTAATTTCTAACGAAGGTTATAACGATTATTTAGTAGAACTAGGGAAAGCGGCAAATGTTGCTATCAATACCTTTACAGATTTATGTGATGCCTTGAGAAAACGCATTCAATTTTTTCACGATAATGGCTGTAGATTATGTGATCACGGTTTAGATCAAATTTACTATGAAAGCTATACCGAAGCTGAGGTGAATAGCATACTTCAAAAACAATTAGCAAATAAAGCGATTACAAATGAGGAGGCTTTAAAGTTTCAAAGTGCCGTATTGGTATACCTATGCGAAACCTATAATGAATTTGGCTGGGTACAACAATTTCACCTAGGCGCTTTAAGAAACAACAACGCACGTATGCACCGTATTTTAGGTCCGGATACGGGTTGGGATTCTATAGGCGATTATCCTCAAGCTCAAAAACTATCTGCTTTTTTAAACGGTCTAGATAGTAAAGATAAATTAACTAAAACCATTATTTATAACTTAAATCCAGCCGATAACGAAGTGATGGCAACCATGATTGGTAACTTTAACGACGGTAGTGTGAGAGGGAAAGTACAGTTTGGTTCTGGATGGTGGTTTTTAGATCAAAAAGACGGGATGACCAAGCAATTAAACGCCCTTTCTAATATGGGATTAATTAGCTGTTTTGTTGGGATGTTAACCGATTCTAGAAGTTTCTTGTCTTTCCCGCGTCATGAGTATTTCCGTCGTATTCTTTGTAATCTTTTAGGAGATGAAATTCAACGCGGCGAACTGCCTAATGATATGGAGTGGATTGGAAAAATGGTTTCCGACATCAGTTATAACAACGCGAAAAACTATTTCGACTTTTAGATAAAGATTACAATTAAAAACAAGCAAACTTTAAAACCACAAACTACTAGTTATGAGTATAAATACAAGTACTAAACCAACCAATTATAGATGGACCATTTGCGGACTTCTATTTATGGCGACAACCATAAATTACTTAGACAGGCAAGTCCTTTCGTTAACTTGGAAAGATTTTATTGCGCCAGAATTTCATTGGACCAATAATGATTACGGTAATATCACCGCTTTATTTTCTATTTTTTATGCGGTGTCTTTATTGTTTGCAGGTCGTTTTGTAGACATTATGGATACCAAAAAAGGCTTCCTTTGGGCCATTGGCGTATGGTCGGTTGGTGCCTGTTTACATGCCTTTGCCGGTATTGGAACGGCCGGATATATTACAGGAGATTGGTTTTTAGGGTTTGAAGGTGCTAAAGATGTGCTTCATACCGTAGGTGATACAGGCTTAGTGATTTCTGTAAGTGTGACGCTATTTATTTTTGCACGTTTTGTATTGGCATTAGGGGAAGCAGGAAACTTCCCGGCGGCCATTAAAGCTACTGCCGAATTTTTCCCTAAAAAAGACCGTGCTTTTTCAACAAGTATCTTTAACGCAGGAGCCACTGTAGGCGCGCTTGCTGCACCTATTTCTATTCCGTTTATTGCCGAGGCATACGGTTGGGAAATGGCCTTTATAGCTATTGGAGCATTGGGTTTTGTATGGATGGGCTTTTGGGTATTTATGTATGAAAAACCAGAAAAGCATCCAAAAGTAAATGCTGCCGAATTAGAATATATTCAACAAGATATTATCGCAGATAGTAAGATTGAAGGTTATGCTCCAGAATCGACTAAAAAAGTGTCTTTAATGGAATGTTTTAAGTACAAACAAACCTGGGCATTTGCCTTTGGTAAATTCATGACCGATGGGGTTTGGTGGTTTTTCTTATTCTGGACACCAGCATATTTAAGCTCGGTTTATGGTATGGATTCTACCGAGGCTGCTTTCCCATTATTTGTTTTATACATGATCACTTTACTGTCAATAATAGGAGGGTGGTTGCCAACGTATTTTGTAGATAAAAAAGGGATGAATCCTTACGAAGGGCGTATGAAAGCCATGTTAATTTTTGCTTTTTTCCCTTTACTGGCGTTAATCGCACAACCTTTAGGGCATTATACCTACTGGATTCCTGTTATCATTATCGGAATTGCAGGAGCTGCACACCAAGCTTGGTCGGCAAATATTTTTACAACAGTAGGAGACATGTTTCCTAAAAAAGCCATTGCTACAGTTACCGGAATTGGTGGTTTAGCTGGCGGATTAGGGTCTACATTTATTAATAAAGGTTCTGGACTTTTATTTGATTTTAGCGAAAACACAAATATGGCATTTATGGGCTTTAAAGGTATCGAGTCTGGATATTTTATAGTCTTTTCAATATGTGCCGTATGTTACCTGATAGGTTGGACAGTTATGAAGGTTTTAGTACCTAAGTACAGACCAATAACAGACCTATAAAATTTATACGACTTACAACTACCAAATATATGATTACTACTAAAAAATTAAATAGAGAAAACCTCGGGTTAGAAGCTAAACTACCCATTAAAATTGTTCAGTTTGGAGAAGGGAACTTCTTAAGAGCTTTTGTAGGCTACGCCATTCAAGAATTAAATAAAAAAACAGATTTCGGAGCAGGAATAGCCGTTGTTCAACCTATAGATCGTGGTTTAGTTAACATGCTAAACGATCAAGATGGTTTGTACACTTTGTTTATGAAAGGGGTTAAAAAAGGCAAAGAAATTCAGGATATTGAATTGATTTCTAATATCGTTAAAGGAGTAGATCCTTATGCGAATTTTAATGATTATTTAAGTCTAGCTAAGGAGGAAGCTTTAGAATTTATCATTTCTAACACCACCGAAGCAGGTATTTCTTATGTAAGTAGCGATACGCCAGACATGCAACCACCAAGCTCATTTCCAGCAAAATTAACCCTGCTTTTACACGAGCGTTTCAAGCATTTTAATGGCGATACCAATAAAGGTTTAACCATTATTCCTTGCGAGCTTATTAATCATAATTCTGAAACCTTAAAAGAGATCATATTACAATACATTTCAGATTGGAATCTTGGGGACGATTTTAAATCATGGATTTTAGAAAACAATGCGTTTCATAGTACTTTGGTAGATCGTATTGTGCCAGGCTATCCAAAAGATGAAATTGAAGCGTATAATGCCCAATTGGATTATTCAGATAATTTAATTGTTGCTGCCGAAGCCTTTTTACTATGGGTGATTGAAGGTGGCGATGATTTAAAAGCAAAATTACCATTTAATAAAACCGATTTAGACGTTAAGATTGTAGACGATATGCAGCCTTACCGCACTAGAAAAGTGCGTATTTTAAACGGGGCGCATACGGCCATGGTACCATTTTCAATTCTTTACGGAAATAAAACCGTAAAACAGTCTGTGGATGATGCCTTTACAGGTCCGTTTATTCAAAAAGCCGTGTTCAATGAAATTATTGATACGCTGGACATGGATCGTGACGAGTTAAATAGTTTTGCTGATGAGATTTTCGATCGTTTCAGAAATCCGTTTATCATTCATAACCTATCTAGTATTGCCTTAAACACCGTTTCTAAATTTACAGTTCGTGTGTTGCCAAGCTTACTAGGTTATGTTAAAATTCACAACAAAGTGCCAACGCATTTAACCTTTGCTTTTGCTTCGTTAATTCGTTTTTATAAAGGTACTTTTAACGGCGAGGCTTTACCTGTTCAAGATAGCGAAGATATCGTTGCTCATTTTGCCAAAATTTGGGAGTCTAACGATTATGCAGAAATCGCAAAGGCTGTTTTAAGTCATGAGGATTATTGGGGAGCAGATTTAACTCAAGTTGAAAATTTAACTGAAGCCATTGCTTTAGCTTTAAAGGAAATTGACACCAATGGTGTAGAAAAAGGCTTTGCTAATTTTAGCAAGTCGTTTTAAGAATTTAAAAGATAACTGTAACAAGTTAATAGGATGCAAAAAAAAATTATAAAAGTAAATAACCCGGATAATGTAGCTGTAGCCCTTGTGAATTTAAAGGCTGGAGAGGTTGTTTCTTTTGAAGGGGAAGACATAAAGATTCTTTCAGATACAAAATCGAAGCATAAGATTGCTTTACAAAAATTTGAATCTGGAGACCGAATCATTATGTATAGCGTACTTGTTGGTACTGCCAATGGGGTGATTGAAAAAGGCGATGTTTTAACGGTTGATAATGTAAAACATCAAAGCGATAAAGTATTTGGTAAAACAGAATCTTTTTCATGGACCGCACCAAATGTTGAAAAATGGAAGGATAAAACCTTTATGGGTTACCACCGTCCAGATGGCCAAGTAGGTACCGAAAATGTATGGTTGTTTTTTCCTTTAGTGTTTTGTGAAAACAGAAACATTGAAATTTTAAAAGATATTTTTGAACGCGAACTTTTAAAACAAAAGGTGAATCCGCATCAAATGTTGTTACGTTCACTGGTTAGTGGACACGAGGAAACTGCTGAAACACCAACATCAACCGATGTATTTGAAAATATAGACGTAAAATTTATTACGCATCCAGGAGGTTGCGGCGGTATTCGTCAAGATTCCGAAATTTTAGCAAAACTATTAGCAGGTTATGTAAATAACCCTAATGTCGCAGGTGCTACGGTTTTAAGTTTAGGCTGTCAGAACCTTCAAATTAGTGTGTTTAAAGAAGCTTTAAATGCGATAAATCCGAATATGGAGAAGCCTGTTTTAATTTACGAACAGCAGCAAATGGGGACTGTCGATGAGATGTTAACCGCAATCGTTAAGGATTCTTTTAAGGCCATTAAAGAAGCTAACAAGCAAGAACGCCAACCAGCACCAATATCTAAATTAAAAGTAGGTTTAGAGTGTGGTGGTTCCGACGGGTTTTCAGGAATCTCTGCGAACCCAACTCTAGGTGCTGTTTCCGATTTATTAGTCGCGCTTAATGGCACGGCTGTTTTAGCTGAATTTCCTGAGTTATGCGGTGTAGAACAAGAATTAGTAAACCGTTGTGTAGACGAGGAAGATGGTAAGAAGTTTTTACAATTAATGAAAGATTTCGAAAAATCGGTGGTCGATGCAGGCTCTGGTTTCGATATGAATCCGTCTCCAGGAAATATTAAGGATGGTTTAATTACCGATGCTATGAAATCTGCTGGAGCTGCTAAAAAAGGAGGCACATCACCTGTAGTAAGCGTTTTAGATTATGGTGAGTACATCACAGAACCTGGTTTAAACCTTCTATGTACACCAGGAAACGATGTAGAAAGCACGACTGGTTTGGTAGGATCTGGATGTAATGTGGTGTTATTTACAACAGGATTAGGAACGCCAACAGGAAATCCTATTGCACCAATTATAAAAGTCTCGTCGAATACAGAACTTAAAGAAAAAATGCCTGATATTATCGATATTGAAACAGGCGCTGTAATACGAGCAGAGAAAACCATTGATGAAATGGCTGAAGAAATGTTAGATTTCATCATTGAAGTGGCGAGTGGTAGAATACAAACCAAAGCCAAATTATTAAATCAAAATGATTTCATCCCATGGAAACGTGGGGTGTCGTTGTAGGATATTATATTTTACCTTTGAGTAGAAGATTGTCTTATAATTAATTCAGGAGAGAGTTGAACGCGTTTCTCAATTTTTAATTTGCTGTTTGACATTTGTTCCAAGAAGACTCTTGCGGCCATTTTACCCATTTCAACAGTGCATTGGTCTACCGAAGTTATGGTTAATTCCATAAATTTTGTAAAGGGTTCGTTACTAAAACCAACCACTCTAAAATCTTCGGGAACGCGTTTTCCTAACTCTTTTAGCTTTTGAATAACCCCAAGAGCGACATAATCACTAGAAGAAAATATGGCGTCTGGTGGGGTTTCTAAAGCTAAAAGTTTTAATATGGCATTCTGTCCAGCTTCAATATCACTTTTAGTTTGAATGAAATAATCTGGATTGAAAGTAAAGTTGACATCTTTTAATGCCCCTTTATACCCCTCGACACGTTCTTTGTAAATTTCGAGAGCTGTATCACCAGAAATATGAGCAATCCGCTTGCATCCTTCATCTATCAAATGTTTTGTCGCGTCATAACCTCCTTGATAATCATCAATAGTAACACTACTTACGCCTTTAATATTTATACGCCTATCAAAGAAAATAAGGGGAATATTTTTCTCTAATACTCTATTAAAATGAGAAAGTTGCGAGGTTTGTTTGGTAACAGACATTAATATCCCATCTACTTGTGCATTTAATAAGTTATTTATGGTGTCTATTTCATTTTGTTCTTCCTCATGTGTCTGGCAAATTATGACATGGTAACCTTTAGGATAAAGCTCCTCTTCAATACCTCTAATTATCGAGGAGAAGAAACTTCTATCAATATAAGGTACAACCACTCCAATATTGTTACTTTTACCACTTTTTAGAGCTAAAGCTACTTTATTTTGTTTGTAGTTCATCTCTTTAGCCGTTTTTGCAACTAATTTCCTGGTAGCCTCACTAATTTTAGGATTATTGTTTAATGCTCTTGACACGGTAGCACCCGTAATTCCAAGCTTTTTAGCAATATCGTATATGGTTACTTTATCATTCATTCTATAAGTTTATCTATTATTCTGTATTTCACAAAGATTCAATTCTTAAAAAAATATGTAATCGATAACATATTTCCAGTTTAATCTAAGTTAATTGCAGAGTAATCATTGATTAGTTACTAAATGTATAACTTTACACGCACTAAATACACAATTATGTTAAAAAATATACTTTTAAATACATATTTTTCATTTTTTACTGAATTTAGTTTGTTTATTAGTTCTAAATGCTTAGTTTCGGGTAATCGATTACAGAAAATTGTTTAACATGATATTAATAGAGCATATAAAATGTAAAAAAAACTTAAAACTAATTAATTCACATATAAATCAAACTAAGACAAATTAAATGAAAAATGAACCACTAAAAACAAAACTACAAACATCAATTTAAACCTAACAACTCACTAATTATGAAATTTAATACTTTAAATCTTAAGTATCAAAGGAGTCTAAGTACCTATCTATTTATTTTAGGCTTTTTGATTTCCACTGCTTCTTTTGCACAACAAAAGAAAACAGTTACTGGTGTTATAAATGACACCGATAGTAATATGCCTTTACCAGGTGTAAACATTGTTGAGAAAAATACATCAAATGGAACAACCACCGATTTTGATGGAAATTATGAGCTAGAAGTATCTAATAATGCTGTTTTAGTTATCAGCTATTTAGGATATAAAACTCAAGAAATTAATGTGGCCGGAAAAACTACAATCAATCTTAATTTAGTAGCAGATTTAGAAGAACTTAACGAAGTTGTTCTTGTAGGTTATGGTACGCAAAAGAAAAAGGATGTTACAGGATCTGTAGGAACTATGGATGCAGCTACTATTACCGAGAGAAATGTAACAGATCCTATGGAAGCTATCCAAGGAAATGTTGCAGGGGTTGTGGTTTCTAACTCCTCTGGACGAGTAGGTGACGGATTCGATATTTCTATTCGTGGTACTAATTCGTTCTCTGGAAATACGGCACCTTTATATGTTGTTGATGGTGTGATTACCAATGGAATCGATTTCCTGAATCCAAACGACATTCAAAGTATCGATATTTTAAAGGATGCATCGTCTACAGCCATTTATGGCTCTAGAGGTTCTAACGGGGTAGTACTCGTTACAACTAAGAACGGCGCTGGAGCTAGAGGAAAGGTAACCGTTTCTTATGATACTTTTTATGGTATAAAAAACGTTGCGCGTTTGCCAGATATGATGGATACTGCAGAATGGATAGACTATCATAAGCATGCGTACTTAGCGACTACCGATGGTGGAGATCCGATGAATATCTCTCCAGAACGCTTAGATGCTGTGGTGTTTGGAACTCAAAATACCTTATTGAAAGAACGCTATTTAAACAACGAAACATTCGATTGGTATGATGCTGTACTTAAAACAGGTACGCAATCTAATAACTTTTTATCAGTTTCTGGAAGAGCAGAAAACGGATTGGGGTATAATATTGGAATTGGAGTTCAGACAGAAACAGGAAACATTCCAAATGAATCTTTAGATAAGTATACTTTTAAATCTAGTATCAATCATAAAATTAACGACAAGTTTTCTACAGGCGCAAATGTAACTGTAGCTTTAAGTGAAATTGAAAGAGGAAGTCAATACGCCATGCGTGAAGCATTTCGTTTAGCGCCAGCCATGACGCCGTATGATTTAGATGGTAATTTATTTCCACAACCGGGTAAATTGGTAGATGAAAACGGCGACTACTTAATCAACAAAACAAGTACCTACAATCCATTAATGGAAATCGCAGGATCGTCTGATGACACTAAACGTTGGAATATGATTGGTAGCGTGTATGGTGAATATAGACCTCTAGACTGGTTATCTTTTAAAACTACGTTTTCTGCTGGTTACGACAATTGGAGACGTGGAAAATCTTGGGGTGCAGAAACCAATACAGGGATATCTAATAACGATTTAGCATCTGCAGAACTTGAAAACCGTTCTAACTTTAATTATACGTGGGATAACCAAATTAATATAAATAAAACCTTTAACGAAAAGCATTCATTTAACTTCTTAGCCCTTCAAAGTATTTATGCTACAGAAACCGAAGGATCTACAATGAGCTCTAGAAATATGCCTTTCGATACAGATTTTAATAACATGGGGTCGGGAGAGCAATCTACTTTTGGGCTTGGTTCTTATTTCTACAAACAGCAGTTAGCTTCTTTTGCCTTACGTCTTAACTATTCATTTATGGACAGATACTTAATTACCTTGTCTAATAGATGGGATGGGTCTTCTAAATTTGCTGAAGGGAATAAATGGGATTCTTTCCCATCGGCAGCATTCGCTTGGAGACTTAGCGAAGAAAGTTTTATGAAAAATGTAGATTTTGTATCCGACTTTAAATTTAGAGTAAGTTATGGTTATACCGGAAACGATGGTATAGACCCGTATTCTACACTAAATATTTTAGATCAACAACGTTACTACGAATTGGGTGGTGCCACAGCTAATGGATGGTTACCAGGAAATTTATCGAACAGTAATATTGTTTGGGAAAAAACACGCGAGTTTAACTTCGGTATCGATTACGGATTCTTTAACCAACGTGTTTTTGGTTCTGTAGATATTTACGACCGATTATCTGAAGAGTTATTAGTTCGTCAAGAATTACCTCTAGAATCTGGTTGGGATGCCACTTCTGCTAACGTAGGTTCTGTATCTAATAAAGGGGTTGAAGTTGGTTTAACAACAATTAATGTGAACACAGACAAAGTAAGATGGACAACTACATTTACTTTTTCAAAAAACACGAATAAACTTGAAGAGTTATATGGAGACGGATCTGACGATATAGGAAACAATAGATTTATTGGTTATGATTTAACCTCTATCTACAATTATAAGTTTAACGGTATATGGCAAGCTAACGAAAGAGATTTAGCAGCCTCTTACGGACAATCTGAAGGGCAAGCTAAAGTTGTAGACGTTAACAACGATGGTAAAATTACTGCTACAGACGATAGAATGATTTTAGGTAGTACTTCTCCAGATTGGACTGGTGGATTTAATACTACTTTAAACGTAGGACAGTTTGACTTATCTGCTTCGGTAGTTACTAGTCAAGGATCGTTTGTTTATAGCGAATTCCATGCAAACTTTACGGATACTAGAGATAGAGGACGTCAAAAATTAGCAGGATTAGATTATTATGTTCCAGAAAATACAGCAGGATTAGAACCAAACTTTACAAATGCCTATCCACAGGGAAGAAACGAAGGTACGTTTTGGACCAATGATGGAGTAGGAAATTATAGAGATGCCTCTTATGTAAAAGTAAAAAACATTTCTTTCGGATATAAATTTGACGATACTTTACTAGATAAATTAAAATTATCTTACTTAAGAGTGTATGCTAACGTTTTAGATCCGTTCGTATTTACCGATTACGATGGGTACGATCCAGAATGGGCTGGTGCTAGTTTAAATATTGGTCGTGTAGGCTCGGTTACTTACCAATTAGGACTTAGTATTAAATTTTAAAAATCAGGAAAAATGAAAAAAATAATTATAAGTTTAGCAGTAATAGGGTTGTTATTTAACTCTTGCGATAGTTTCCTTGAAGAAGATGTACGTTCTAATGTTGTTGCAGAAGAATTTTATGTTACACCCGAAGGATTTGAATCTTTAGTTAATGCAAACTACGCTTTATTAAGTGATATATATGGAGGAGAAGCATGGTTATTCTGTGCGGGAACAGATATGTATTCAGATGGGAGAAATCCTGCGCCAGAAGATATTAGTAGGTATTCTAATTTAAGTCCAGGTACCAGAGAAGTAGAACCTCTATATGTAAATAGTTATAATGCCATCCAGAAAGCCAATATGGGACTGTATTATGCAGATATAACGGAGCAAACCGACAATATCAGTACACGCATTGGAGAGTTAAAATATTTAAGAGCGAATGCCTACTTTTTATTGGTACAAACATATGGTGGTGTAAGTTTAATTACAGATTATATTTCATCTCCAATTCTAGGATTCGACAGAAGCTCTGCTGAAGATGTGTATGCATTTATTATTTCAGAATTAAATGAATCTTTAAATTTAGTAGGTAACGGGGCTTACGATGGCCGTGTAAATAAACGCGCTGTGCAACATCTTTTAGCTAAAGTATATTTAACTAGAGGGTATGAAAGTTTTGGTTCTGCAGATGATTTTTCTCAAGCAGCATCTTTAGCTGATGCCGCAATTGGTGGTCAATCTTTAACCATTCCGTTTGAAGACTTATGGGAGCCTGGAAATGAAATGAATGCAGAAACTTTATTCTCGGTACAATATAGTGCTTCTATTACTAGTGCAAATCCTACAGAATTAGGAAACTTACAGTCTTATTATTTCGGGTCTTACCTTGGTGGTGCCGAAGTTGCTGGAGATGCACCATACAGAAGTTACAATTTAATTGCTACAGATTACGCCATAGATTTATTTACTGAAAAGGATAGCCGTTGGGCAGCCACTTTTATGGTTGAAATTTTTGATAGATACTACGATTATTACGATGAGAGCGATCATAGTTCTTTAGAAGTTGTAGATTATTATGCTCCAAAATGGGCATCTTCAACCCAAGATAGTATTTCCTACGTTACAGCACACCCAACAGCAACATTCCATAGATACGGAAAATATTCGGCAGGTGTTGTAAGTTCGGATAGGGAGTTAATAACAGTTAAGAAGTTTGACGATCCTAATGAGCCGTTCTCTAATGGAAGGTCAAGTACTCGTGATATTATTTTATCTCGTTTAGGTGAAACCTACTTAGTTGCTGCAGAAGCTTATTTTAAAGCAGGAAATTCGGGTACTGCTCTAGAGCGTTTAAATGAAGTACGACACAGAGCAGGTGTAGACCCTTTAGCTAATATAGATATTGATACCATTCTTGATGAAAGAGGTCGTGAATTATTAGGTGAATATCACCGTTGGTTCGATTTAAAACGTACAGGAACGCTGGTAGAAAGAGCATCGATGTATAACTATTTAATAAACGAAGGAAATTTTGCTGGTAATAATGGCGAGCTTAAAATATTACGCCCAATCCCTCAAATCGCTATCGATTTAAATCAGAATAATGATTTTTCACAAAACCCAGCTTACAATTAAATTATTAATGTTTGTTTGAATTAGTGTTTGACATAGGAGCTTGAAACATTTCGGGCTCCTATATCATTTATAAAAAATTAGCCCAATTAAAATGTTTAAGGAGAAGTGTCTTTTATTACTTTTTTGTGTTGCACTATAGTGCTATATTCACAAGTGATTTCAACTGCAGACACATCTTATACGATAACTTCAGCATACAAAAAAGTACTTAAAAAACACCCTTACATTTCAATAGCAAAAGCAGATACTAAACAAGTAAAAGCGCATTTAAATATTCCATATAAAATAATTGGAAAAGACAATTTACAATTAGATGCTTTTATACATGATAGTGCAAGTTTAAAACCAGCTATTATTTTAGTACATGGTGGAGCGTGGAAATCTGGATCTAAAGAACTTCTAAATCCGCTAGCAGAGCAATTAGCAGCATACGGATTTAATAGTTTTTCTATAAATTACAGATTAGCACCTCAATATAAATTTCCTGACGCTATTTTCGATATCAATGATGCACTTCGGTATATCGTTAAACATGCCGATGAGTTTAAGATAAATCCAAATAAACTAATACTATTAGGCTGTTCCTCTGGAGCCCAATTGGCTTCATTAGTGGCTACAACTTCGCAAAGTACAACATTTCAAAAACAGCTAGTTCATTTAAAAGCACTTATAAATATTGATGGAATTTTAGCTTTTAGTCATCCGAAATCCGAAGAAAGCACCTCGGCGGCTAACTGGATTGGGGCTACGGAAAATGACAATCCAGAACTTTGGAAACAAGCTTCACCTTTAACATATGTCGATGAAACGTGTCCGCCTACTTTATTTATTGCTAGCGATTTTGGGCGTTTTCAAGCAGGTCGAGATGAAATGATTTCGATTTTAAAGCAGCATACTATTCCTTATCAGGTAAAAATAATCCATGATGCGCCGCACACCTTTTGGTTATTCAATCCTTGGTTTGATGAGGTTACCCACATAATTATCGATTTCTTAAATGTCATTCTTAATTAAATTTTTATTATGAAAATACGTCTTTTCATATTATTGCTTTCATTATTAGTTTTTATACTTGAAATTATTCACTAGAGAAATTGAAATCAAAGAAACTGCAATCCAATCAGAAAATATGGTAAAAAATGATCCAAAAATTTATACAGAAATCTCTTTATTACAAGGACCGAAATGGGTGTATGCCCATAGGTATATAAAGAATTTAATATAGAACAAGTTAAATATAGAGTTTAAGATTTTTAAATTTCCTGGAGTCAAAAAAGATGTATGATGTATTTTAAACAAATTTTTATTTTTTTAGTTCTGCTAACTGTTTCTGGAGGTAATGCCTACTCACAGGTATTAGATTTGTCTTGGAAACACATAGTTCAAGATATGGATGCTAGTTGGTATGGTACAGAGGAGGCGCAAGGTATTGCCAATACTGTTTTATTATATCAAAAAAATATTGGAGGATGGCATAAAAATATTGCCATGCATAAGCCCTTATCGGAAGAAGAAAAACAAAATCTTATCGCTTCAAAACCGGATGCAGACCGGTGTACTATAGATAATGGTGCTACTTATTTGGAAATGATTTTCTTATCGAAAGTTTATAAAAAAACTAAAAATGAAGTTTATAAATCGGCTTTTTTAAAAGGCTTAGAATATCTGCTAGAAGCACAATACCCTAACGGAGGTTGGCCTCAATATTATCCATTACGTAAAGGGTATTACACACATATTACTTATAATGATGGCGCCATGATTAACGTTATGTCTATTTTAAAAGATATAAATGAAGGTTCCAAAGATTTAGGAATAAAGGTAGACAAGTCCACCTTAGAAAGAACACAAATAGCGTTCAACAAAGGGGTCTCTTGTATTTTAAAAACCCAATATAAACAAGAGGGTGTTTTAACGGGCTGGTGTGCCCAACACGACGAAATTACGTTTCAACCAGCAAAAGCACGAGCCTACGAATTACCTTCTTTGGGCGGAGTAGATACTGCTCAAATTGTATTGTTGTTAATGGAAATTAAAAATCCCTCAGATCAAGTAAAGCGTTCTATTGAAGCTGCTGTAACATGGTTAGAAAAAACGAAAATAACCGGTTTAAAAGAGGAGCGCTACAAAACAGCAGATGGTTTAAAAGAAAAACGCTATGTACAAGATGTAACGGCGAAACCGCTTTTGGCTAGATTCATGAATTTGGAAGATAATGCACCTTTCTTCTGTGACCGAGATGGCGTAAAAAAAGCTTCGATTATGGATATTAGTCAGGAGCGTCGGGCAGGGTATGCTTGGTATAATTCAGGGCCAAATAACGCTCTAAAAAAATATCCGGAGTGGAAAAAAAGTTTGAGAACTCATTCAAATAATGAAAACTATATTACGGTGGCCCAAGATGGTAGTGGCGATTATTCTTCTATTCAAGATGCCATTAATAATTGCAAATCATTTCCGTACGAACGCATAACTATTACTATAAAAAACGGAATCTATTTCGAGAAAATTCATGTTTACGAATGGAATCCGAAAATTTCATTTATAGGTGAAGATAAAGACAAAACCATTATCACCTATAACGATTCTTTTAACGGTGTTAATTTAGGTAGAAATAGTACTTTTCATACACCTACAGTTTTGGTAGAAGGCAATTATACTCAATTTAAAAATGTAACTATTCAGAATTCTGTAGGAGATGTTGGTCAAGCCATTGCTCTAAGTGTAAATGCCACTGGGTGTGTTATTGAACATTGTAATATTTTAGGAAATCAAGATACGCTTTACTTAACAGGAGAAGGGAATAAACAGTGGTTTAGAAACTGTTTAATAACAGGCACAACAGATTTTATTTTCGGAAACGCGACTAGCCTTTTTACAGATTGTGAAATTCGAAGTAAAAGTAATTCTTTTATCACTGCAGCTTCAACGCCCCAAGACACCCCATTTGGATTTGTTTTTAAAGATTGCAAGCTTACAGCTAAGGATGAAATAGATAAAGTTTACTTAGGTAGACCTTGGCGATATCATGCTAAAACCGTGTTTTTAAATTGTAATTTGGGAGCACATATTGTACCTGAAGGTTGGCATAATTGGTCTAAAACAGATGCAGAATCTTTAAGCTTTTATGGGGAATATAAAAACTCAGGAAAAGGTGCTTCTACTAAAAATCGAGTAACATGGTCGCATCAGCTTAGCGACAACCAAGCAAAAGTTTATTCAGTAAAAAATATGTTAGGAATTAAATCAGAAAAGGAATGGTTGCAATAAAAAATCTTTATAATATCAAATTACTTTTAATCATTTTATCAAGTACCGCACTCTTAGCGTTTTCAACGTCACAAGATAAAAAGATAACAGTTTATATGATTGGTGATTCAACTATGGCCAATAAAAAGGAACCTGAGATTAATCCAGAATTTGGCTGGGGACAAGTGTTTTCAACTTATTTTAATAATCAAGTTTCTGTAGAAAATAAGGCTGTAAATGGGCGTAGTAGCAGAAGTTTTATTGCGGAAGGCCGTTGGGATAGTATTTATAAATACATTCAGCCAGGGGATTATGTATTTGTTCAATTCGGACATAACGACCAAAAGGAGAAAGACCCGAAACGATTTACAAATCCGTTTACGCAATACCGTTATAATTTAGAGCGTTTTGTTAAAGATACCCGTGAAAAGGGAGGGATTCCTATTTTATTATCATCTATAGTTAGACGAAATTTTAATGAATATGGTGTTTTAATAGATACACATGGATCATACCCGTTAGTGGCTCGAATGGTTGCTAAAGATTTAAAAGTTCCGTTTATCGATTTACAAGGACTAACCGAAAATATGGAGATAGAATATGGGGTAGAAGGGTCTAAAGTGCTTCATTTGCATTTTAAACCCGGAGAACATACATATTACCCAAATGGAAAGGAAGATGATACACATCTTTCTAAACAAGGAGCGACCGAAGTGGCTGATCTTGTTGTTTCGGCATTAAAGAAACAAGTACCAGATTTAGCAGTATATTTAAAATAAACTTCATTTAATTTTTAGGTATGTCTTTAAAATTTCAACGACCATGTTTATGCTTTTTTAGCTTGTTTATAGGTATTAATCTTTCATTATTTAGTCAAACGGAAACGGTTCCACTTTGGGGAAATCATATTCCTAATTCAATCTTAAATGAAAGTTATATCGAAGATCCTAGTTTTGAAAACGGTGAGTTAATCCGAACCACTTTAGTATCTAAACCTACATTAAGTATTTTTAAACCAAAACATAGTAACGGAACAGCTATTGTAATTTGCCCAGGTGGTGGATACAAACATTTAGCCATGAATAAGGAAGGATTTAAGGTGGCTAAATGGCTAAATACCTTAGGCATTACAGCTATTGTTTTAAAATACCGTTTGCCCGACGACCGTATCATGTCCAAAAAAAGTATTGGGCCCCTACAAGATGCCCAAGAAGCTATGCGTTATGTAAGAAGGCATGCTAAGGCATGGAATGTTGATCCGGAAAAAGTAGGGATACTAGGGTTTTCTGCTGGAGGCCATTTAGCTTCAACGGTATCCACCCATTTTAATCCTGAAGTATATGAATCTGATGAGGCTTCTGCTAAACCAAATTTTTCTATATTAATTTACCCTGTAATTTCTATGCAAGATGGTATTACACACAATGGATCGAAAACCAATTTATTGGGTAAATCACCTTCTATAGATGCGATTCAGTTATACTCAAACGAGTTACAGGTAACTAGTGAAACACCTCCTACATTTTTAGTACACGCCACCGACGATAAAGCAGTGCCAGTGGAAAATAGTATAAATTATTATGTTGCCTTAAAAGCAAAGAAGATTCCTGTAGAAATGCATTTGTTTGAAAAAGGCGGTCATGGTTTTGGATTAAGTAACCAGGCCACCCATGTGCATTGGAAAACACTTTGCGAGCATTGGTTGAGACTACATAATAATATTCCATAGAAATCTAACATAAAATCATTGGTGAAGAATTAACTGGTGTGTTATTTAATTCCCTTATATGAAATTAGTTGTAGTATAAGATGTTTAAAGTGGAGAGTCTATATGTGAAAAGTTAAAAAGCATGGAAGTCATGGCATGAGAGATTCCCGAATTTATTGTAGATGTAACTAATGATGGCATTTAAATTAAATCAAAATATCAAATCAAATTAGTTTTATTCCGTGTAAAGACGGGGTGTATTATAAAAAACAAAGTTGTTGTTGTTTAAAATGAGGTCGTTTAACTTTTTAGTTTAGCGGCCTCTTTATTTTTAATTTAATCCATTAAAATAGTTAGGTATCCAGAAGTAAACGAAAATTAATTTTTTGTTCCAGTCTTTTTCCTATCCGACGATTGTCTTATTATTAATTCGGGTTCTAAAACTACTTTCTTTTCAGAACGAATTCGTTTGGAGTTATTTATTTCTTCTAAAAACACACGTGCAGAAAGTCTTCCCATTTCAATAGGAGATTGGTCAACAGTAGTAATGGTAATTTCCATGAATTGCGTGAAAGGTTCATTACTAAAACCAATAATACCTATGTCTTCGGGAATTCTTAGTCCGCGTTCTTTTATTTCTTGAATGGCTCCAAGAGCAGAAAAATCACTAGAAGAAAATATGCCATCGGGAGGATTCTTCATATCTAATAAGGTTTTAGTAACTTCCTTTCCTTGTTCAACTTTACTTCGAGATTCTATAACTAAATTTTCATCGTAAGGTAAACCGTTATCTAGTAGTGCTTGTTTGTAACCAGCACATCTATTTTTAAAAATAGTTAATTTTTGGTCATTTGAAATATGAGCAATGCGTTTGTAGCCTTGGTTAATTAAATGTTGAGTAGCTTCATAAGCACCTTTAAAATCGTCTATAGTTACTGAACTTACTCCAGGAATGTCTTTACTTCTATCAAAAAATATTAAAGGCACATTCTTTTTAAGGATGTTTTTAAACAGGTCATTATTATCTTCCTTTGAATTAGAGATGGACATTAAAATACCATCAACTTGTAGGTTTAAAAGTGAATTAATATTACCTAGCTCTAACTCCTTTTCGTCGTGAGTTTGGCAAATAATGATGTGGTAACCTTGAGGGTATAGCTCTTCTTCAATACCGCGTATAACTGATCCGAAAAAATTCGTGTTAATTCGAGGTACAATAACACCAACATTAAAACTCTTACCGCTTTTTAGAGCTTTGGCCAGTTTGTTTTGTTCATAATTTAGTTCTGCCGCAGTTTCTAGAACGAGTTCTCTCGTCGCAACACTAATCTTTGGGTTATTATTTAGAGCTCTTGATACTGTTACGGCTGTAATATTCAGCTTTTCAGCAATATCATAAATAGTTGTCTTTTTATTCATTAATGCATTCCCTTGTTGAAGTGGTGCAAAAATACCCAAAAATATAAGCTATACAAATAGTTTTTTTGTTGACTTTTAATTAGTTCTTTTATTATTGATATAAAATTATTAATTGTCAATATTTCATGAATTTAATGAGTTATTAATGGAATATCTTAATTATATATAAAAACTCAAATACAATTTAAAAAAAATATTAATTGATATTAATATCGGGCTTATATATAAAATATAATAGACGTTTGTGGTTAAATGATTGTAAAAGTGTGAGGTAATAATACTAATATTCTATATGCTAAAATTTTCACTATTAGCAATTCAAGTGAAGTCGAGTATTTTTGATTGCTAAAATTTGTCTTAGACTGCGTTTAGTCTTCCAATTTTGTTATTATTCCAATTAAAAATAAGTGACTAGCTACCGATTTTTATAATAAAATTCATTATTATTTATTATATGTTTTTAAGATGCTTTTGCTTTTAATTATTTTATTTAACATTTTATTTATTAAATAAAGTTAAACCTATTTTTCTATTTAATATATATTTATTAATATTGCGTAATCGATTACATTTTGATTTTAATATTTTTATAATAGCATATTTAATGAATAAATTTTTAAAACTTTCTAGTTTACTTATCATATTTCTTGTTGCAGCATGTAGTAGTGATGATGATAATGAAGCCAATCCAGGACACGTGTTAGTTTCGGCTATAAACATTCAGGGGAATGATATAATTGATGGTAAAACAACTACATTAAGAGCTAATATTTTACCAGAAAACGCAGCAAATAAAGGTATAGATTGGAGTATTTCAGACAAAAAAATAGCAGATATTAGTGATGCAGGTGTGCTTAATCCAAAAGATAATGGAGAGGTAACCGTAACCGCAACGGCACAAGACGGGAGTGGGGTTAGTAGCAGTATATTAATTAAAATTTCAGGTGTAAACCACGGAACCATTTTACAAGCCGAAAATATGTTGTTATGGCAAAGAAATAATGGAGGATGGCCTAAAGAACCTCACAATGATTTTTCGGGCTATAATCGCGAACAAACCGATGCCGAAATATCCGCCGCATTAAATGGAAAAAGCAAAACCGATACGACCATAGATAACGATCATACCGTTGGAGAGATTAGAGCTTTATTGGATGCCTACCAAGTAACTTTTAACCCAGCCTACTTAGAAGCTGCCGAAAACGGTTTAAATTATCTTTTTGAAGCGCAATACGATAATGGCGGTTGGCCACAATATTATCCAGATAAAAGTGGCTACAGGCATCAAATAACCTTTAATGATAATGCGATGGTCAATGTTATGAATTTTATGTGGGATATTTCAAAAGGTGAAAATGACACAGGAAATTTTGAAGATAGTTACAAAGAAAAGGCCTTCAATGCCTTCAATAAAGGTATTGAGGTTATTTTAAAAACACAGATTACTGTTAATGGAACCAAAACCGCCTGGTGTGCTCAGCATGATGATATTACTCTGCTTCCTGCAACAGCTAGATCTTATGAATTACCATCTATTAGTGGTTCTGAGTCTGTAGGTATTGCTAGAACTTTGATGTTAGTAGAAAGCCCTTCTTCAGAAGTAAAAGCCGCTGTAAAGGCAGCTATCGAGTGGTTTGAAGATGCTAAACTATATGATATTGATACTAAAAAAACAGCAGATGATGTGATTGTAGTTGATGCGCCAGGAAATATTATTTGGGCACGTTTTTACGACTTAGAGACTAACATACCATTTTTTTGTGGTAGAGATGGAATAAAGAAAAGTACACTGGCTGAAATTGAAAGAGAACGACGAACTGGGTATGCTTGGTATGGCACTTGGCCTAAAAATATTATAGGATCTGAATATACTAATTGGAAAAATAAACACGGAATCTAAATTCTTTAAAACTTAGTTTTTTTATTCATTGGAGAAGAGGTGATTGTCGTAATGACAATTACCTTTTTTTTTATAAACAAAAAATCCCCTTAGAGCTTAAAAAAACAAGGGATAATTTACACTAAAAACCATATTTTAATAAGCTCATCATTTATTCCTATACTTATTTGAATTTTAAGTATATAAAGAAATGTATTTTAAATAAATAATATAGATACATAAAACATTTAAAACGATTAGGTTATGATCGCTTTAAATGTGTCAATATAATAATTATGCCTTAAAATTTTGCTTTCGTTTAGATAAATATTAACTATTACTTATGAGGATAAAATTTAACTAGGCATGGGGGCTTTATTTTCTCGGAAACTGAAGGTTGATTTTATTTTGTTTCATTTGTGTTCAATAATTTGAATGTCTAAGGATTAGACAACGGCTAGGTTAATGATGCGTGCTTGAAATTGAGTTTGTAGAAATATAACCATGTTTCATTTATTTCAACAAACTCAATACACAAGATATTCTCATTAGTATAATTCGATCTTAGCTTAGAAAAGGTTGGATTATTTACCAATTTTAAAATAAGATACATCGGCATAACCACCACGTTTAGCCTCCATCGTGCTTATCGAAAATAAACCCACTTTGGCACCAATCCATTTACCCTCTTTGGCTTTAAACGGTTTGCCTATTTTTTTGAAATTTTTGCCATTTTCAGAATAACTGAATTGACACATCGCATTGGGAGCCGTGATTTCTACTTTAAAAAAAACAGTATTCGATTTTAATCTTTTTTCTTCAATTATTTTTTCTGAAGCACCATGAATGGCATCCATGCTTTCGGTTTGTTTGATGTAAAAGCCTTTGGAATCGTTTGCAATGCTTAAAGTGGCATAATCCATGCCCATGATAATGATTCCTGCCGATTTTCCGCTTTTAGCTTCTTCAGGAACTAGAGTAATTTTTGTTGAAGCCGAAAAGGATGGTGCCGGAAACTTTTGAAGTAACAAATTAGGCATTAACCATAAATTCGGAATCGCTTCTTTGGGTTTTATGGAAAACAATCGCAAATAATGATTTCCTGGCAATTTAGCATGCCAAACCACATCATTATTGGCGTTCCACTGCCATTGTAATCCGATGTCTTGACCTTCAAAATTATCAGTTTCAAAAGGGGTTACTATGGGGTAGCTTTTTCCAACATTAGGTTTTTTATGAGTTTGTACAGGTTCGCCAATACCATTGCCATCGAAATCTTTACCCATTACAGGCCAATCGTTTTCCCAAGTCATGGGTTGTAGGTGCACAATGCGTCCGTAAGCATCAACATCCTGAAAATGATAAAACCAGGATTCTCCCTGAGGTGTTTCCACCCAAGCCCCTTGATGCGGCCCATTAATTTTGGTGCTACCTTGTTCTAAAACGATCTTCTCTTCATAAGGGCCGTAGATGTTTTTAGAACGTAAAATAAGCTGCCAACCCGTTGGAACACCGCCAGCAGGAGCAAAAATGTAATAATAGCCGTTTCGTTTGTAAAATTTTGAACCTTCAACCGTGTCGTGATGATCATGACCATCGAAAACATGAATGCCTTTATCTAACACTTTGGTGCCTTCAGCATTCATTTTATTAACACTTAACAGGCTTTTTACACCTGCACGACTTCCTGCGTAAGCATGTACTAAATACGCATCGCCATTATCATCCCAAAGTGGCGAAGGATCAATAAGACCTTGGCCTTGCATCACAAGGACGGGAGCATCCCAAAGTCCGTATGGTTCTTTGGTTTTTACCATATAAATCCCATAATCTGGGTCGCCCCAATAAATATAAATTTCATTGTTATGATAGCGAATACTAGGTGCCCAAACGCCATTACCGTGTTGTGGTATACTGAAGTTTTCATGAGGAATCTGTTCTGGCAAAGCATGATTGATGAGTTGCCAGTTTACCATATCTTTAGAATGTAAAATAGGTAGGGCAGGAGCCGCATTGAAGCTTGAAGCGGTCATATAATAATCATCGCCCACTCGAACCACATCTGGATCGGAATAATCTGCATATAAAATAGGGTTGGTGTAGGTGCCGTCGCCATTGTCGGCAACCCAAACATCAGAAACATAGGGTTTTTCTGTTTGGGCGCTTAGACAGGTAACGTAAAATAATACAAATAATAACGAATGAAACTTCATTAAACCTTGTTATTTATTAAGTTCTAAACTCGCCATAATAAAAGGACCAGTACCTTTAGGGTCGTTAGAGCGGATAATTTCACCAATATAATATTCGTAAGAGCCATCGCGGTAAGGGTTTCCACCTAAGCCTGCAACACCACAACATTTGTTAAGGTTTACAACACCGTTTTCTTCAACAGAAACAAGGTTTTTTACAAGACTATCGTAAGCTTTGTTGGCAATATCTAAATATTTCGCAGGCAAATAGCCTTTGTTAGCGCCTTTTGCAAAAGTGTAGGTAAACATGGCGGTTCCTGTAGCTTCTAAATAGTTGCCTTCGCGATTGCCTTGGTCTAACACTTGCCACCATAATCCAGAGGCATCTTGAACTTTAGTAATGGCTTCAGCGTATTGATTTAAATAGGCAATAATGCGCGCTCTTCCAGGATGATCTTCTGGTAAGAAGTCTAAAACATCTACCATTGCCATGCCGTACCAACCCATGCCTCTAGACCAAAAGTGCTCTGAGTTTCCAGTGTCTTTATTAGCCCAACGTTGGTCTTTGCTTTCATCCCAACCATGGTAAAGCAATCCTGTTTTTTTATCGCGACTGTGTTTTTGTATTAAATCGAATTGTAGTACCACATCGTTATAAATGTGTTCTCTTTTCGCCTCATCCTCAATGTATTCTTTAGCGTATCGTGTGTGGAATGGTTCAGCCATATATAAACCGTCTAACCACATTTGATACGGGTATATTTTTTTATGCCAATACCCACCGTCTGAAGTTTTTGGCTGCGTGTCCATTTGGCTATTTAAAGTTTCCATAGCCGTTAAAAAGCGTTGTTCCTTTGTTTTAGGATATAAATACAATAAAACATCGCCTGATTTTATCATATCTAAATTCTGATTTGATAATTTATAGGTTAAAATGTTTCCGGTACTGTCTATCATTTCATCCGCGAAAGCGTAAATGTAATTGTATATTTTTTCGTTTTTGGTTTGCTCGTAAACACGTGCGGCGGCATCTAAAACCAAGCCGTTGGTATAACTCCATTTTGGCTTATCTCTAAAGTCTAAAAGAGATGCTTTAGGGAAACGTACAATTTCCGAAAGCATCATACGTTCCGACCATTTTAGGTTTTCTGGAACTACTTTTTCTACCGCTGCGGTTTCAGCCTTTGTTTCTGTTTCAGATTTGGACTCCTTACAGGCTGTTGCCGACAACCCTAAAGCCAATGTAAAAAGGGCTATATATTTAGTTGATGTCTTCATGAATGGTTTAGTTTATTGTGTTGGTTGAATTCAAGGTTTCTAGTTTTGTGTTTAAATCGGCTATAAAATCAGCTTCTGTTTTAATGCCGTTAGGTTCTTGTTCCCAAGCTGCTAAAAAGTAATAAGTGATGGTTTTAGTTGTTGGTTTAAAGATGACTAAATGATCGTGCTGTCCTTCTTTTTGTTCGGCTACTTCATCTAATTTATAGAACAATGCCATACCTAAATGATCTGGAGGACTAACTAGAGTTTGCGCGCCGTAGGTAGCGATGTATGCCCATTTTTCACCAACTTTTTTGGTAACAGGAATGTTTTTTGCGATAACAATCCCCGTACATAAACCTTCAATGGCTTTTGAAGGGGTTAATTCAGCTTTAGTAAATCTGTCGTTAGGATAGATGCTTAAAACCGATTTTAAACCGATGCTGTCGTCGCCTGTTTTCCAATCGTCATAAGAAATGGTAATGGCCGATTTTTCATCGGTATTAGAAATCGCAGCGTGGGTATCTTTAACGTTCTGAAAATGTACAATCGTATCGGCTACAATGCGGCCGTAACCACCAATACCCATAGATTTCCCTGCTTTTAAAATGTCTTGTCCCCAAGCAGAAGGCTCATGATAGGAATCGAATCCATCCTGACCCACATTTGGCAACACCATGGTGTCTACTTTTTTTCCGAAGATGTCTATGGCATTTCTCCAATCTAAATAAATGCGATAGCCTACTTGGGCATTTTCCCAACCTGGCCCTTCATAACGAATGTACCAAGTATGGTCTGTATGTTCTTTAGGAACTTGAAGTTCTTCTACATTTTTAAATGATGTACCATTGGCATATTCCATATGTCCTCTAGGGCCATCGACCCAAGTTCCGCCTTGAGCGATAGAAATTTCGGCATAGGTTTTTTTGGCTTTTGGAGCTTCTATTACAACGTTGGTAGTTACCTCAGTTTCGGTTTTTGTTTGTTTGTCTTTACAAGAAAATAGACTTAAAAAGACAATTGATATTAAGGTTAATTGTTTCATGGTCTTTATTTGGTGGTTGGTTTAGTATCGTATGCTTCGCCGTTAATGGTCGTGTTTTTAAATACAACTGGTTCTGAATTATCAACTTTCATTGGTGTTTTTGCACCTTTAATATGCACGTTGGTAAGCGTTACATTTTCAATAATAGCTTCTTCACGTCCATGAATTAAAACGCCGTATTTACCACTGTTTTCAACAGTCATGTTTTCTAAATGCACATTTTTAATGGTTGGAATATGCTCGCCTTCTTGATTGGCATAAATACCGTAATGCAAGTTTATTTTTAAAGCAGCTTCTTTTACTTGTCCTACTTGAACATCGCGTACATATAGGTTTTCAACAAAACCACCGCGTAAAGTATTTGTTTTAATACGAATGGCACGGTCTAAATTCGGACTGTCCATTTTACAGTGTCTTACGAAAACATTTCTTACCCCTGCAGAAATTTCAGAGCCTAAAACCACACCACCGTGACCATCTTTCATGTCACAATTTTCAATCACTATATTTTCACTTGGAATATTAACACGTCTTCCGTCATTATTTCTACCTGCTTTTATAGCAATACAGTCGTCTCCCGTATCAAAAGTACAGTTTGTAATATGTACATTTTTACTGTATTCAGGATCGCAACCATCGTTATTAGGGCCGTGACTAGAAACAGTTACTCCGTCAATTCGAACAAATTCACAGCGTAGCGGATGGATAACCCAAAACGGTGCATTGGTAATGGTAACACCTTCTAGCAATACATTTGTACAATCCATTGGCTCGAAAAATGTGGGGCGCAACTGGTATCCATCACCAAAAGTACGTTCGGCAATTGGGGTTTGATCCTCGTTCATTTTACGTAATCGCGGTAAGTTGATGGAATCGTGTTGTTTAACAGCGCCTTCAACATAACCGTATACATCTTTACCACACCATGGCCACCAATTTTCGTTACTTCCTTGTCCGTTTAATACTCCTTTTCCTGTAACAGCAATATTATCTTGTTTGTAAGCACGAATAAGAGGGGCGTAGTTCATTAATTCCACACCTTCATAAGACGTGTGAACAATAGGTAAATAATCTTTATGATTTGTAGAAAATAACACATTAGCACCTGCTTCTAAATGCAGATTCACATGACTTTTTAATTCAATAGGACCTGTTAGAAAATCGCCAGTAGGAATAATTACTTTTCCACCGCCAGCTTCATTACAAGCATTTATAGCTTTAGCGATAGCTTCTGTGTTTAGCGTTTTTCCGTCTGAAACGGCGCCATAATCAACAATGTTGTAGTTTTTATCTGGAAACTCAAGAACTTTTATGGATTTGATGATGTTATCAGCTTCAATAAAAGCATCTGCTTTAGCTTTTTCTTTTTTCTCCACCTTACAGGATTGCATGCTGAAGCTGAAAATGGCTAGGCATAGTATTGAATAAAGTACTTTTTTTGTGTATGTTTTCATTTTGAAATAGTTTAATGTAATCGATTGTATAAAAATAATGAAGTTGTATATATCTACATAATTTTATTGGATAATATTACGTTAATTATTTTAATTCTTTTAAATGGGTGATTGTTTAAATATTTGGATTCCAATTGTCTAATCCTTTTAAAACATTTTTTTTACTGAATTTTTCAGCTTGCTTTTTGTTTAGTTTTTTGGCCCATTTTACGCGATTATTTGAAGCGCCAGGTCCAAACGAATTATATTCGGCATAATAGGTTCTTTTTTCAGCCTTAGGTTTGTTCCAATTGTGCCAGCCTTCGGGCTTTATCTGTTTGTCCATAAAACAGTCTATCCAAACTGTTTGCGCATAATCGCGCCAGGGTCTGCCCAAATAAAAACTTTTTTCTAAGGCGCTTCCTGTAATTTTACAATCTTTAAATACAAAACCGTAATCAGCCGATTTCTCTGTTGATGCCGCGGTAATGTAGCCTTTATTTTTACAGAAGATTTCACAGTTTTCAAAAAAAGCAGTAGACCATCCGAAAATAAAATCGACCGTACCTTCTATATAGCAATCCTTGTAATATTGCCTGCTGTTTTTTCCGTGGAGGTAAAGGGTATCTTGGTTACCTAAAAATTTACAGTTTTCAAAAATAACTTTGTCGCCATCTATTCTCACAGCTACAGCCTGACCAACGGGGCCAGCGCTATTTTCAAACGTGATGTTTTTGGCTTTGAAATGATCCCCAAAAATAAAAAATGATGAAGAGCCTGTAGTGCCTAGTTCTTCGCCAAAAGCATTGTGTTTTTGTGAAAAATCATCATAAGTTATAAGGGTTTCATTTTTGTTTTCACCTACAAAAGTAACATGTATTTTGGAAGCCGGAAGGATTAGCTTTTCCTTGTAAATCCCATTTTTAATATAAATTTTAGTTTCCTTTTTTCTAAAATCGGGAACGGCATTTATAGCTGCTTGTACGGTTGTAAAGTCGCCAAAACCAGATTGATCAACGACGAAATCATAGGCTTCTCCATTAATTAGGCTTTTTTTTTTGAGCGATTTGAAGTGATTAAACTATGGCTATACACTTCAATGTTTGTATAGCTTTTATCTAAGGTGTTTAAATTACCGTCGTTTTCGTTGGGATTGAGTTTGTGTTGTTTTTCCCAAGCGTCTGGCATGCCATCTTCATCGCTGTCTATTTGACCTTTTTCAGTTTTTATAAGTGGCCAACCGCCCACATTTTCTTGCGAGTCGATAATGCCTTTTTTGTAATTCGCACTGCCTTCTTTGGTGTTGTGAACCACGCGTGCATCTGCCGAATCTCTAAACAAACTAGCACCTGCATATTTTAAGACTTTATTATAGGCGTCTTCAGCGCTGTCTGTTTTTATATTGGTGTTGATAGAAATTTCACTTTCTAATTTCGTTGCTAACGGATTTTCACATTGTACACCACCATTCCAATTGTTTTTTGAAATTTCATCGTAACCAAAAACATAATTTCCATCGACATAAAATTGACCATAAGGTTCAGATGGATCGACAATACGATCTAGTTTTGATGAGGTGGTAGCTGGCCCCGATTTAAAGTAATTGTTAACCAAATTGTAGGTTCCTTTTTCGCCGCCATAAATGTTGTTTTCACCCCAATTGTAAATCACGTTATTTCTGAAATCTACAAATTCATTTTCAGAATTTTCGGTAGTTGAAGACCCGCTAAATCTTGGGTTTCTACTATTGTTACTCACTAATAAGTTATGATGAAAAGAGGCTTTAACGCCACCCCAAATACCCCCATAACCATGAGCGCCTTTTTTGTGAACCGATCGGTTTAGTGCTTCGGAAATAATACACCATTGTAAAGTGAAATTTTTATTGTTGTAGAATGAACCATTTTCATCGGTTGCCCAACTGATAGAGCAGTGGTCTATAATCACGTTATTTGTGTCTCTACAACCAAGGGCATCGCCTTCAATATTATGAATGTCGCCCATTCTAAATCTTAAATAACGCACAATAACATTGTCTGCTTTTATGGTAAACGGATAGCCTTTTAAGGTAATGCCTTCGCCAGGCGCTGTTTGTCCAAGAATACTTAAATTGCCTCTGTTTACATCGAGTTTTGAGGCTAATTCGATGGTTCCTGAAACTGCAAAAACAATGGTTCGTGGGCCTTTTTTTAAAATACCCTTTCTTAAGCTGCCTTCTCCATCATCATTCAAATTAGTGACGGTGTAAATTAGTCCGCCTTTACCTCCTGTAGCGAATTGCCCAAAGCCTTCAGCTGTAGGAAAGGCTGGTTGTTGTGCATTCATAATAAATGTAAGTACTAAGAATGAGAAAAGAATACTTGGTTTTTTGAACATAAACTTAATTTTTATTTATTTCTATTTCTGGTCATTATGGAACTACAAAGCTATTAGGAAATAAAAGAGGCATACATTACTGCATACCTCTTTACTTAATACAGATTGTTAATTAATTTTACTGTAACCAACGAGGGTCTCCAATTGAATTATCGATAATATTTTGATTTGAAACTTTGAAGTTACCTGTAGATGGATCAGTAAATCCTGGATCTTCTTTTGTTCCAGTAGCATCAAATACTCTTTGCTCAGGATTCCAAAATCCATCGGCATTGAAGTAATTATTATTACCAAAAGTTGGATTTGGATCGGTTTTACTTTGATCTGAATAGCCTTCAGATACTGTATTTGTAATTAAATTATTTTTTGATGTGAAGGTATTTGAGTTAAATCTTACATACATTAATCTTTTACTAGAATCGTTAGAACAACCATAAAGTGTGTTGCTTTCAAAAATCACATTACAATTTAGACCAGTACCTGTTGTACCAGTTTCGTCAATTCTAAAGAAATCACGACCAGGCGCACAGTTGTTAAAAGTTGAATTTGTAACCGTTACGTTATATACATTTGAATTTCTGAAATCGATAAAATCGCCTCCGTTTGTCCAAACATCGGTAACAATACAGTTGTTAACTGTTACTGTCTGTATAAGCGCATTGGCAACATCACCAGCGATAAACGATTTGTTGTAATCACGAATGATACAACCTTCAATTGTTAAAGAATTGTAGTTTCCAGCAGCGTTATATCTTACCACATCATTGTTGCTATCAACTCCAGAACCATCACCTTGTAAATCTAAATCGATAAGGCTAACATCTGTAGCTCCATCAAGTAAAGAAAAAGCTAATTTTAATTGTGGTTTGAAATCGGCTCTTAATCCTTGAAGTGTAATTGATTTATTTAATTCAATTAATCCCGTTTGAGCAGAGTAGTCTCCTTTTTCGAAAAGTAAGATGTCTCCAGGCGCAGCTTCTGCAATCTTTTGAAAGATGTCATCATCTACTGTAACTAAGGTATTATTACCAATATCGATACCTGTTACAATTGAAGCTGACCCTCTTATTTTTGCATCATTGAATAAGATTGCCTCGTAACTTGTTTCCGGAATTAATCCAGTAACCGTTGCAATCCCTGCCGTTTTTTCGTCGGCTGTAATAGCGTGCGTAATGCTTCCTGGTTCAAGTACTAATTTGGTTACTTCGGCATTTGGTTCCCATCTAAACGTAGCTTCTAATGCTTTGATATCTCCGGGTTCGGCAGGTAACATAATTTGCTCTGTTAGTGTTAAGGCTTGAGTAAGTGCCCAAGTAGAATCATCTAATCCTCTTGAACTTAAAGATTTTACTCGGATATAGTATAGGGTTTCACCATCTAATCTTAATTGAAGTGGTAATTGGTCTGGTGTAACATTTAGTGTTTCGTAAATGGTGTTAAAATCAGGATCGTTTACACTAAATTCAACCACATAGTTTTTTATTTGATCACTTTTTGTCCAATTTATTTCAACTGTTGTTTGGTTTCTCACACGCGTATTCAAACCAACAGGAGCAAATTCTCTGGAGGTAACAAGATCTTCTACAAGCTCCTCATCATATCCACAACTAATAACCATGGCGGTTAATACTAAAGTGAATATTGTTTTAAATAAATATTTAGTATTCATTATCATATTTCGTATTATTTAGGTTTGTAAATTGTTAATAACCGTAATCGTTAGTTAAAGTATTGTTACTTCCATCAATAAATACTTGCCAAATAGGCCAGAATTGTCTTGTGTCCGGGTCTAATTTGTAAAGAGAATTAATTCTTTCATCATTTATAGAATTCCATGATACCGCAGAATATTCTGAACCTGGATCTTGGTGTTCATTTCTATTAAAACCATAGAGTTCTAGGGTTTCGTTGTCTTCGGCATATTTATAGTAAACTGTAGTTGGTACATCTTTATAATTACCAGTACGATCTTTTAAATCAGTTAATTTAGCTTTTGCGTCTGCTAGTTTTGTCCCTAACAGATTCCATCTAATAAGTGCTTGTTTACGTTCCATTTCTCCAGTAAACTCGAATTTATGTTCATCAACAATAGCATCTAACATGGCTTGTTTACTGCCTAATGCATCTACGTACGCATCTACTTTTGTTGAATGATATTCTGGTTTAAAAGCTCTACGACGTAATTCTTTTAGATATGGAGCAGCAGCTCCAGGGCCTTCTAGTTCATTAGCAGCTTCCGCAGCAATAAGAAGTACTTCAGCATATCTCATATAAATTTTGTTAACTCCATCATCATTGGTAGAAGTAACAATACGGTTCATCCACTCATACCGGTATTTTCCAAAGTACCATGTTTTAGAGTCTACTAATTCTTGTTGAGAAAATTCATCGACAGCAGTTCCCCATTGGTAAGGTACACAAGTAACTTCTCGTCGTGTATCGGCTTCATCGTAATCGTAGAAGAGAGTAGGTAAAGGACCTACACTTCCACCTCTAGGTTGTTTTGTGTATTGGTCATTACTTCTGTGTCTAACTCCAAAAGTATATAATACACGACCACGACCATCTGCAAATGGAATTTCCCAAAGTGATTCTTTTCCTGCGGTAACATCTTCCTCCATTAAGTTTCTCCAAAGGTTTTCAAAAGATGGAATAAGATGTACAGTTCCGCTTGCAATTATAGATTTACATTCGTCTAAGGCAAGCGAATACATATTAGCTACAGATAAATCTGGATCTTTACTTCGTCTAACGCCATCAGGATATTGTTGGAAACCACCTGCAACCATAGCTAAACGGGCTCTTAGTCCTTTAACAAATGCTTTGTTAACACGTTCTACGCTAGTAGTTTCTATGGTTTCGTTTGGCCAAGCAACTAAATTGGATGCTTCCCCTAAATCTGCAATGATTTGTTTGTATATAATATCACGACTTGATTTTGGTAAATAAATGGTTTCAGTATTAATAGGTTCAAAACGTGCCACTACATCACCCCAAGCTTTGGTTAAATCTGCATAATATAAGGCACGTAAAGTTAAAGCTTCACCTAAATATTGTCCCATTTCATTTCCAGGTTCTGGATTACCGTAAGTGCGTATGCCTCGAATACAAATATTAGCACGTTCAATACCTCTATACATCATTGCCCAAGCATTGTCATCTCTATTCATTTGAGCATTGTTAGGCATTGCATTATAAATTGCAAGATCGCCCGTTGAATTACCTACATTTTCAGAATTGTATGTGTATTCGGTGTCGGTGTTAGAGCCATACATTGGGATAAAACGTCCTCTGTAAGAGTTTGTTTCCATCATTGGTTGTATAATACCATCTATAGCACCTTTAGTAAGTCCTGGCTTAGAAAAAATCACAGATTCATCTAAAGTAGATTTAGCTGGTGCGTCCAGATCATCACTACAAGAATTTAAAAAACCTGCTATTATTAATCCTGTTATAATTATGAATTTATTTTTCATTTTAAAAAGATATTTTATTAAAAGTTAAGGTTTAAACCAAAAACTAGTTGTCTACTTTTTGGGTATGGAGAATAATCTACCCCAGGAGTTAGTGGTGTTTTTCTTCTAGTGTTAACTTCTGGATCTAGTCCTGAGTAATTGGTTAAAATAAAGACATTGTTTGCAGATAGATAGAATCTTAATTTTGCGATACCTGCGTCTTCAAGGATTGCTTCAGGAACAGTGTAACCTAAAGAGATGGTATTTAATCTTAAAAAAGAACCATCTTCTACTGCCCAATCACTAAATACGTAACGGGACATGTAAGGCGACCACATGGTTGTATTTTGGTTCATTTCGGCTAATCGAGTAGGGTCTGTAACTAATTGACCACTTACAGGGTCTAAATTCGTCCATCTTTTTCCATCTCCCATTATGGTACTTAAGTTTCTGTATTGTCCATTTTCATTAGATGTTGTAAACTCAATTTTATTTGCGTTATAAACATCGTTACCAACGCTCCAGTTAAATGCTGCCGAAAAATCGAAACCATAGGCATTGGCATTAATAATTAAACCACCTGTGAAATCTGGATTAACATCACCAATAACAGTTTGGTCGGCAGCAGTAATGTCTCCGTCACCATCGATATCTTTTAGTTTCATAGAACCAGGCATTACATTACCTATCCATGTATTATTTGAAACTCCTGGTTTTAGGGTATAGGTATTGGCGATAGGATCGTAATTAAAGTCGTCAACTTCGTAGCGACCATCACTTTGGAAACCATACATAAGGCCTAAAGGCTGACCAACTCTTACAACATAATCATCTCCAATCTGGGATGAAGCCCAGTTTGTGTCTGCTCCAAAATCATTCATTACACCTAATGAATTAATTCTATTAACATTTCTAGCCATGTTTAAAGTAAAGCTTAAACCATATTTTTCGTTATTAATAGCTGCAAAATTTAAGGTAGCTTCTAAACCACTATTTTGAACTTCTCCCATGTTTCTATATTGAGAAGTATATCCAGAACCAGGTGTAGGGAAGTTAATTAATAAGTCTGTTGTTAAATTTTTATAAGCTTCGAAGGAACCACTAAATTTTCCTCTGAATATATCAAAATCAAGACCTATATTTTGGGTTATCGTTGTTTCCCATTTTAAATCTGGATTTGCTAAAGTGTTAGATGCCGCCCAGTAACTAGGCACACCATTAATATAAGTAGTAGTTCTAGATAAGAAATTTTGAACCGTTTGTCCTACAGGGATATTATTGTTTCCTGCTTCACCGTAACTTAATCTAAGTTTAAGTGTGTTTATCCAATGTGCACTTTCTAAAAAAGACTCTTCAGAAATTTTCCAGGCAAAGGCGGCAGAAGGGAAGTAACCCCATCTATTATCACCTAAAAATTTACTTGATGAATCGGCACGAAAAGTAGCAGTAAATAAGTAGCGATTTTTGAAATCATAATTTGCACGTCCGAAGAATGATAATAGTTTATCATCAGGACTATAATAGTTGTCGGTAACTACAGGTGTTCCTTGAGTTGTTAACTGCCTTGCATCGGTAAAGTTAAAAAAGTCTGGAAAGCCTTGAACTTCATTAAGTAACACGTTGTTACGGGTGTGTATCCATTCTTGACCAACAAGAAATTTTAAACTATGATTTTCGTTTAAAAACTTTTTAAAATCATAATTTAAAGTATTTGCATTTCTAAATCTAGTTCTTTTTCCGTCTGTAAATTTAAGAGCAGGTAGGCCTTGGTTTTCAGCAGCAGGATTATTATTAGCGTAGTAAGTAGAGCTTCCGTAAAATCTAAAGTCTTGATCGTAGTAATTATCTAGACCAAAATCTGTTTTAAATTGTAAGTTTTCAACGATTTTCCAAGAAAAACTACCCAATAAGTTAAAGTTTTTTTTCAATTTTAAACGTTGGTTGTCGTTTACAGCAACAAAGGGGTTTACAAGGTAACTAGAAAGTGCCTCATCGGTTTCATCTGTAGTTAATCCTGGTAAGTAAATAGGAGAATAACCTACGGAATGTCTAAGGCGTGCGTCGGCAGAAGATACCTCGTTTTGCTCGTTTGCACCGCCACCGTTAACTTCGGTATCTGAATACCTCATGGTTAAACTTAAATCAACTTTCTTACTGGCTTTACTTTTTAATGCAAAAGATATATTGTCTCTTTTAAATCGAGATCCAACCATAATTGCTTTTTCATCGTATAGGGCGTAATTAAAGTTAAAATTTATTTTTTCTGTACCTCCACGAACGGATAAATTACGGCTTTCAACCTCACCCATTTGACCGTAAATTTGTTTTTGCCAATCATTAGCTTTCACCTCATCATATAAATCATGATCCTGCCATAATCCAAAATATTTTTCATAGGACTCTAAATTGTCTCTAAGTAGAGCATATTCATATTGCCAGTTAACAAAATCTGATGGGTCTTGTACATCTATAGTATTAGCAATTTTTTTTGCACCATAAAATGCATTAAAGTTTACTTGAATTTTACCTTCTTTTCCACTCTTTGTTGTAATTATAACAACACCGTTAGCACCCCTAGAACCATAAATAGCTGTAGAAGAAGCATCTTTTAATACAGTAACATTTTCAATATCTGTAGGTGATACATCACTCATACTGTTTACTGGAAACCCATCAACAATTATTAAAGGTGAAGAATCTTGTGTTAAAGAGCCACCCCCTCTAATTTTAATTTGTATTTCAGAATCTGGAGACCCTTCAGCAGAGATGACTTGAACCCCAGCCATTCGTCCTGTTAATGTTTCAGCAACACTTGAAATAGATTGTTTTTCTAATGCCTCACCGGATACCGTTACTACGGAACCTGTTAGATCTGATTTCCGTGTGGTACCATAACCAACTACAACAACCTCATCTAAGGATTCTAAACTAGGCTTAAGGGTTACGTTTATAATTTTTTTACCACCAACTTTGGCTTCATGAGTGAGGTATCCCATATAAGAAAATAGTATGCTGGCGTTGGGATCTACATTGGTTAAGGTATAAGCACCATCAAAATCTGTTGTCGTACCGGTTGTAGATCCTTTTACAATAATAGTAACTCCGGGTAAAGGGCCTCCTAAATCGCCATCTGTTACCACACCAGTTATGGTAATTTGATTTTGTGCTTCTACGCTGGTTGTGCTTAGAATTAGAAATCCTATAAATAACCCTAAATGAGTTTTTTTGTAAGGACTAAATTTTATTCTGTCTTTAAGAGAGAGAAATAGTTGAGTTAATAAAAAAAATTAGTCATATAGTAATAATGTTTAGTTTCAAATTATTTTTAGCTAATAGGTTTCTTTGATAAGATCATTTAATTTAGTTTGAATTTGTAATCGATTACACAAAAGTAGTTGATTTAATTTAAAAACAAAATTAAAAGTTAATATTTCATCAATTTTAGGTTAATTTTTTTGATTCCTATTTAAATAAGAAAAATCTTACAAATATTGATTTTTTGTAATTTTATGATTATAATTTTATGATATGTTTATAAATTGCATGAATTATTGTGAAATATTAATATATTTTTAATGTTATTTTTAAATTTACTTTATAAAAGCTAAATGTGGCTTCTTCTTTAATATGTTAATTAATCCTAAAATATAATGGCATTACGAGAGGTTAAATAGTGTAAAAAAACCTCGAGATTTGGTATAGAACCTCGAGGTTTATTGTGTAATCGGTTGTGTTTGTTAAATTGATTGATAATTAGTGCTTTAATAATATTTTATCAATCGTTTTTTGATTGGAGTACATTTTAATTAAATAAGTTCCAGTTTTTAAGGTGTTCAAATTAATTATTTTAATATCCTTAGCTGATTTTTTGAGTACAAGTGCACCTTGAATACTATAAATTTCTATTTTTTCAATATTTGAAGATGATGTTATAAATAAGTTATCTCTAACTGGGTTAGGATATAATTTTAATGATTTAATTTCACTGTCTACTATGCCTAAAGAATAGTCTACAACACTCATATAAAAAAGGTTCATAGTGTCTCCTTTAGTTATTTCATATTCGCTATTTGCATCTAAATCAACTTGAAGTATACCATTTATAACACTATTGTTTATTCCATTTATTTTAACACGATTGGATTCACCATCATTAAATACTAAAGTTAATGTACCTTCAGTAGTTGTTTTGAATTTGATACTGGTAACGCTTTCCATTTTTAAGCACTGTGTTAAAGTGAGTGAATTATAATTTACAGTTCCTTTTGATGTAGATAGATTTCCAGAAATTGTATAAAAGGAACTATTGATACCAGATTCTGTAAAATTGTGTATTTCTCCGCTTGAAGGCATTATTTCTGCAGATGGTATAGCAGATTTTGCTTTTGATTCTATAGAAGAGTCTGCTTTAATCCAATAGTAATACTCTGTATCGTTTGTAACATTATAATCTGTGTAACTTAAAGTTTTGCTATCTTCAATTGTAGCAAGTTTTATTCTTGCAGAAGGATTAGAACTTGTATGTCTATAAATGTCATAAGTAGAAGGCGTATAATTATTAACCATCCAATCCAATTTTACGAAACTATCACCTGGTGTTGCTGTTACAGTTATTTCAGGTTCTAAACCTTGTTCGCCTTGAATACATATTAATGAAGTTGTATAATTTGTTAATAATGATTTAAGTGCTAGGTTAACAGCATAAGACTTGTCATCTACAGCATTATTAAATGAAAATTTAATATCACCACCATTTACACGTCCAGAGTAAAGAATAACATTGTCACGTGCCTCTGCCGGTGAGTCAGGGATATAGCTGTACATTATTTCGTTATTTGTATCAAAATTATTGTAAGTGTTTCCTCCGTAGGCAGATAATACACTATTAGGAACTTTATCGTTTCTATTTGCAACTAAATAAGCATCAAAATCTATAGTAGGTGAGGGAAAGTCTGAATTTCCATATGCCACGAATCGATGTGCAGATTCAATGTAATTATTGAAAGCCTTTATTGTTCCTCCGTCTTCTTTAGAAAATGTAGGACTGTTATCATAATCGTTAGTGTGACTATTCTCATTATAAACATCTGAACCCTGCATAGACGTTAACATTGGATATTTGCAGTTACGGAAATAATTAGATTCTGAAAACACAGAAGAGCCTAAAGTCGATCCTATGCCGTATTTGGAATTACCATCGTAATAATTGTTATATACATGGGCAGAATAAAATCGAACACGAGGGTGGCGAGAATCGGAATGGTCGTACCAGTTATGGTGATAAGTGATGTATAAATTTTCAGTAGTATTTTCGCTTAAACCTAAAAGATTAGCTTTACCAGAGTCCCAAAAATGGTTATAAGAAAAAGTAACATAAGTTGATTTTTTACAATCTAAAGCCCCATCTCCCTTAGTTTGGTCGGAATCTCCACCAGCAGATCCATAGAAGAAATCTACATTATGTACCCAGATATATTGATTGTTTTGTTGCAATCCAATGTTGTCTCCTTCGTTGCTATCACAATTCATTGTTCCAATATTGCGAATTTCTATGTTAGAGGCATTTTTAATACGAATCCCCCAGCCATCTACGGTGGAGTCATCTCCAACACCTTCAAGTGTAATTGAGCTTTGAATCTCATTATTGTTCTCTATAACAATGTCACCTTTATCCATCACTGCTAAATCGGTTACTTGTCCAATTAAACGAATGATAAGTGGGCGAAAGTCTTTTCCTTTTTTGAATCCTGAAAGAATTTCTTGAAGACCAACGCAGGGATTTGCATTGGCACCTGTAACGTTAAGTTCAATTGTATCTTTATTGTTTTCAGATACATATATTATAACGGCTTCAGGTTTTGGTGTTCCATCTAAATTGTAGCCTCCAGGAATCCGGCCGTTAGAAAAGGCGAAACCCGTACGGTCATGGGCTTTAATGGAAATATTGGACGAAGTAGTTAAAGGGCTTTCTTTTCCGTTGGTAATCGCTGCAACACTTATAGTGTAAGTTCCTTCCTTGAGACCAATTAGGTCTGCACGGTTAAAATCACTGTAGCATCTAATTAGTTGATCGTCTATTTTTCTATTTGTAATGCCTTCTCCTGTATAATAAACATTGTAGCTGTCTGCTCCCTCTACAGGAGACCATTTAATAAAAGCAGATTCCAGCCAGCCTCCATATTCTATTATCGTAACATTTTGAGCTGTTATGAGAACTGTGAATAGCAAAAATATTGTGTAGATAAGTGTTTTTTTAAACATAGTTAATAGGTGTTTTTAGTTTGTTTATTTAGTAATTATTTATAGATGTAATCGATTGCTTAAAATTATATTAATTTTTGATATAAATATTAAATTTTAATAAAATAATTGAATGACACATGTTTGTTTAATTACTTAATCAGTGAGTGACTGATAAAATACTAATGCAAGTATCTTTTAAATATGTAAAATTTAATTTTAACAACTTTTTTTTGCGAATTGAATATTTTAATATACATTCGTGTAATCGATTACTTAATTAGTAATATAAAATGAATTTGTGTTTTTTGAATATCATATGGGAAACACCTAGGGCTTTCATTTTTTAAAAATATGTTCTATTAACAATCATAACCTATAAGGGTAGGTAAATTAAAGAAAGCATATTCAAATTGGGTGTTCTAAATAAACCTGGATATGAATTTGTGTATTTGGAATACCATCTTATGTCTAAACTAAATAAAAACTATAATTAATCTTAAGTATGAAAAAAAATTCCTTTTTCTTTTTGATTCCCATGCTTTTTTGCGTCTTTTTAGTGCAAGGGCAAATCAGTACGACCTATGATTTTACAGACGGAAGTACCTTTACTAATTCAGGTAGTACATTAACCTCAACGACTAGTCCAGATGGTAAATTAAGAACCCAGGCAGCAACCACACAATACCACAGCGCAGGTTACGGTGTTGT
The DNA here is from genome assembly GCF_001685485.1 of Formosa haliotis. Classification (NCBI taxonomy): domain Bacteria; kingdom Pseudomonadati; phylum Bacteroidota; class Flavobacteriia; order Flavobacteriales; family Flavobacteriaceae; genus Formosa; species Formosa haliotis. Next base: position 1,365,901 of record NZ_BDEL01000001.1, on the reverse strand, counting down.
ATTTAAGAACACAAATGTTTTAGAATTAGATGTTGATACAGGTAGTACAACAGTAACTTTTTCAGGATCTGTGCATAGTTCTGGTATCATGAACGGTGGGAGAACAACTGGAGGTACCGATTTAGGAAGTGCAGATGTAAAAGTAACTGTAGATAAAACAGGTACTTACGAGTTTACTTATCTAGGTGGAGCCACGACTTTATACTTTACGCTTGCTGGATCAAATGCGTATACACCTAAAGTAGAGGTAACTACCACCGTGGTTAACGTGGTAAAAACAGATGTTTGGGATTTTGGAGCCGAACAATTAGATCCCTTTTTATATAATAACATGTTAGATGAATCAACAATTAATGCCTGGTATCCAGGTGTAACTCCAGGAACATCTAATAAAAATACACCTCAAACGTTTACTGAAGGTATTTTGTCATGGGTAGGAGGTACCAACGACCGTTTGAGAACATCGAACACTAACCTGACTAGATATGATGAATCTGTTAGTGCATCAGGATATACAGGGAGATTGTACCAAAATGGAGGTACTTCATCGCGCTATATGAGTTTGAATTTAGATGAAGATGATGAAGTAACTTTGATGATGATTACACAGTCAGGCACAGGTCAGATACATTTTGAAAATGTTTCTGGAGCAGATACTCAAGATGATGTTGTAGCGGTAGGAGCTACAATTCAAGAGGTTAATTTTGTGGCTAAAGAAGCAGGAGAATTCCGTGTCTATGATATTAGCGATAAACCAAGTTTTTACAGAATATATAGAAAACCAGCTGAATATGTTACCGTTACAGGAACTGTAGATGAAACTTCAGCTGCAAATATTCCAAGTGGTTATTCTGTAGATTTTACAAACGAAGCTGGTAAAGTATTTTCAGCAGTTGTTTCTGGTTCTGTTTATAGTGTAAATTTACCTATAGAGTATACATACAACCTTAGTTTAGGAGGTGCAAATGGGTATGTTATTACTAACGGATTAACTTTAAATGCCAATGCATCAACCACAACACATGATGTAACTGTGGTAAAAGTAGATTTATTCGAAGTTACTGGTGCTATTTCAGGGTTATCAAATCTTAGTAATTTAACTCTAACTTTTACGCCAGACCCTTCTGCAAACACAGTTTACACTCCTGTAGTGGCTTTAAATACAAGCGCTTCAACTTATAGTGTGAGTCTTGAAGCTGGTATAGAATATACCATAACAGCAACTGGTGAAGATGATTACGAAATTTCATCAGATAAAATAACGATTACAGGCGCTCAAACCTACGATATTGCATTTACAGCAAAACCTTTACATGCTGTAACTATTAATACACCAGATTTAGATGCCACACTACGTGGTTTATTAAACCTTACGTTTACTAATTTAAATGATGAAAATTACAGCTATAATTTTAGTGATGTTACATCCGTATCTCTACGCGATGCTGTTTATAAGGTAAGTTATAGTGGATTGGATGACTATGCTTTAGAATTAGCTTTAACTCCTAATTTAACAGTTTCTGGAGCAGCCACTTCCATGCACTTGGTGTTTAATCAAGTAACGAATTGGAGTTTTGATGATAAAGACATTATAAACACCGACACCCACTATAAGGGCTTAGTTTTATCTGGAGTTAAAAACGAGAAAGCTAAAGGACATTTGGTAGCTAATGCAGGAAATACTGTTGAGGTTCCTATGCAGCCTGGCGATAAAATGATTGTGACTTACTATTATGCAGCCAATTTTGATATTGCAGGCGGAACACCTATAGTAAGCTCTAGTGGGAGCACCAATACTTTTGAAACGGTTCAATATTTATATCCAGGAAATGTTGCGGGTACAGTTATATTGAATGCTTTAGGAACCACTTACTTTACAAATATTGAAGTGAAACAAGCTGTTGCTTTTTCTGATGTGATTACCGTGGGATCTGGAAAAGATTACTTAACTATTAATGAAGCTTTAGCTGCGATAGCAGAAATGGACAGACCAAATGATGAGCGTGTTACAGTGATGATTGATCCTGGTAACTATGAAGAAATGCTTGAAATTACCAGTAAAAATGTGACTTTAAAAAATGCAGCATCGGCACCAAGTATTGCTATTTTAAATAAAGGTGTTGATATTGATGCCAACGCGGTTAGAATTACCTCGTATTATGGACAAAAATACAATTTCTTTAGTCAAGGTGAAGATAATAAATGGAGTGCTGAAGCCTTACATGTTAATAAAGCAAACGGCTATACAAATTATGAAAATAAAGAAGGCTCTGGTGGCGGTGCTTCCTATTGGAATGCGACGGTTGTGGTGAAAGCCGATGGTTTTACGGCTGAAGATATTATTTTAGAAAACTCATTCAATCAATACATTTCTTATAAAGAATCGCAAGATGTTGTGCAGGCTAAAAATACTGCTTCAGAACCTGTAAGACCAACCGATTACGGAAATACTGAGGTTCAAGATCGTTCTAAAGGCTATGTTACTCAAGCAGCTGCTATTGGGATTGCAAACAATACCGATAAGGTTGTGTTAAATAACTGTCGTGTTATTGGGCGCCAAGATTCATTTTACGGTGGCGTAGGATCAAGAGTTGTGGTTTACAAAGGTGCTATGATGGGGGCAGTCGATTATATTTTTGGAGGCATGACTGCAGTTTTCTATCAAACAGATTTTGTATTTAATACCAGTGATACTTCTAGTGATGCGGCCTATATTACCGCGGCACAACAAGATTCTGGCAGAGGCTACTTAATGTACGAATGCCATGTAAAATCGACGGTTCCAGGTGTTGAAACAGCATCAACCCATGGAGCTAAACCAGGCTATTTTGGGCGTCCTTGGAGAGCCAATACTAGTGAGGTGGTATTCTACAAAACAAATATCGATGCATCAACCTATCCAGGGGCCGAAGGACAATCGTTAATTAGTCCAGCTGGATGGACAAACTCTTTAAGTGGGGAGTCCGATTTAATGTATGAATACGGAACAATAGAGAAAGCTTTAGTAGATAATACGGCAAGTCGCGCTTCCTGGTCTACTGTTTTGTCATCTCCAATATTGAAGGATGGTACAAATATCGATCCTTTTGAATTCACAAAAGGGAATGATGATTGGGATCCTATTGAGACATTGGTACTGAGTGTTAATGATCATATTAGCTCAACAAACTCGGTGGTAGTTAAAGCTTACAAAGGGAATGTTTATCTTTCAAATGTAACTTCTAAAACAAATATTCAAGTATATAGTTTTACTGGAGCTCTGGTAAACTCTATTGATGTTGTTGGTGATTCCCATTTTAATTTAAAGAACGGACTGTATATTTTAAGGATTAAAGATGCAGTAGGTGTAAAAGTGGTGAAAATTTCTGCACATTAATAATTTCTCCTAATTCTGTCTAAATGAAGCGAGCGTATTATTTATTTTACACGCTCGCTTTTATTTTTCAACAATAAAGTTTGGTTTAAATTATGAATTGAATACTTATAAATCCATTTTGCTGCGAAAAAAGAATTTTAAGTGTGTTAAAATGAAAATTTTTTATTTATCATCGAATATAATTTCTTAAATTAGGCAATCGATTACAATCAAGTGATCGATTTAACTAAAACCTAAAAATTATGAAAAAACAATTACTATTAATTATTGTACCAATTTTATTTTTTTCGTTATCAATTCACGCTCAAAAGACTTGGGATTTGGGAAATGATGGCGGAGGATATTTTCCTGTGAATGATGGTATTCCTTCCGGAGGTTCAGGTGTCTTACTAGATAATTTGGCAGCGTATCCCCATTCCGACAGTGAAAACCTTATGGGGGAGATAGAAGATGCTCCCGTTGACGATAGTAAGTTTAGTGATGGTTTTACCGCGGCGAATCGTTATAAATTAAATGGAGGTGGGGCAGCAACAGGAAATATGCCAACTGTACGTTATTTAAAATTTGCCGTAAAGGGTGATTGCGATGTGAAAATTTGGTGTCGAAGCGGTGGTAGTAGTGAGCGTAGTCTTTTAGTAACGGATGGCACTAATGTTTTAGGGCAATATGATGCGCCATTAAATGATAAAGATTATGTTATTCTTTCAGCAAGTTATACCGGCGGTATTGGAAATATTTATATTTATGGTACTAATAACTTTAGTCTGTATAAAATTGAAGCGAGTGCTAATGTTGGAGAAACAACATTGAGTATTAATAAGAAAGCATTTCAAGTTTCTACAAACCTTAAAGCCATTGGAAACAGAATTGAAGTTTCTAATGTAAAGTATGCAACCTCAATTAATATTTATAGCCTTACAGGTGCATTAGTACAAACTGTGGAAACGTCTAGTGACACGAGTTTTACCTTTAGACCTGGACTTTATATTGCAACTGTTAAAACCGTTGAAGGTCAAAAATCAGTAAAACTACTTTTAAGATAATATAACAATTACAAGTTAGTTTGTTTTAAAAAAGGATATCCTGAGGGTATCCTTTTTTGTTTTTTGAATATTTAAAAAAGTTAGACCATGTAATTTAATTGCAGCTCATATATAAAGAATTATTTATAAGAATTTAGGGATATTCTTATTGAATTCGATTGTTCCTGTTTTTTATATCCGATTTGCTAAATTTAATCTGTTAATGATTTATTCTATCCGTAAAAATTATTAATTAATGATATTCTTTTGCTGAGGTTAGGGTCATCAAGGTGTAAAAAAAACTACCCTATATGTTAACTTTCGGATATATAATGATTAATAAACTTACTGTTATAATGTCGCCTAAGATTTATAAAGTGATTAAAAAATTCGGTTCAACTTACTAAATTACTACTTTAGTTTTCATCATGTCACTAATGAGGTTTAGCAATGGCAAAATCTTGTTTTAATAGTTTATTCCAGAATGTAATTTGAGCTAGATTTTCACCACTCTCTTTTGTTATAATCCAGAAATATAATTGTTTAAAATCTTTATAATACTTACTTGCCGAGAAACTGCAAATAAATAATACTTTCCTCAGTCTTCTATTTTCCATTTTACTAATTTTAAAGCCTTGATCTTAAAGTACTATCAATTTTTTTTTAAAAAAGTTGTTAGACATGCTAAAGAGCAGAGCTTTATACTCTTTTTAATGGATGTAAAAAAAATCAAATACAATTGAAATATTTTTCATCCTGAAAGTTTATAAATGTTCTTTTTTAGACTGCAAAATTACAATATTCAAACTTGAAGACTGCATAACCGGGTTCGGGTCTCACCACTTTTATAAGTCTTTGTCAAGCTTGAATATTGGATGTTAATTCGCAGTAAAAAAAGAAATATAATTAAATTAAAAAAAATGAGTATTCTTTTGAAATGAATGATATAGGTTTTGTTAATTCTAAATTATTTGAGTTTTGATTAAAAAATAATCATCGTAAATTTTTTTATAGTGAAAACAATAATTGACCACTATTTAATTATTCCATTCGAAGTAGAGCTTATCTAGTAGTCTGATTTTTGTCCCGATGTTACGGGACGAAATTGAAGAGCAAGAGGGTAACCCGCTAGCTCGCGGTTACTAATTTCATGTTTTTTATAATTAGTTGGTTTTTAGGTTATTGTGTTTATTGGTTTCGGCTTTCAACCAATTCATTATCTGTTTTTTTACCCAAAAACCAGCTCAGCCTAATAAAACCGGTACATTTTTTACCCAAAACTATGAATACAGATAATAAAGGAGAAAGATTTGAAATTTTGAAGTAGGGTTTCTATGATAGAAAAGTTCAAGAGGGCTAGTAAAAATATGAGGAAGACCTAGTCGATAACTTTACTTTTGAGGCTTAAGTTTTTTGAAATGAAGTGTATTTTTCCTGTGGAATATTTAGGAATCAGAAAAGAAACATTAGAGTAGGTTCTAAAAACATGTTTTGACTGAATGATGACTATTATCAATGAGTATTGAGAAGCATCAACCAAACCCTTAATAACCATTTCGGAATTCTTTTTTGAATAAGTTATTCCACAGAAAAAAAACTCGGATTATAGAATGGAAATGTAGTGAAGTAAAAAAATGAAATTTAGAAAATAAGACAAGCTATTAAAATTGGATTTCAGTATATTTAATAGATTAATTATTAAGCAGTTTTTTAGAGAATAAGTTTGAGTTTAGCAAATAGCAATTACACAAAATAAATAATGCTCAAGACAGACTTGAGCATTATAAGGTAAAGCATTAGAATAAATAGTAATTTAATATGGACCTCCATCTGATATTCTATTCTCTTCTAATATCTTTTGAATGTCTGTTAACTTATAATAGATAATATTTCCAATTTTGGTATATGGTATTGTTCCGTTTATACGAAAGTTTTGTAATGTTCCAGGGCTAATATTTAAAAGATTCATAACTTCGGAGGATCTAATATGTTTTTTGAACTCTTTCTTATCCTTATTCGATAATAGGGTTTTGATATCCTGTAGAAGTTTTGCTCTAAACTCAATAAGGTCTTCTGTTGTTACGATACTTGTGGCCATAATGTTAAATGTTTTAAGGTTTTGGATATTTTAGTTTTGATTACTGATTTCCTGAATTTATTTTAAATGGTTGAGTAGAGGTTTGAATATCTTGAATTTTAACATGCTTCAATACTCCTTAATTAAGAATAATTAAAGAAATTGACCATTTGTTACATTTATTATAAGGTATTACCCGTCATAATTTTGAGCAGAAAATATTCTATCAGATTTAAAAATACTATTTCAACAATCAATAATATTTAAATAGGGTTAATTTTAATTGTATCTTTATACATAGAAATGATAAGCTAATTTTTGTTTTATAGTTCTTGTTAATAAAGTGTACTATTCGGTGAGTAATTAATACGTAACGGTGTTAGTGTGTTGAAGATCTGTGGGTTGTGGTTTGATGGTTAATCCTGCCACCCCGACTTTATATAGTATCAAACTATATCAAAAACCTGTTAATCTTATGATTATCAGGTTTTTTTGTTTTTTTGTGACATCAAAATAAAACAAATAATATTTAATAAAATGTCAACAAATCGGATAACAAAATAAAATCTTAAAATTTGTTGACCAGATTTAGACTAAGATTTTGATAGTCAGTAAATAAATGTATCTTTATAAGTGATTTGACTTTCGTCTGATAACAATGAATATGTGTTAACAAAAAGACGAAATTATGAAAACATCCACCACCTTCAGTATTTTGTTCTGGGTAGACTTTTCTAGGGCAAAAAAAGAACATGCATCAATTTATGCAAGAATTACCGTAAATGGTAAGCGTACAACCATTAGTTTAAAACGTAAAGTTTTGATAACTGATTGGGATATCCATAAAAATTGAGCCCGTGGAACCAACCAGAAATCTAGAATGCTTAATAGTTATTTAGACGAAACCTTTAATCATCTTTTTAAATGTTATAGGGATTTAATGGGAGAAAAAAAGTTAATTACTTCTCAAGCAATTAAGGCAAGATATTTTGGGCAAGACGATACTAGCCATTCAATTATGGATATCGTAAATTACCATAATGAAGATATGGTAAATAAATTAAAGTGGGGAACACAAAAAAACTACTTTACTACACAAAAATATATTTCAAAATTTTTACTAAAAAGCTATAAAACCACGGACTTATATTTAAGGGAACTCGATTATCACTTTATTATTAAGTTCGAGAAGTATCTTAGAGGTTATATGCCTGTGGATCATCAAAAACCCATGGCTAATAATACGGTGATGAAGCATATAGAGCGCTTTAGGAAATTGATAAACCTATCGTTTAAATTGGGGTGGATAGAACGTGACCCATTTGTGAGTTTCAAATCTAAATTTATTAAAAATGACAGAAGTTTTTTGAGTAGCGAAGAGCTTCAAGTTATAGAAAATAAGTTGTTTTTAATCCCCTCGACTGAATTTGGTAAAGGATTTATTTGTATTCGCTTGCTATACTAGTTTGAGTTATATTGAAATGATTAATAGGACAGCAGATAATGTAGTTATTGGAATAGATGGTGGATTATGGATTTATTACAGACGTGAAAAAACCACTAATCCAATTCGTATACCATTATTGCCAAAGGCAGTGCAAATTATAGAAAGGTATAAGTAAGGGTTAGTCACCTAGAGTCTGGCCTTAAAATATTCATTTGGTGAATTTAGAGGTAAATTGATGTAGGCAAGTCTGATACTTATAATTTAATAATGGTAAACATATGTGAAGACTATTGATTGCTTTGGTTCTTTCAATAATTATAGAAGTATCTTATTATTGGCTTAGAAAAAAGTGCTTTTTGAAGATTATTATTCCTAATGTGTCGAGTTCAAATCTCGGTCTCCCTACAATAGTTTATATGGCTTCACAGAAAAGTGAAGTCAATAAAATTGATTCTCCACAAACGATTTATGTAACAGCAAAAAACAGATTCTAAAAATTAATAATTATTAGAACCTAGTCACTCCTTGCCATGTTGTTTTGCGTTTATATAATAAATTATGTAATTCTATAAAATAATAATCCATTTTGATGTTGTTTCCAAATGTTTAAAATATGGCGTTCTAATTGCAGCATCAATAGTATAAATGAAATATGACGTTAGCAGGAAAAAATATAGTTTATACAAGTAAAGAGTTTAAAGTAATATTTGAGCGGTTTTACCCGCATTTATATGCTTTAGCTTCTAGATTATTAGAAAGTGAACAAGCGGGAAAAATTGTGTCGCATCAAGTGTTTGTAAATTTGGGTAAACATGAAGGAGTGTTTAAAGATGAATTAGATTTGCAAACATATTTGTATACTGCCGTTAAATTAGAATGTGAAAATAAACTTCGTACATAGCGGGTTGTGTCTCTGTAAGTTATTTGAAGTAGGCAAAATTAGTTTTAATAATTATTTAAATATAATGCTTAAAATAGTGTGTTTGTGTTATGTTTTGACTTGATTTTATAGATTTAATAGCTGTGTTTTAACAAATTTGCTGTGGTTTTTTAGAGAAGGGTGTCACCCGCATAAAAAATATGCGCGTCTTTTTTATGTAATCTCAAAGGATGAGGTGAATAAAAAACTAATTTAATCAAACTAAAACACATGAAAAAACAACTACTAACATGTTTTGCAATTTTTGGATCCTTAATAATGAATGCACAAGGATCGTTACTTTTCGATATTGCACCAGGGTCATCAGGATCAGACCCAGATCAAATGTATTTGTACAATGGGAAAATTTACTTTCAAGCCGATACAGGGTTTGAGGGAAGTCCTTTAGCTAATAATGAGGATATTGGTGATGAACTTTGGATTTTAGACCCAAGCAACGAAACGTTAAGTTATATGGACCTTAATCCAGGAACAGGGAATTCTTCTCCAGGTGATTTTTTGAATACGGTGGTAAACTTCATTTTAGTTATTCAAACACGTCACATTACACTACCGATGGTACTGTGGCGAATACAGTTGAAGTACCAGAATTAGTAGCTTCGATGGATGATGTAGTCGAAATGGACGGTATCCTATATTTTGTAAATAGTGCAGACTACTCAAATTCATTATGGCAATGGGATGGTACAACAGCAAGTAAAGTGGCGAACTCCAATGGAACTCAAACAGAGACCATTTATTCTTCAGGGAGTTCTGTGTCTACTACATCTTATAGTTTATTGCAAGCTTATAATGGTAAGTTATATTTCTTTGCAACCATCCCAGAAATTAATGAAGCAACAGGAGATGAATTGTATTCGTACGATCCAGAGACAGATCAATTTTCGTTAGTGTATGATTTTACACCAGGTGTAGATAATTCACGTGCTTACAATTTTATAGAATACGATGGTAAGTTATATTTTACAGTTCGTGATTTTTCAGGAGGCTATTCTTTTTGGAGAACAGATGGCACAACTACAGAAGAAGTAACAGTGGTAACCAATAGTGCAGTAGAAGATTTCGATCCGTTAGCCTATGCTGTGTGGAAAGGGAAGTTGTATTTTAGAGGATACGATCCGGTATCTAATTTATATACATACGACTCTAAAACAAATTCAATTACACAAATAAGTGACAATACTTCAAGCAGTCATGATCCTTATCATTTTTTAACTCCAGACGATAGTGATGATTATTTATATTATTCGGGAGAGTTAAACTCTAGTAGCTACCATTTTCTATTTAGAACAGATGGCACAAGCGTAGAGGTTTTAGATGAAAATATTGTTGTTGCGCAACGTGCAATAAAAGTTGGCACTACCTTATATTTTGAAGGCGATGATGGTACTGCAGGAGATGAGGTTTACAAATTAGATTTAAATACTTTGTCTGTTTCAGAAGTACAAATTCAAGGTATTGCGCCTGCCTATCCTGTTCCGGCTACAAACCAAATAACTGTAGATCCTTCATTAGTAAATGCGACCTATAGTATATTTGATGTTACGGGAAAAGTTGTTAAAAACGGTGTGTTAAAATCTAGAGTTATAGATTTTAACTTAAACTCTGGTTTATATATTTTAAAAGCTCAAACCGATTCTGGTTTTTATGCACAAAAAATTATTGTAAAATAAGTGTTTAACATGATTCAAAAAAAGATTGTCTTAATGGGCAATCTTTTTTTTTTTTTTGAAATGTAGATTTCTTAGAATTCTGTATGTTAAATTAATGTTTCTAGAATGAAGTTTTTGTTTTTTGATTTTCGTGTAAAAAGGCCTTAAAACTAAGTTTTTTTGACTAAATTTTATAAAGTATGTTAGATTCTCTCTAAATTTGCCGTATTCAAGGGCTGTTTTAATATTACTTATAATTTTAATTTAATCAAAACCTAATAAAAATTTAAAGTAGCGTTTAGCCTTAGGGACAATTTATAATGAAGGTAGCTAATAAAACAATTACATACAATGGCCAAGAGTTTAAAGGTATTTTTGATCGTCTTTTTCCTCATTTGTGCTTACTTGCTTCTCGTATTTTAAAAAGTGAAGCAAAAGGAAAGGACGTGGCTCAAGAAGCATTTGTTAAATTGTGGGAAAGAGATACCGAAGAATTTAAAAATGAAAAAGCATTACAAGCCTATTTGTACGTTTTAGTAAAGAACGCAAGTATAAGTCAGCTACGAAAGGAAAACAAAGTTTCTAGCACAACTTTAGATGAAGGTTTAAGTGTTGGACAGCAATCTTTTTTAAATGAAATTTTAAGAGAAGAAACGTACAAGTTACTTTATGATGCTATTCAAGAGTTGTCTCCACAAGCAGAACAAGTGGTACAATTGGCATTAAAAGGCTTAAGTAACCAAGAAATTGCAGATCAGCTTAATATTTCAATCAATTCGGTTAAAACAGTTAAAAAGCGGGCCTATGCCAAGCTTAGAGATTTACTTGGAGCCAAAATTGCAACATTACTTCTTACCAGTTTTATTCAATTTTTTTAGTTTTTTTAAGAAAGTGTCACCCCTGTTGTAAATATCTGCGTCATTTTATTATACGTGTTAATTTGCTGTAAATTAATAGTTAAAAAAATGAATGAAATTAAAAATCAAATACACTACTCAAAACTTCTAGTTGGTAAAATTTTAGGAACATTAACTAAAGAACAAGAACAAGAATTATTTGAGTGGGAGCAAAAAGGGAATAATCAAGAGGTTGCAAAAGATATTCTTAATCCTGATGCTTTTAGTGCCTGGAAGCAAAAAATGCAAAAGGTTGACACTGCTAAAGAATGGAAACATTTCTTAGAGCGTATGGATGAGGATGCTAAAATTAGAACCAAAGTAAGGCGCTTAAGAGTTATAAAATGGACCTCGGCTGTAGCGGCTGTGTTGGTTATAGGTATTGCTTTGTTTTCATTGTTTAACACGGGAAGTGCCTTCGATTCTTACGATAATTTACAAAATTCCAGTATTGCTCCCGGTGCTTCTAATGCGCAACTGGTTTTATCTACAGGAGAAGTTGTCGATCTTAAAGACGGCCAAGAAAACGAAATAGCTGAAAATAAAACGGCAGTATCTAATGCCAAAGGAGTTTTGTTTTATAAGACAAATACTAATGAAAAGGTAGTAAGTTCTAAAATAAATACCTTAAAAATTCCTAAAGGAGGAGAATATCAATTGGTATTATCAGACGGAACAAAAGTGTGGTTAAATTCCGATACAGAACTTACGTACGAAGTGCCATTTACTGGAAGCCATAGGGAAGTAAGTTTAAAAGGAGAGGCGTATTTTGAGGTCGCATCCAATAAAGCAATGCCTTTTATAGTGGTTTCTGGAGAACAAAAAATAGAGGTGTTAGGAACTAAGTTTAATGTTTCTGCATACACGAATCAAAATAACATCCAGACCACCTTAGTAGAAGGTCGAGTAAAGGTTTTAGATACTTTGTCTGCTAAGGAAATCATACTAAGCCCGAACGAGCAATCTACACTACGCAAAAACACTTCAGAATTAAATAAAAAAATTGTAGATGTGTATCCTTATACCGCATGGAAAGATGGACGTTTTGTGTTTAAGAATGCGTCTTTAGAGTTCTTGTTAGATAAAATGGCAAGATGGTATAATGTAGATGTTGTATTTACAGATGAAAGTTTAAAACAAATAAAATTCACAGGAGACTTACCTAGATATAACGATATGACAAATATTCTTGAAATTATTGAAGCAGAAATGTCTGTACATATTAAAGTAGAGAATAATAAAACAATTTATGTAATTAAATAATTAAAAAGACAAGCTTGTTTAATGTCTTAATAGACATATGTTTTTACCACTAATAACTACCAAACTATGAAAAAGTACAAATTACTATCCGCTTTTCAGCTAGCTGAAAGGTCATTAAATCCAATCAAAAAAGTATGAGATTAACTATTGTTTTTATATTGAGCGCTGTGTTAAGTTTAAATGCAGCGGGATACTCGCAATCGAAAAATGTGAGTATAAATTTAAAGAATGTAAGCTTTTCTAGACTTTTTGAAGAAATTAGAAAGCAAACAGATTACAGTTTTTTCTATAACGAACAAAAAATTGGCGAGTTAGGAAAAATTTCAGTTAATGAAGCCAATGTATCTGTAGAAAAACTCTTAGGAGATGTTTTATTAGGCACCGATTTATCATTTAAAGTTGTAGATGGTGTTGTTGTGATTGTAGAAGATGATACTCCTACAACAACTCAAGGCATTGTTATAGAAGGTGTCGTTACCGATGCGAAATCAAATTTGCCATTACCCGGAGTTACCATTTTAGTGAAAAATGGTCTTTTAGGAACCTCTACCGATATAGATGGTAAATACAAAATACGGGTGCCAGCAGCCAATATTACTTTAGTTTTCTCCTTTGTGGGGTATAAAACTCAAGAAATTAAGGTGGCCAAAAACGAAGTGCTAGTTGTACGAATGGAAGAAGAAATTCTTGGCCTTGAAGAAGTAGTTATCACTGGTTATCAGACTATAGATAAACGGGAATTAACGAGTTCTATCTCTTCGGTTTCTGCAGAAGAATTAGATGTTGTAGGGGCTGTAAGTATAGATAAAATGTTAGAGGGTAAGGCTACTGGTATGTCTGTAACAAATATAAGTTCTACACCTGGTGCTGCTGCTAAAATTAGAATCCGTGGTGGTAGTACATTTACCGGGAATCAAAGTCCGCTTTGGGTTGTAGATGGTGTTATTTACGAAGATCCAGTGCCTTTAAGTGCTAGCGATATTAATAGTTTCGATAATATTAATATTATCGGTAATGCCTTAACAGGAATTAATCCTAACGATATTGCAAAAATCGATATCTTAAAAGATGCTTCGGCTACAGCAATTTATGGTACACGTGCCGCCAATGGGGTTATTGTTATAACTACCAAAAGAGGTAAGGAAGGAAAACCAGTGTTGAGTTATTCTGGAGGTTTTAGCTATGTTCAGGCACCAACGTACTCCGATTTAAACTTAATGAATTCCCTAGATCGTATAGATGTTTCTAGAGAGATGCAAGCAAGAAACCTAGGGTACAGTCAATCTTACGATAATTTTGATAGGCTAGGTTACGAAGGTGCTTTAATGAACTTATGGGATGGTACTTATAGTCATCAAGATTTTCAAAATCAGGTGAGTTATCTAGAAACGTTAAATAGCGATTGGTTTGGTGCGTTATACCAAGATGGCTTTACCCAACAACACGCTATAAGTGCTTCTGGAGGAGGCGAAAATGCTAAATATTATTTTTCTTTAGGTTACGATGATCAACAAGGGGCAGAGCAAAATGTAGACTTAAGCCGTATAACAGCACGTTCTAACTTAGATTTAGATTTACGCGATAATTTAAAATTATCGTTTAGATTAAATGGATCTATTCAAGATGCAGCCTATAATCATAGTTCTGTCAATTTGTTTGATACCGCCTATTATACAAGTAGATCGGTGCCTATTTATAACCAAGACGGAACTTATTTTCTTCAAAGTCAACAAATACATGGCGAAGATAAATATGGAGCTCGTACCTATGCAGGGTATAATGTTTTGAGAGAAATGGAAAATTCGGAGCGAAGCATTATAAATAAAGATTTAGGTATTGCAGCATCTATAAATTGGAGTTTTTTAAACCATTTTAGATTTAATAGTCAGATTAGCTATAGAAATACTACCAACTTATCGGAAGAGTGGATTACAGAAGACACTTATTATTCAGCTAATTTACGTACGTATGATGCTTTTGAAGATTTAATAGATCAGCGTCAAGATTTATCGGGGCACCTACCGTTTGGTGGCGTGTATACTGGTGGTATGGTTAGTCAAGATACCTATGCAATTACCAATCAGTTAAATTATAATTTAAGATTAGATAAGCATGTGTTTAATATCAATTTAGGGCAAGAAGCGCGCTCAATTAATTATTGGGGGGCAACAGGTTTTTCTGTTCCTGGTTATAATCATTATCAAGGGCGTGGTTTTGTCGCTTTACCAAATGTGGGAACTACCACTAATGATGCCGGAGATAGTGTTTTAAATTTCGATAATTACGATTACGATGCTATGATTGAATGGTTAACTACCGATGGGGGTGTGAGTGTCTATCCTTCTATTACAGACCGGGTAACCAACAATATGTCTTTCTTTGGTATATTAAATTATGTGTACGATAACCGCTATGTATTAAATTTTAATATGAGAAGTGATGGGTCTAATCAATTTGGACAATACGAGCGTTATAAATTTAAGCCTACATGGTCGGTATCTGGAAGATGGAATATTCATAACGAGAAGTTCTTCGGGACAAATAACAAAATAGACGAATTAGGTTTAAGAGCCTCTTATGGTATTAGAGGTACGATGCCAAATGCAAGTCCGTATTTAATTATTTCTAATTATGGTAGAAACAATGCCATATATTATCCAGAAACTACAGCGCAATTAAGCGATTTTCCGAATGCAAATTTACGTTGGGAAAAAACAACGACAACAGACATCGGACTTAACTTTAGTTTCTTTGAAGGTCGTTTAAGTGGTGCCTTAGATTACGCGTATTCTAAGAGTATAGATTTATTACAATCAAGACCAATCTCATTAGTTAACGGGTCGGCAGACCAATTATTTAATTCGGGAAGTAAAGATGTAAGTAGTTACGAAATTTCGTTGCGCTCTGTTTTACTTCAGATGGACGACTTGGCTTTAAGTACACATTTTAATTTTTCTTACGAAAAGGACCGTGTATTAGCAGGTTTTGAAGATGTTGCTCAGTTTGATGGCTTAACCATTACAGATTATTTAAACGGAAGTATTTATAGAGCAGGATTCCCTACTAACGGATTTTTTGCTTACCAATTCGACGGGTTAAACGAACAAGGATTACCAACATTTAAAAATTTGGTTATGGAAGGGGCAACACCAGAAGAGCAATTAGAAGCCGTGTTAGAATACCAAGGAAGTAGAGTGCCATTGTATTATGGTGGTTTCGGCCTTCAAATTAAGTCGGGGAACTTTAACTTAGCGGCAAACTTTACCTATAAGTTAGGGTACAAAACCAGATTACTTCCGCTATATAACGGAAACCAAAACTTACCACTTCCTTATGAAAATATGTCGGCAGAATTTAATAACAGATGGAGACAGCCTGGAGATGAGTTGCTAACTAATATCCCTACAATTTCTAATTACAACCAAGCATTTACTACAGTAGCATCTAGAGCCGATGGTTTAGATTATATCTATGTGACAAATGGAGAATATGTTGTGCCAAGTGGCACCAATGCTTGGTGGATGTACGACCGTAGTGATGCTAGAATTGTAAACGGAGATCATATACGTTTACAGTCCTTAACACTATCGTATAATATACCTCATAAATTGTTAGATGGTGCCGGAATTAAAAATATGAATGTAGGGTTACAAGGTAGTAATTTGTCTTATTTCGCTTTCGACAAAGATCTAAAAGGTCAAGATCCAGATCAAGTTTCAGGAATAGGTTTACCAGTGTTGCCAACCTATAGTTTAAGTGTAAATATGAGTTTCTAAAAAATATTGAATATGAAAAAAGTACTATATATAGTGTTATGTTTCCAATTTTTTGGATGTAGCGATTTTCTAGACGAAGTGAGTCAGGATAAATTAATTCCTGAAAAAACAGATCATTATGCAGCGTTATTGTTAGGTGAATTTAATTATCAATACCCAATTTTTGGTAATATAGATTACATGACAGACAATATCGTTGAAGATGCTAAAGCCTTTTCGTCTCGTAAATTTAATAACAAAACAACCTATACGTGGCAACGCGAAATAGAAATAGACGAAGATGGTAACACCATAAATAACATAAATAGCTCTTGGGAGCGTATGTATGAAGATATAGCTATTGCCAATTATATTATTGCGCAAATAGACGAAGCTATAGGTGAGCAATCTGAAATTGATAATGTTAAAGGCGAAGCCTATTTTGTGAGAGCTTTAAGTTATTTTAATTTACTCAATCTTTACGGTCAGCCTTATGATGCTGCTTCTGCAAATTTCGATTTAGGCGTCCCACTAAGAGACGATATAGGTGTAGAGTTTGCGTATAGCCGTAATACGGTGGCAGAATGTTATGCTCTAATAGAAAGTGATCTTGAGCATGCTATAGATTTAATTGGGTTTAGTGGTTTAGAAAAATCTATTTGGCACCCTAATGCAGAAGCGTGTAACTTATTAATGTCTCGCGTTAAGTTATATCAAGAAAAATGGCAAGAAGCCATAGATTATGCAGACCAAGTTATAGCACAACGTAACTTAACAAAAATTTCGCCAGAAGTCCCTTTTGTAACAGATAGTAACGACGAGATTTTGTATTCGTATTACACGGTTTTACCATTGTTTCAATTGTACAGTTCTGGATCTTCTCTAAACACCTTGTCTTATTTTGTAAATCCGGAGTTAGTAAATTTATACGATGATGCAGATGTACGAAAAGATGCTTTTTTCTTAGAAGTAAGCGATGCAACTGGTAAGGCTACCTACCGTACTAAAAAATATCAAACCGGATTGTTTACAGATTTAGGTTATGCTAACTTAAGGGTGTCTGAAGCTTATCTTAATAGAGCAGAAGCGTATGCGCAACTAGGTAATTCTGGAAATGCCTTGGCAGATATAAGAACTTTACACGGTTTTCGCTACAACTCTACGGCAGATATAGTCTATCCAGACAATGGTATTGTAGAGTATGTTTTACTAGAGCGTAGAAAGGAATTTTGTTTTGAAGATCACCACCGTTGGTTTGATTTAAGACGTATGGAAAACAGACCAGAAATTAAACATGTTTATAGTGTAATTGAAGAAAACGGTGCGACTTCTGCTACAGAAATTTATACCTTATTATCAGACGATATCAATTATACCTTGCCAATCCCGTTAGAAGAGCGCGAGAATAATCCCCAGATTAGAAATAACGAACGTTACGAGAAAATCCCAATTATAGAGGATTAGTGTCGGAATCTTAAAACTAATTTAATTACAATCTTTATGATCTTATGAAAAAACAATCCTTAATATATATCACGTTACTACTAGCTGTAGTAACCGCTTGCAGCACGGAAGACGCGCTGGAGGCTTCTAATAAAGATGTCGATAGAGTAAGCTCGCAGTTGGATTATTCTATTGCCGAAGTGGAGCGCTTATATACAAACTATAATATGGGTGTATTATTTGAGTTCGATAAAAATATAGACTTTGCTTACGTAGCTTCTTCAGATAGCGAAGCTTTAGTTTGGGGTGATATGGAAATCCCTAAAGTAAGTACCTTATTTGATGATGATGAAACAGGCGAAGTATTACAAGAAAACGAAGCGGCTTATAAGCAATATAAAACAGACGCCGTAAACTTACTTGACGATACCGTGTTTAAATATTTTGAACCAAATAGTATGATTGCCGGCTATATGCCTTACAAAGTTTTGGTGAGTACTTCTGTTTTTAGCCCTAGAAATGTAACCGGTGGTGCGGCGAGTGTGCTAATAGAATCTGAAGCTAGATATTCAAGTGCGGCCACCAGCCAATTACGATCTGTCTATAACGATAATGCCTTAGTTTTTGGTGTAGACCTGTCAGACATTGGAAACGAAGTTAATTTTTCAAAAGATAATTTTTACATCTTTTTTTCGCGTTTGTTGGGCGTAAACAACTTATACGATCAAATTCCAGAACAGTTTTACGGCAATAAAAGTGCTTATTACGGATACGAAATGGAACCCGTGTATAGAGCGGAAGAAAATATAGCCGAAGAGAAACTCGTTTTTGTAATCGATAAAGAATGGTTTTACGAAAAAGGATTTATTACAGCAAAATACTTTTTTGATTCTGGCTTAGGTACCATTTATCAGCGTTACGATGAAGACGGTAACTACTTAGGTGTTACAGGAACCATCAGGCATTACGATGCGATTGCCCCAGACGATGAGTTCTTTGCAAATCAGGGAGAGGATGTACGCTCTTACTTAAATGAAATGATTTTTAGAACCAGCGACGAAATTTTAGCATTTCCACAGAACATTCAAGATAATATGAAATTGTTGTTGGACTTGTTTACCAGTTGGGGAGTCGATATGGTTGGAGTTAATCCAGATTTAGAGGTGTTAAATTAATTAAAAAAGTAAAATCATGAAAAAGAGTTTAATAACAACGCTTTTGTTTGGAACATTGGCTGTATTACTATTTCAAGCGTGTCAAGACGATCCTGAATTTCCAGATCCTGGTTTCGAACTTACAGATCAACGTGTAGAAGTAAGACGGGATACGGTCGATTTCTACAATGTGCATATGACTATGAAAGTGCCTAATAAGGTAGAACATATAGAAGTTTTAGATGGTTTGGATTACGAATTATTAGAAACTATAAATGAATACGACGGACAGACTAATTTCGATTTCGATTATTTAGTAGACCTAACAGAAATAGATACAGATTCTGTACTTAATTATATTATTAAAGTAACCGATCAGGATAACAGAAGCTTTAATCGCGGTATAAGAATTTCTGTTAAAGGATTTTCGTATCCAGAAATAGATTTAGTAGGAGGGACAGAAGTTGCTGTTGCTGCTCCTGCCTATTCTGTTAAAGGTACAATCTCTACAGGCTTAAATACGATAGAGTCTGTTAGAGTGGTTTTCGAAGACGAAGTGCAATACAGTTACGATGTGATTTCGGGAGAAGAATTACACGAAATGGATATAAATGCGATTGTGTTTTTAGGGAATTTAGATCCTAACCTGTTGTATCCGATAGATATTATTATTGAAGATAGTGCTGGGCAAGTATCTACAACTACGGTAAATGTTAGAAAAAGTGACACGCTTTCTAGACCTTATAGAATCCTTTATAAAAATACTTCAGACATTCAGAATACTATAGATTTTGTTTACGATGAGGAAGATAGAATGATAGAGTTTAAGCTTGAGTACCCAACTGGGACTACCTATATTGCAGCTTTCGATTATAACGACTTAGATATGGTTGCAGTATATACCTATTCTGCTTTCGGTTCTGATGGTATTATTTCTAGCCAAACTGTTTTTAACTTTAATTATATTGAAGGAACCAAACAATTAATAGATATAGATAGACAGAGATTTGAGTATGATGATGCAGGTGACTTAGCATCCGAAACCGAAATTACTAAGGAAGCGTCAGAGTTTGTTTACGAAGGCGCTAGCTCTAAAGTATTATCTTTCCGTAGAACCTCTACTTGTAGCGATATTTATTATAGTGATCCTTTTGATTTAGGAGAGAATATTTATGGCGAATATTTTCAATATTCCAGCTATATGGGAAGCAATACTATCCGCAGACAACATAGAGAAGATTACGATCCTGTGCTTATTCCAACGTACATAGAAGGGCTTCCACCTTATACAGATACCTCAAATACAGCCTTGTTAGACGTTTTTCAAGATATATTGTATAATAAATATATGATGACTAAAACGGTGAGTACGGATCCTGCGTATACAGCTACATATTTAGCTAAACCGAGCTACAGTTACGAGACTGATTCAGAAGGTCGTATTTCGCTTATTAGTAGTTTGAATACAGAAGGTAGTTTTACAACTGTTGGAAAGACAAGAACCTATGCCTTCTTCTATAACGATTAAAAAAACGTGTTAATTTTTAAAAACTAATAATTTGAAAAAAAGTGTTTTGATGTCAAAAAATACGCTTGGCTTATTATTTATTTTGTTTATTTCTGCCCATACTTTTGGGCAGAAATTTTTTATACCAGAAGGTATTAGCTATAAAAAATTGCCTAATGGGTTTTCGTATTATATCATTCCAAAAGGGGAGCCAGGTAAAATTGGGCTTTATTTATTGTCTGATACCGGTAGTGCCGTAGAAAAATTCGATGAGCGTGGTGTTGCTCACTTTTTAGAACATATGGTTTTTAAAGGCAGTAAAAATTTTCCAGGGCATAAAACAGCCGAAACTTTAGAAAGTATGGGGCTCAGAATGGGAAGAGATTATAATGCTGTGGTTAACGATCCTTTTACAGAATACCACGTAAATATTCCGGAAAACAATCAAGAAACCTTAGATAAAACACTTCGTATACTTTACGATTGGAGTTGTAATTTGGAAATGAATCCTGAAGATTTAGAGGTAGAGAAAAATATTGTTATCGAAGAAATTAAAATGCGTAAAACCGGTGGTACACCGTTTGTTATAGGGACGTATTTAGAAGGACATAATGGACTAGGCTCTGAAGAACAAATTAGACAGGTGACTGCTAAAAAAGTAAAGGATTTTTACGATAAATATTATACACCAGATCAATTAGCGCTAATCGTTTATGGAAAAGTAAATGAAAAACAGGTTTCAAAACAGATAGAATCCTTATTTGGTAAAACACCTGAGCAAAAAAATAAACCAGACGAAAAATACCTGGATTTAAGTAAAAACACCATTGTTAATGCTAATTATGTAAATGAGAATAAGACAATCTTGGTATTAGGGTTTAAAACTAGAGATTTTCCTATAAACAATTACGAGTCTTATAAAAAGGATTTTATTAATACAGTTTTTTGCAGAATGTTGGATAACCGGATAAGTCAGTTGCCAAATTCAGGTTTGGAAAAAGTAGACATCAATCCGGCTGTACCGCTACCAGGAAATTTATGGTATAACTTTAGGCTAGAAACTAAAAAAGATGCCTCGTATAAAACAGTGCTAAATAGTTTTACGACTGTTGTTGCACAAGCCAGACAATATGGTTTTTCGCAAGACGAGATCGATTTTTTCGCGAACGCTTTATTAAAACGCTATAAAAACGCAGCTAATCATTCGGGTAATGGGCATGCTAAAGCTAAATCTCATTTTTTAAAGGGAGACGTACCCATCTCTAATCCAGAGCGGGTGAAGTACACAGAACAAGTTTCCAGCGAAATTTCACCAAAAGATTTTACCGATTTATTAAATAGTTTTACAAGCTTACAGAAGACTATTTTATTCGATAATAAGGCGACAGCCTGTTCTACCGATTTTAATGAAGCCTATATTCTTGAAGCCATACAGCATATTAATAAAATAACCGTAGCACCTTATCAATTTGTGGCACCAAGAAATCAGTTTCCAACAAAAAACTATACTAATGTACCAAACATTAGAATCGGACAGAAAACACCAAAGCTTATAAAATCCAAAGTACAATTAGGTGATTATTTACATGTACTTAATTACGACAATGGCACTAGGGTTGTTGTAAATACAGCGCCAGAAGCCAAAACAGAAATTAAAATTGTAAGTAATTATGGTTTAAATAGCATTCCAAAAGCCGATAGAGGTTTGTATAAAGCGACTGTAAATGTATTCGACCAAGCTTACGGCCAATATTCAGAAAAAGAAGCTTTAGCATTAAAACGTAGTATGGGATTTTTAAAACTGTAGATCTTGGTAATTATAGTTACGAATTCAGCCTGAGAGGTCCGGAACAACATATCGATAAACTGCTAAAAGTTTTTAATCTTATGGTTTCCGAAAGTCAAATTCCGGAATCCAAAAAGCTGAATGCTGCATTAGAACGGGCAATGAAAAAAGATTCGAAAAAAGAGATGGATTACTTGACGTATTTAGATCAAGTTAAAGGTTTAGGGCTGTCTGTGCCTGCGGTCGAAACATCCAACCTCGATAACGAAACGGTAAATCGTTTGTGGGAATATAATAACAGGCTGAAACATGCGCTTAAGACATCTTATGTTTATGTGGGCGGTAATTTACCTGAAAATATAGACCAATTAATTTCAACTTATATTGCGACTATAGAACCAGGGGCTGAAGTGCCTGTAAATTTAGAATCGGATACACAGGTATACGCCAATGCACCTACCGAAAAATTGTTCCCTTGGAAAAAAGAGTCTACCAAAACTAACTTTATGCTTTCTTACAAAAGCAAACAACCTCTTACGTTTAAGGATAAATTAATTGCAGAAGGTATAGCGGAGTTTGGCTACATCAACATGTATAATATATTGCGAAAAAAATACGGATTAATCTATGCTTTGGGAGCAAATGGCTATGCAAATAAAAATCAAAATTTAGCCTCTGTAAGCATAAGATATGTCATTGAAGATGTCGCGAATGTCGCAAAAGCGCGTAAAGCTATGATAGACGAAGTTTTAATGCCTATGAGTCAGGGCAATCTAACTAACCATGAAGCAGAAACCATAAAAGCTTTGTTAGAAAAAGTTTATGTAACGTCTTTTTACGACAAGGATAGAATTAGTTCGGCGTACTTAAAATGGGGTTTAGACTATGGAACATTGTATACCATGGAAGGCTTTAAGGAGGAAATTAAAAGCATTTCAAAAAAGGATATCGAAAAAACGATGAGGCGTATTCTCAATTTAAATCAGTATTTTATGCTTATCGAAGGACCTGAAAATTAATTAGTAAATGTGTTAATTATTTAGAGATTAAAGACCGTTGTTTTCAAAATAGCGGTTTTTTTATAAAGACTTGTCACTCTCATTTAAAATTATGGCGTCCTTTTATTAGAGAGCAGCAATTTTAAGAAAATTGTAGTTAAATATTATAGCTTAACAAAATATAATAATGAAGAAAGGCCTAATAGTATGTGTCATGTTCCTGGTGTCAGGCTTGCAACATACAATCGCACAGGGTATAGATTTTCAAGATCTTAGCTTAGAGGAAGCACTGGTAAAAGCAAAAGAAACAAATAAATTAGTATTTATCGATGTTTATACAACTTGGTGTGCGCCTTGCAAAACCATGTCTAAAACGGTGTTTACCTTGCCAGAAGTGGGAGCTGTGTATAATGAAGAATTTATCAATATTAAATTGGATGCTGAAAAGGAAGGGTTACAAGATGCTAAACGTTTTCGGGTAAATAGTTATCCTACGTATTTGTATATAAACAGTAACGGCAGTTTGGTTTTTAAAGAATCTGGAACGCGTTTGTCTGAAGATTTTTTAAAATTAGGAAAAGATGCGGTTACTGCAGCAAAGAGTCAATACAGTCTAGAAAATTTACAGGCCGATTTCCCAAATAAAAAAAATGATGCCGCGTTCTTGAAAATTTATATTGCCAAAATGTTGGAGTATAATCAGAATCCAGCCTTAGGTATCGATGCTTGGTTACGTGTACAACATGACATTAAGGAAGACGATGTCGATATGATGGAGTTCTTATTAAAGCATAAGGACTATATTTTATTAGATTCTAAAGGTGCTGAAATCCTAACTGCCAATTTCGATGAGTATATGGATATCGCAACCCGCAAGGAAGAAAAGGAGTTGGAGGTATTAAAAGTGGTTCGTATGGCTCAAAACACAAAGAACTACGCCTACCAAACTAAAAATCCAGAACTCTGGTTCGATTTTATGGAAGCTTTTAAAACCTTGCCAGAACAATACCAAAAAAAAGGAAATCTTTTAGAGTATAAAATGGTTTATTATGCCATGTTAAACGATGGTAAAAGCTATAAGCAAACTGTAGAAACCTATGTAGATAGTTTAATGGCAGCTAATGCCATAAGTACGATTAAAGAGATTGAACCAGTGTCCAAAAAACGTGCTAAAGCAAGTGGAATTGTTATAGATCTGAATCAGAAAGGAGAAGCGTATCTCAAGTATGTCGATTCCAATTCGGAATATAAAACGCTGGAAAGTTGGATTAATTATGGCTACGAGTTAGAAGGGTCTGCCTATTATATGGACGATCTTATGGCTTCCTTGTATTATAAAAAAGGAAAACTAAAAAAAGCTGTAAGTTATAAAGAGAAAGCCGTAAATGCTTGGCCTCAATCCGACAAAAAGCTGGCAGCCAAAACCTACGAATTAGAACAAATGAGAAACGGCCAAGCGCTTTAAACCCATGATATATTATGAAATTTTATAGAATAGTAGTATTAGCAATTTTGTTGCAATCGGTTTGTGGTTATGCCCAAGGGATACAGTTTGATCACATAACATTTGAAGAGGCGTTACAGAAAGCTAAACAGGAGAATAAGTTGGTTTTTATAGATTTTCACACAGTTTGGTGTGGGCCTTGTAAAAAAATGGCACGGGACGTTTTTCCATTAGCTTCGGTAGGCGACGTGTATAATAAAAACTTTATTAATTTAAAGTTAGATGCTGAAAAAGAAGGAAAGGCAGTCGCTAAAAAGTATAATGTTACAAATTATCCAACATTTTTATTTTTGGATACCGATGGTAATGTGTTATTAAAAGATAGTGCATATAGACCGGAAGATTTGTTTATCGCTTCAGCTAATAAGGCTGTGGCGTCTTTAACAAGTGAATATAGCTTAGAAAATCTTAAGGAAGCCTATCCCAATCATCAAAATGATGAGCAGTTTCTTAAAATGTACATCCAGAAAATGAAGGAATATGGACAAGATGTTACTGAAGCTGTCGATGCTTGGTTAAAAGTGCAAACAGAAATGGAAGAAACGAGTCCAGAAATGAAAGCTTATATACTCAGAAATTCACGAGATTTTTTTATTGGAGGAACTGCAGATGCTATTTATAATAGGAATTACGACACTTACATGGCTTCTGCAACGCCTTACGAACAGCGCATGTTACCGCGTGTTAAAACACAAATAGTTAATAATACCCGAAAAGTGGCATTACGTAACAAAGATGCCGAGTTACTGAAATTATATGTCGCAGCCTATAAGGAATTAGAATATGCGAAACCAGAACGCATTTTGGAAGGAGAGTTAAGTTATTATGCGCTGTTAAAGGACGATGAAAAGTATAAGAAACTTACAGAAACCTATATAGAAGAATTTTTAAAGAAAGAAAGTGTGCAAGCGATTCAGCAAGCAGATCAAAAGGCTTACGATAGGTATCAAAGGGCTTACGATAAAGATCCAACACTTAGCAGAAAATACATGTTAGAGGCTTCCAAAGCAGGTTTAAAAGCCATGAGTATTAGCGAAGATTTGGCTTCCAAAGGACGGGGGTATTTAAAACGAATTTCTTCTAAAAAAGAGTACGAAACCTTAAACTCATGGATACAGTTTGGTTACGAATTAAAAGCCGAAAATTGCTATATGGACGACCTTAAGGCTGATATGTATTTGAAAAAAGGACAGACCAAAGAAGCGCTTCAGCTTAAAGAACGGGCTCTTAAAAACTGGCCAAAATCAGATAAAAAATTGGTGAATAAGGAGTACGAACTTGAGCAACTAAAAAAAGGTGTAATTAATTAACCGTTAAAATTAGCTATGATTTATAAAAAACTTTTATTACTCACTTGTCTTTTAATGTCTTTTTTAGGAGTTTCACAAGGCATCCATTTTGAAAAAGGAACGTTTCAGCAGGCTTTTAATAAAGCAAAAAAAGAAAATAAAATATTGTTTATAGATGGGTATGCTGTCTGGTGTGGTCCCTGTAAAAAAATGGCTAAAACCGTGTTTTTAGAACCTGAGGTAGGCGCTTATTTTAACGAACATTTTGTGTCCTATAAATTAGATATAGAAAAAGGTAATGGGCCGCAGCTTAAGGAAAAATATGGTATTAAAGGGCTTCCTGGGTATGTGTTTATAGATGCCAACGACGAGGTAGTGTATAGATTTGATGCCGCCATGCCTGCAGCCGAGTTTTTAGAAGAAGGTAAAAAAGCGATGGCTTCTGCCCAAGATCCTAATAGTTTAGGGCGTTTAGCCGAACTTTATGAAAAAGATAATACCAATGAAGCACTTTTAGCTAACTACCTTGAAAAACTACTAGAGGTTAAGTCGCAAAAAAATTATAGCGCACTTTTAGAGCAGTATTTAAGCATTCAAAAAAGCATTCCAGAGTCTAGTCGAGAGATGGTTCTATTGTTGGCAAATCATAACAAACAAATAGTTTTTGGCGGAGAAGCAGAGCGTATTATCAATGCGAATATAAAAACGGATGCTTGGAAGACATACGTACGTAAAGATATTAGAGAAATTTATCAAAAGGTGCCACGCCAAATGGTACAAACCACCACAGAGTATGCTATCATTTTAAAAGATACGACCTTGTTAGAATTAACATTTGATAAAGCGACGGACCTTGGGTTTAATGTAAACGATGCGCAACGAAAACGCACGTATAAGTATTATTATCAGAAAACAGAAAATGCCGAAAAGTATAAGGCTATTGCGCGAGAAGATATTTTGGCTTATATAAGCGATATCGATAAAGAGCATTTAAGAAGTTATTACCTAGAATGGCAAGAAAAAGTTGCGGCTAAAGATCCGGATGCCATGAAATTAAGACCGTATTCGGTGCGTAATAGCAACGAAATTTATTATATGGTAAAAGACTACTTACCCTTTGTTAGCACAGAAGCAGAAAAACAAGAGGTGTTATCTTGGATGGCATTGGCCTATTATATCCGTCCTAATTCAGCCGAAAACACCAGTCAATATGCCAATGTAATGTATGTTGTTGGTGATAAAAATGAAGCTGTTACATTAAAAGAGGAAGCCTTTAAATTAGGGCAGAAAGAAAACCTTAAAAGATTATCGGCTATAGAAGGTGAGTTAGACATCATGAAAGCTGGGGAGCCAATTTTATTATAATTTCCAGTAGCAAACTAAATCAATCAAATACACGATTAATTCATTATTATGAAACATTTTTCAAAAACAATTTTTCTAATCTTAACCTTTTTAGTCGGCTCTATTCAAGCTCAAGAATTATATAAAAATAGTATATCAACTTATAAAGTAGGTTTGAAGTTAGAGGCCGAAAAGTTGATAAACGCAGGTGATGTGGTGTCTGGAGATTCGTTGTCTACGATGTTAAAAGCAAAAGGTTATAATCCAATAGATATTAACCTTAAATCAATGCAAAAGAAAAATTTAAGCCCAAGTGAAATCTATAAACGCGTATCAGAAGCAGCAGTAATTGTGTCTCCAGTAGGTATAACTAAGAGAGTAGGTAAAAATGGAAAAGCGCATAAGGATATAAATACCTATCCTGCATCTGGTTATATTATAGATTCGGAAGGTATAATTGTAACAAACTATCATGTAGTTAGCGGTTTTGTTTATAGTAAAAATACCAAAGCACGCGATGTGTTGGTTGTTATGATGAAAGATGGCACTGTTTTCCCTGTAAAAGCAGTATTGGCGGCCGATAAAACCAACGATTTAGCGATTTTAAAAATAGACCCAAAAGGCAAGGAGCTTCCGGCCTTAACGGTTGCAACTAAAGATGCCGAAATCGGCGATCCCGTATATATAGTTAGTAATCCAAAAGGTTATTATTATGCTTTTGCCTCTGGTATGGTAACCGATAAATTTAGTGAACTTAAAATAGGTGGATACAGAAATATTATGGCTATCTCGGCAGATTATGCTGCGGGGTCTAGTGGCGCCGCTATAATCGATCAATTTGGAAATGTTATAGCAACAGTATGCTATACCAAAACCTTGAATCATTCTGATAACCCTGCGAGAACCCAAATGGTTCTTAAAGCTACGATTCCTGCCTCTAGTCTTTTAAACCTATTACATAAAGGGAATTAACCTTTCAGATATTTTTTCAATTTAAAGCATATAGACGTTTATAAATAAACGTCTATACCTTCTTGTTCTAATAAGTATGACCTCTTATATATAATTCTATGCCTAAATTTTTATGTCTACATTTTATAATGCTTTTTTCGATAATTGGTGCAGCTCAAAACGGGGTCGATTTATCTCAGAAAGTACCATTCGATCCTTCGTTTAGAATAGGAACCCTGCCCAATGGTTTAACCTATTATATTAAACAAAATACAACTCCTAAAGGAAAGGCTAGTTTTTATCTATATCAAAACGTGGGCTCAGTTTTAGAAAATGATAAGCAGCATGGTTTAGCCCATTTTCTAGAGCATATGGCTTTTAATGGAACATCGCATTTTCCAGGAAATAGTATGATTGATTGGCTTGAAAATAAAGGTGTGAAATTTGGTAGTGAGATTAATGCCTATACGTCTACAAATGAAACCGTATATAATTTAAGTCGTGTTCCTATTACCAACGAAAAAGTTCTCGATTCATGTTTATTAATTCTTAGTGATTGGTGTAATAATCTCACTTTAGATGCAAGTGAAATTGATGCCGAACGTAAAGTTATTCAAGAAGAATGGAGGCAATTATATACGGCCAATTATAGGTTTGACAAGCAGTTAAAAGATGTACGTTATAATTATAGTATTTACTCCAAACGCGATCCTTTAGGAAGTATGGATATCGTTAAAAATTTTAAATACTCATCCCTAAGAAATTTTTACAACGATTGGTGCCGTACAGATTTGCAAGCCATAAGTGTGATTGGTGACTTTAATGTTGATGAGGTAGAAGCTAAAATTAAAAATAGGTTCGCTCAAATTCCAGCCATTAAAACTCCTAAGCTACGAACGTATGTAACTATTCCCGAGAATAAAGATCCTTTGTTTAAAATTGCAAAAGATAAAGAAGTTAGGGAAACTAAATTAAATTTAGAAATTAGACAATTTTATAAAAAAGACAACTCGCAAGCACAATTAAGAGCGCTGTTTGTACATACATTTTTTATGAAATTAATGGCCAACAGGTATACAGAAGCTTTAAGGAACCCCAATTTACCATATTCGTATGCGCGTGCTGTTTATACCGATTTTGAAAAAAATTATAAAGCCTTTAATTTGAGTCTTGTGGCCAAAGATGGGCAAGTTGAAGCTGCTTTAAAAGCTGTTTATACAGAAATTCAACGTGTGGTACAATATGGTTTTACAGAACAGGAAATAGAGCAGTTAAAAACAAAATTAATAAACAAAAATGAGGCTTCGCATAAAAATTCGCGGGTAAGTAAATCAGATGCTTATGGAGCGAGAATTAAAGCAGCCTATTTAGATGGTGTAGCGGTCTCTTCAAAAGACTTTGATTATAATTTTACAAAAACTGTTATTCCTACAATTACAAGGCAAGAAGTGTCTGAGGTAATTAACCAGTATTTAACTAAAAAAAACCGGGTGTTTACTATTACTGCCCCCGATAAAACTGATTTAGAATTACCAAATCTCCAAGATATACAAAAGATAATGTATGAGGTTGAACACACAACCTTAGAGCCTTATGTGGATTTTAAAAAATTAGATCTGGCTTTGTTAGAAAATGAGCCAGAAGGTGGAGCGATTGTTAGTGAAAACATAATGCGTGATTTTAAAGCCATAGAATGGAAACTGTCTAATGGAGCTAAAGTCGTTTATAAATACAGTACGTATAAAAAAAATCATATTGAACTAAAAGCCATTAGTGCCGGTGGTTCTTCACTCTATGCCGTAGACGATATACCCTCTTTTAACACTGTTAGCCTTGCAAATAAATACGGAATTGGCGATTTAGACCCACAGAGTTATAGTAATATTATGACCGATAATTCTGCGACTTCAAAGGTAAAGTTAAGTGCTTATCAAGAATACGTGTTGGCTAGTGCTGCAAATAAAGATATCGAAAGCATGTTTCAATTAGTATATATGCGTTTTGAGGCTCCAAGATTTGATGAGGATATTTTTAATACAATTATGGCAAATAACTATAAAGGGATAGAAAATCCTTCAAAAAATCCGAATGTCTT
Organism: Formosa haliotis; assembly: GCF_001685485.1. Classification (NCBI taxonomy): domain Bacteria; kingdom Pseudomonadati; phylum Bacteroidota; class Flavobacteriia; order Flavobacteriales; family Flavobacteriaceae; genus Formosa; species Formosa haliotis. The sequence goes on along the minus strand of NZ_BDEL01000001.1, from coordinate 1,335,402 downwards.
AATAGGCAATAAGTATCGTAAAGTAGTTGCCAATGGAGACCCGCGTTATTTTGAGTTCAATAAAGCTTATTTAGATCAGATGGATTTTAATAGAGCGAAAGAAATTTATAAAGAACGTTTTAACAATGCTAGTGACTTTACGTTTTATATGATTGGTGACGCGCCTTTAGATACCGTTAGGACAATGGTTAAAAAATATATTGGGGCTATACAAGGAGAGGGTGAAAAAGAAGATTATCAGCTTTTAGAAAATTATTTCCCGAAAGGTAAACATACATACCGTTTCTCAGTTCCAAATGAAGCCCCTATGGCTACTGTGGTTATTAAAATGGAAGATGAGCCTATCACTTATAATAGAGCACGAATGGTTTATCATAGCCTTTTAGATGATATCCTAAACATCAGGTTTCTGGAAAATATACGCGAAAAAGAAGGAGGCGTTTATGCTATAGGCGTAAATACTAACACTAGTCGCATGCCAATTCCTAAATTAAGTATGGATATATCGTTTAGTTGCGATCCCAATAATGCCGAGCATTTAAGGACGTTAGTGTATCAAGAGTTAGAACACATACAAAAAGAAGTAAAGCAATCAGATTTAGACAAAGTTGTATTAAATGTGAAGAAAGCTAGACCAGGTAACCTACAAACTAATGATTTTTGGATGACAGCTTTAGAAACGTATTATACGTATGGAGAAAATATGATGGCTCCGATGTATTTTGATGATATTCTGGACCAAGTCACTACAGAGGATATTCAAAATGCGGCGAATTATTTTTTAAGTAATGCCAAAGTTTTAGATTTTATTTTCTTGCCAGAATCGGCATCCGAATAATCACAACTAATTTGTTAAAATAATAATAGAGTGTTAGTTTTTTTAAGAAGCTGTCACTCTATTGTTGTTTTATAGCGTCTTATTTAATGTACGGTAAGATTGATGTTCTTATATAAGTTGGTTTAACTGGAAAACTGAATACTAAGAGAACAAAATTATTTTAGTGTGTACACACTAAAATTATGTATAGATTTTGAATTAGTCTCTCAAAACAGAAAAGGAAAAAGAGGACTGCTACTTAACGGTCCTCTTTAATTTTTAAAAGAATCTTATAGGTGTCAACTATTACTCTAACATATAACTAATACATCTCAATATAAAATCATGAAACACATTTTAATCGTATTTAGCACCTTATTTATTGTATTGTCTAGTTATGGACAAGAACGGATATGGCAAGATGAAGATCTCATGCCCACCGATAAGACAATAACAAAAGGCGTTCTACCCAATGGACTTACATATTATATTAAAAGTACCAATGTGGTTAAAGATGTGGCTAGTTATTATATTATCCAAAATGTGGGTTCTATTCTAGAGAACGAAGACCAGAGTGGTTTAGCACATTTCTTAGAACATATGGCGTTTAATGGGACAGAAAGCTTCCCAGGAAAAGGGATATTAAACACGTTACAAAAACATGGAGCTGTATTTGGTAAAGATATAAATGCATATACAAGTTTCGATGAAACAGTGTATAACCTAAACAATATTCCAACAAAAGAGGGGTTAGTAGATACTTGCTTAACAGTATTGCACGATTGGTCTAATTACTTATTATTAACCGATGCGGAGATAGATGCAGAACGCGGGGTTATTAAAGAAGAATGGCGTACGGGGCAAAATGGAGCTAAGCGTATTTTAGACAAAACATTGCAAACAACCTATAATAATTCTAAGTATGCAGCACGTATGCCTATTGGATTAATGTCGGTCGTAGAAGAGTTCGATTATAAAGCATTACGCGACTTTTATCACGATTGGTACCGTACAGATTTACAAGCTATAGCAGTAATAGGGGATTTTGATATTGTTGAAATGGAACAAAAAATCATAGAAAAATTTTCAAATATTCCAGCAGTCGAAAATCCAAAGGAACGCTATATTATAACTATTCCTGAAACTAAAGCCTTAGGTTTTAGTTTAGCTACAGATCCAGAAGTATCCTCAGCATCTATTCGTTTAGGAATTCGACAAGAAAAAACTCAAGAACCAGAAACAGTTTCTCATTTTAGAACAAGTTTAATTCGGTCTATGGTAACCAGTATGTTATCTTCTAGAATTATAGAACAAGCACAGCACCCAGATGCATCATTTTTATCTGCACGGGTAGGTTTTGCTAGTTTAACACGAACTACCAATTACTTTTATGTTGCATTAAGTCCAAAACCAAACTTGCAAAAAGAAGCATTTAATGAGGTTTTAACCGAAGTACAACGTGGTGTAACATTTGGATTTACGCAATCTGAATTAGATAGAGCAATTGTACGATATCATACATCGTATAAAAATAGGCTTGCTAAAAAGGATGAGGTTAGCCATAAGCAGATTGAAAATGTAATGCAAAATAACTACTTGTCTAAGGCTAGTATGCGCGATTTAGAGCAAGAGTACGATATTGCACAGCAAATTTTAAGTCACCTTACTATAAAAGATTTACATGATGGATTAAAACAAATGTATATCGAAGAGAACAGGTTTATAAATGTAACCGGTGTGCAGGGGCAGGATAATTTAAATAAAGAACAAGCACAAGCCATTATTAAGGATGTAGAGAGCAACCAAACAATTACACCTTATGTCGAGAATTTGGGAGATGCCTCCTTATTGTCTGGAGTACAAATTAATCCAGGTACAATTACAACTGTAAAACAAGACCAAGCTATTTCTGCCACTACTTTTTTATTAAGTAATGGTGTAAAAGTGCATTATAAATTTGTCGATAAACAGAAAGATAAGGTGTCTATGCAGGCTTTAAGTTATGGTGGTACATCGCTTTTACCAGATAGCGATTTGCCTTCAGCTTCTATGGTTGGAAGTCTAGTGCAAATGTCTGGTTTAGGAGATTTTTCTGCAGTAGATTTAAAAAAAGTATTAACGGGGAAGTCTGCAAAAGTTTCGATTGGGCTAGGTGAGATAAGTGAATCTTTGTCGGGAGAGTCTACCACTACAGATGTAGAAACCATGTTACAGTTAGTCAATTTACACTTCGTAAAACCACGTTTTGATGCAGATGCTTTTAATGTTTTAAAAAGTAATATAGACAGTTATTTAATACGTAAAAGTAAAAATGTAAGTAATCAAATGAAAGATAGCCTTTTGGTTACCGTATTTGGTGAGCAGCATCCTATTAAGCGCATTTTTAATCAAGATTATGCTAATGAGATTGATTTTGAAAAAATAAAACGCATTTATAAAGAACGATTTTCCGATGTTTCAGATTTTGAATTTTTTATCGTAGGCGATGTTCAGGAAGCACAATTAAAACCACTTTTAGAGACTTATATTGCTAGTATTCCTTCAAAAAACACCCAAGAAGAATATAAAGATACTGGGGTAGACTGGGTATCTAATCAAATAAAAAAGCAAATATTTATAGACATGGAAGCGCCTAAAGCTAATGTTAATATTGTGTATAAAAAAGAGTTGCCATATTCTAGAAACAACGTTATTTATACTAATGTCTTAGGTGATATTTTACAGTTACGAGTTACTGAAACTGTGAGAGAAGCAGAAGGCGGAGCGTATAGTCCTTCGGCTAGAGCAAGTTTTGAAAGACAACCTCAATCGCAAGCAATCGTTTCGTTTAGCTTTGACTGTAATCCAGATATGGCAGATCACTTGGTTGCTATCGTAAATGGTGAATTGGAGAAAATTGCACAGGGGATCATTAATAAAGACGACCTAGAAAAAATACGAATCAACTTTTTAAAGGAGCACGAGCAGGCAAAAAATAAAAATGGTTTCGATATGCAACTTTTAACTAGGTATTACAGATTTGATGAAAATTTAAACGATCCTAAGTATTTTACTACTATAGTAAAGAAAATGTCTAAAACAGACATCCAAAATATGGCGAAACACATTTTAAATGGCGGTCAATCCTACCAAGTGGTGTTTAAACCTATTTTATAATTTAACTTTAAACCAGAACACATGAAAAAATTAATTGTACTTATCACTCTATTAATAGCCTCAGTAGGGTATTCACAAATATTAGAACCTGTAAAATGGAGCACATCTGTAAATAAAATTTCCGATTCAGAATACGAATTACTTGCAACAGCAAGTATTGAAGAAGGATGGCATTTGTATTCACAAAGCGTACCTGCCGACGGACCAATTCCTACGCGTTTCTCATTTGTAAGTAATGGAAAATATTTAAAAAAAGGAAATACCATTGAAGAAAAAGGACATACTATAGATGATCCTATTTTTGAAATGGAAATTAAATATTTTGATACGAAAGCTGTGTTTAAACAACGTATTAAATTAAAGTCGAACACACCATTTAAAGTTAATGGCACGGTAGAATTTATGGTATGCGATGATAGCCGTTGCCTACCTCCGACTGAAGTAGATCTAGAATTTATTATTGAATAAAGCGCTCTATTTCAATGAAAAATATATTAATAGCTCTTGCTTTTTTTACCTTTGGTGTTGTAAATAGTCAAATTCTAGACCCGGTGAGCTGGAGCACAAGTGTCGAGAAAATATCAGATACCGAATATAACTTAATCACTAAAGCCACAATAGAAATTGGTTGGCACTTGTACTCGCAAGAAGTTCCGGAAGACGGCCCAATACCCACCACATTTATTTACGACGATAGTGCAGGAAACTTTACTATAGAAGGAAATACTACAGAAGGAGAAAGTCTTACTGTAGACGATCCTGTGTTTGGTATGAAAATTAAATTTTTTGAAAGTGAAGCCATTTTTAAACAAAACGTAAAAGTTACCTCAGGCACGTCTACCATTTCGGGATTTGTTGAGTTTATGGTGTGTGACGACACACGCTGTTTACCGCCAACTGAAGCGGAGTTGGAGTTCAATATAAAAGATCAAGGTAATGCATCATCTGCTCAAGCACATGCGCCTCCAACAGAAATGGAAACGGATAAAGCTTTAGTAAAAAACATAAAAGCCGAAGAAAAGAAAGCTGATAAAAAAGGGTTGTTCAGTATCTTTTTTATTGCCTTCTTATCTGGATTTGCAGCTTTGCTAACCCCGTGTGTGTTTCCAATGATTCCTATGACGGTAAGTTTCTTTACCAAACAAAGTAAAAATAAGGCCGTAGGGATAAAAAATGCCATTATTTATGGGGTGTGCATTATTATTATTTATGTGCTTTTAGGTACTGCCGTAACAGCAATTTTTGGAGCAGATGCTTTAAATGCACTTGCAACAAATGTATGGTTCAATATTATTTTCTTTATACTGTTGGTAGTGTTTGCAGTATCCTTTTTAGGAGCCTTCGAAATTATGCTACCTAACTCATGGGCTAATAAAGTAGATTCTCAAGCAGACCGTGGTGGATTAATTGGTATTTTCTTTATGGCTTTAGCTTTGGCTATTGTCTCATTTTCATGTACCGGGCCCATTGTTGGAACCTTATTAGTAGAAGCAGCATCAAAAGGAGGTTTAGCACCAATAATAGGTATGCTAGGCTTTTCTTTAGCTATTGCTTTGCCTTTTGCATTGTTTGCAGCATTTCCTGGATGGTTAAATTCGTTGCCAAAATCTGGAGGCTGGCTAAATACTGTAAAAGTTGTACTAGGATTTTTAGAATTAGCTTTAGCTTTTAAATTTTTAAGTCAGGCCGATTTGGTGTTACAAACCCATTTTTTAGAACGCGAAGTGTTTATTGCCATTTGGATAGCTGTATTTGGAACTTTAGCGTTTTATTTATTCGGAAAGATACAATTACCTCACGATTCTCCACTTACACATATTTCTGTAGGGCGATTAAGTTTAGGGCTAATTGTTTTAAGTTTTACCATTTATATGATCCCGGGACTTTGGGGAGCACCTTTAAATTTAATTAGTGCATTCCCACCACCATTAGAGTATAGTGAATCACCGTATGGTGTTGGGTATTCTAAAGTCGGAGGCGTGGCAACTACAGAACATAGCGACTTGCCAGCTGGTGCGCATTTGTTAGCTCCGCACGATATATTGGCATTTAACGATTACGATAAAGGCTTAGCCTATGCTAAACAAGTAGGTAAACCTGTAATGTTAGATTTTACAGGCTGGGCTTGTGTAAATTGTCGTAAAATGGAACAAAATGTATGGCCTGAACCAGAAATCTTAAATATATTAAAAAATGATGTGGTTTTAATTTCGTTGTATGTAGACGATAAGCGAAAATTAGAAGCCGATGAGGTTGTAGAATCGCAATTAAAACCAGGAAAGCAATTAAAGTATATTGGCCAAAAATGGAGCGAGTTACAAGCTGTAAAATACAAAGCGAACTCGCAACCTTTTTACGTGCTTATGAACCATGACGAAAGTAACTTAATGGAACCAGTAGGGTATACTCCAGATGCAGAGGAATATCACGCATGGTTAAAAGCAGGGGTGAAACAGTTTAAATAATTTTAATTTCCATTCTTTGTATCAAAAATCACGTACAGTTAATTGGAAACATTGTACAAAATCCAATAATCACCAACCTTGAAAACGGTAAAAAAGTAGTCCTAATTTCATTAGCAATGAATGCGCAATATAAATATGTAAAAGGTGAAAAGTGAATTGAAACTTCTTGGCATTTTATAGTTTCTTGGGGAAGTAAAGATTAAATCATTACAAAACACTAAATCCAGATCAAGATGGTATAGACTAGTTAACTATTATTGCTTTTTTATAATTTGTTATTATTAAAGGACCCCAAAAATGCAGGTTTTGATATGATTGTGTTTTTTTTCTGTTTTTGTAAAATAATATCATTTTAATTTGCTAATTTACAGTGGTTAAGGAGGGTGTTTGTTTTCTCTCCTGTTTATGCGGGGCAATTAAAATGACTAACATCTTCTACCTACGAAAATGGTTATTCTAATTGAAAATAAGAAGCTTGTCTTATTGGTAAATTAAAACTGTGAAATATTCAGAAATCTGCTGTTTATTTTACAGTTATATATTAAGTTTTCTGTACTTACGGTAATATGATAGTAAATGTATGAAAAGCGTTTATGTTATATTAATGGTTTTATTTTTGGTCCACACTACTGGTCATTCACAAACAGAACTTCAAGGAAGAATTATTGATACTAATAATTTAGGGCTTTCTGGTGTACATGTTTTTATTAATAATACTCAAAACACCACCAAAAGTGATAGTGAAGGGTGTTTTAAGATGGAAATCATTCAAGGATCCCATGAAATTAATTTCTCATTATTTGGGTATAACACCAAAATAATTCACGTAACAGCTCAAAATACTCCTGTAAATCTTGGTGACGTTGTATTGGAAATGACGGTTCACATAATAGACGAAGTTGTTATTTCTGGAACCAGACAACTGGAAAAAATCACAAAATCTCCCGCTTCTATAGATCTTATCACAGCCGTGCAATTGTCTAACAATGTTGGCAGCCCAGAAGAACTATTTGCATTGCAAAAAGGAATAGACTTTACACGGGCTGGTAATTTTTGGAGCAGTATCAATATTAGAGGTTTTAACAGTGCCTTTAATCAAAAAATGCTAATTCTAGATGATAATAGAATTGCGCATACTAGAATGCGTACGCCCGTTGGCCCTTTAAGTGCTTTTGTTAAAGAAGATGTTGAGCGTGTAGAGATTGTACTTGGTCCCTCTTCCGCACTTTATGGCCCCAATAGCTTAAATGGATTATTTAATACCATTTCTAAATCACCTTTTAAATATCCAGGAACCTTGTTGGTTTTAGGAGCTGGATCTAATTCATTATATAATGTACGACTAAGGCATGCCTATGCAATAAATAAAAAATGGGCGTACAAAATAACTGGAGAATATATTTCTGGTAAAGAAACCAAATTTACAGACTCTGTTTATGTTGCAACAAAAATGCCAGGAGAATTTGAAGGCAAGGCTGAAGTTGGCCTTGATAGGGACGTTTCGTTTATAAAAGGTTTGGCTGCTGTGTTTTACAAACCTACTTCAACTAGCGAAATTGGTTTAAATTATGCCATTAATCTTAGCAATAGCGTAAACGCAGCAAGAAACAATTTAAACGGTTGGAACAAATCCAGTTTGCAGGCCACCTATAAATCGAAGCACTGGTTTGCTCAGGCTTATAAAACTTGGATTATTTTAGATGAATCTATAAACACATCGGTGAGAACTTCTAATTATTACAGTTTATTAGAAAACGGACAAACTGAAAATGATGCATTTACTAATTCACTAAATGCACCTCGAGCTACAATTATTGAAGAAGATACCTATAGGCATAATGCCGAAATACAGTATAACAATTCATGGGGGAATTTTAATATGGTGGCAGGTTATCAATACCAAAAAGAACATGCTTTTAGCAATCACACCTATTTGTTGGATCAAGACGGGCCAATAACAATTTATCAAAATGGGGTTTACGGACAACTAATTTATGATGTAAACCAAACAGGAATAGAATTTATTTTTACTGCTAGAGGCGATCATAATAGTCTCTTCGGATTTGAATTTTTACCAAAAACAGGCATAACCTATACAAAAAACGGAGGCACTTGGCGATTAACTTATAGTGAAGGTTATACCGCACCAACCTTAGCAAATACGCATATGAATTTAGGTGGTGGTATTAACCTAGGAAACAGTGAAGGTTTTACCTTATCTGATGGTTCAAAAATAGACCCCATTAAACCTGAAATGATTAAAACATTAGAAATAGGCTATAAAAATATATTTCTTAAAAATACATTTTTCCTCGATGTTGATGCCTATTACAATTGGTCGACCGATTTTTTAAGTCCGCGTATAAACATTGCACCACAAGGGACTTCTGGGGGTGCTGTAGTGACTCATCGCGGCGGCCGCCCTATAACCGATTTTACCCAAGGTTTAGCACCTGGAAATCTAGATCCTGGAGCCGTAATATTTACCAATATAAATTTTGCTGAAGTACAAACATACGGTTTCGATGTTGGTTTGAATTACTATTTCTCCGATCAATATAATCTGACGTTAAACTATTCCTACTTAGATTATACCTTGGACAAAGATAATTTGAAAAACGATGCCAATAATGACGGGAAGGTAACCGATGCCGATTTATCTATGAATTCGCCAAAACATAAAATAAGTACAGCTTTCAATGTTAAAATCAATAAATTCTACGGAACCGTTTTTGCGCGTTGGGTTCAGAAATACGATTTTTTCTCGGGGAGAAATATAGCTGCTAAAACCAATATAAATAACATATACAATGGCTCTCCGGTAATTGAGGGGCAACGTGTGGGTACCCAATTTAATTATGGTCAATTAGGTGGTTTCTATTTAAGTGTTAATGGCAATTATCAACTTACTAAAACCATTAATTTAGGTGCCTATGTAAATAATATTTTAGGAACAGGTAATTACGAGTTTGTTGCTTTGGCTCCAACAGAAACTACATTTGGCATAGAGTTAAAATGTATCTTATTCTAATAGGTTAATACGCTGTAAAATGCAAAATCATCTATAAAAACTCTAATCTGAAATACTAGAGTTATTTTATAAGTGCTAGTGTTAAGTGTAAAACAATCAGGCTATTATGTGTTTGTGTTTAGGGGGTATTTATCAAAATTAAGTTTAGTCGACATAAAACAATCCTTTATTATCTAAAACTTATCCTTTAGCAGACATAAATATTTCAAGCTCCATATTTCGGTAAATTTAATAGGTAATCAATAAATTAACCGAATTATGAAAACAAATTTTAAAATTTTGATGACCGCATTAATCATGATGATCATTTTTAATGCTTGCGACAATGATGATGTCGTTTTTACACCAGATCCAGGTGATGAAATTGATAAAGCAATAGAAAAATATGACCCTATCACTCTATTGAAATGGAATGAAATTTTAAGCAAGTCCATTGATGCTAAATTGCCTCCTCCAGCAGAGGCAAGAATTTATGTCATGGTTACTTTAGCCATGCACGACGCTTTAAATAATATTGTACCTAAATATAAAACCTATGCTTTAGATAATAGCATGGTTAAATTCAGTGCAGAATCAGAAGAAAGTATTTCTCAGTTGGCTAATGCCGCTATCTCACAATCGGCCTACGATGTTTTAACAAAAATATATCCGCCTGCTCAGGCAGCGGCAGATGACTTGTTAAATTCCAGTCTTTCGGCCATAGAAGATTCCGAATTTAAAACCAAAGGAATTGAAATAGGGAAATTAGCAGCCGAAGCGATTCTATCGAAGAGAGCTAGTGATGTTCTTCCTAAATTTTCAACCTATAACGCCGATATTCAGCCAGGAAATTACCTCGTTAATTATATGCCTTGGATGGTTGAAAACCCTCCAGCCTGGCCGGTAAATGCAGCTTATGGTGTAGATTTTGGAGATTTTATGCCTTACGGTATAGAGACACAAGATCAATTTAGAGCAGAGCCGCCTTATGCTTTAGATTCTCCAGAATACGCAAAGGATTATCAAGAAGTTAAACGTTTGGGGTGCATAGATTGTCCAGATAGAACACCAGAACAAACAGAATTAGGTATATTTTGGATTGAAAATTTTTCAAGTGTCATGAATAGAATATCACGTTCTTTAATTCAACAAGAAAAACTTCATGGTTGGGAATCTGCAAGATTGTTGGCGTTAACACATATGGTTCAAATTGATGCTGAAATAAGTTCTTTTGAAGGAAAATTTCACTACAAATTCTGGAGGCCAATATCAGCCATTAGAGCAGGTGAAACAGATGGTAATGATGATACGATTGGCGATGCAACATGGACTATTATGGGAGGTATAAAACCAACTCCGCCTAACCCAGATTACCCTTCTACACATGCACAATGTGCTGGTGCTGGTGCAGAACTTTTAAAATTATTCTTCAACACCGATAATATGTCTTTGAAGGTTACAAGTCCATACGACTTACCTGGAGTTGAGCGAAACTTAAGTCGTTTTTCTCAAATAGCTGAAGAATGTGCCGTGTCAAGAATTTATATTGGATATCATTTTAGACATTCTGTAGAGCAAGGTTTAGAACAAGGTAGAAACGTAGGAGCGTATGTTTTCAATAATAGCTTACAAGAATTGAATTAATTTTTATTAAAACCAATAAAAAAAAGACTCTGGTCCATACGAAAGATCAGAGTCTTTTAATTTCTACAAGTCCTTAGTTTTTGGAGCTAAATAGTTCAATGCATCAGTGTAATTTTTTCCAAAAGGAAGCTCTATCTTTCCAATTTCTACATCATTTTTTGTATAGGCAGTGACTTTATCTAAAGAGACAATAAACGACCTATGAATTCTTAAAAATAAATTTGGAGGCAACATCATTTCTACGGAGCTAAGTGTTAGTTTTACCTTTAATTTAGAGGTGTTTTCGCGATGAATTATAATGTAATCGCGAAGACTTTCAATATAAAGTATTTCATTTAAAAACACTTTTATCATCTTCCTGTCCGAACGAAAATATAAAAACCCAGGATCTGCACTAGCTCCTTCAAATTCAATGTGATTAATTTGGCAATACTTGTTTACTGCTTTCAAAAACCGCTCAAATGATATGGGTTTTAGTAAATAATCTACAGCATCTAAATCAAAAGCCTCTATAGCAAAATCTTTATGTGCCGTAGTAAAAATAACTTTTGGTGGATGAGAGAGCGATTTAATTAATTGTGTACCCATTAATTTAGGCATGTGTATATCTAGAAACATCAAATCTACCTTTTCTGTATTTAATAGTTCTAGAGCTTGAATGGCGTTAGAACATGTTCCTATAATTTCTAACTGACTTAATGCGTCTATATAAGTCTCAAGAATTTTTATAGCAGGGGGCTCGTCGTCTACAATTATACATCTACATTTCATAAAGCCTGTTATTTAATTAATTTTTCCTTAAACTCATCTTCCAAAGCTTCTAATAGTATATCAAGGTTTACTATAAAAACTTCATTTTGATGTATGGTCTCAAAGTGGTATTTGTCTTTATAAATAAGCTGAAGTCTACGTTCTACATTTTGTAAACCCAAACCACCTATGTTTTTAAATGTTTTCTTGGTATTTGGGTCTATACTATTTACTAGTTTAAAAATCATTTTAGAACCCTGTAAGTTTAGGTCTAAACGTATCCAACATTGGTCGATTTGCTGACTTGTACCGTGTTTAAAGGCATTCTCTAAAAAAGGAAGCAATAACAGTGGTGCAATTTGATATTGTTTTATGTCACCAGAAATTGTTTTTGAAATTTCAAGTCGGTCGCCATATCGTAATTGTTCAAGATCAATATAATTTTGAAGTAAATCAATTTCCTTTTTTAATGAAATTCTCGCACTATTGCTTTCGTAGATCATAAACCTAAGTAAAGCAGAAAGTTTTAAAACAATTTCTGGTGCTTTAGCCGATTGTTTTAGCGTATGCGAATACAAATTATTTAATGTATTGAATAAGAAATGTGGATGTAATTGTGCGCGTAATAATTTTAATTCAGCTACAGATTTTTGTCTTTCAGCTTCAATGGTTTCTTGTTTTTGAATATACCAATACTGTAATAATTTAATAGATACTACAAAGCCGCCAACATGAAGAAAAGGCAAAACATTTCGCCCCACAGTGAAAGTCATTCCGCTAAAATCTCTTGTGTTGTTTATTGATAATTGGGCCAAAATGGTATAAGCAATGCATAGCAGTATAACACAAAAAAGACCTAAAGCAAATTGAATAAACTTTCGTTTTAATAAAAATTTAGGAATTAAAATATAAATAAGCGCATAGGCCATAATCATGTGTCCTGGCAAGAAATATGCGGAATTTATAAAGGATTTTTTAGGGTTTTCATCCAACCCAAAACCCCAAGCAAAATAGGTTACAATTAGAATCCAAAATAATAGATGAAGCCCTATTGTTTTTAGGGTTTTTGGCCAGTTTAGTTCCAGATAATCCATAAAAAATAGATATTACCATTTTTCAAAAATTTAATGAACAATATATTTTGAAGCTTAAAAACAGACTCAAAAAAAATCAAAGATTCAGTAAAAAAACACTGAATTACAGTCAATTAAAAGATACGCTTTATTTTAATATTAAAAAAAAATAAAATGGTCTTCCTAAAATTATTCTTAAAGATGTTCTGCTGTTATAATGATAGGAATCTATATAAGTTAAATATATGTGTTTTGATCAAAATTAATACGATGTCAGGATGTTTATAATTAGGTCTAAATTCATATCATTTTAAGTTTATATTAAAAAAAATAATCCGTCTGATAATCATTCCAATTCGGTAAACTTTCAGTTTTAAATAATTTAACTTTCCAAAAATAAATTTGAAACATGGCGCTACTTCTAGCGTTAGTCAATAAAATGGGTCATAGTTTATAATGTCTGAACACTAATTTAGATGTTTTTTACCTGAATATTGATAGTATTGCTATACCTGTTTATTTCGAATAGATTGGGTAGTAAAGTATGAATTCAAATTAACGATATGGTTTATATTTTTTAAATTAGAACCAATACGATGGTACAATGAAACAAAACATAATAAAAGTTTTTCCAATACTCGCACTTACTCTTTTAATGGGCTGTGCCAATATTTCTGAAACACGGTCTATTAAATTAGGTCACGGTTTAGATGTTAAGCATTCGGTGCACCAAGCCATGTTAAAAATGGGTGAAGATTTAGCCGAGATTTCTGGAGGAAAAATGGTTTTAGAAATTTATCCAAATCAGCAATTAGGAACCGAACGAGAATGTTTAGAATTAATTCAGATTGGAAGTTTAGATATGACCAAAGTATCTTCTGGGGTTATGGAAAATTTTTCACCTAAAATGAAAGTTTTTGGTCTGCCTTTTTTATTTAGAGACCGCGCTCATGTGTTTTCTGTTTTAGATGGCCCCGTGGGTAAAGAATTACTTGATGGCGGAACAAAATATTGGTTAAAAGGCCTTGGGTATTACGATGCTGGAAGTCGTAGTTTTTATACTAAAAACAAACCCATACATAATCCAGCCGATTTAGATGGTCTTAAAATTAGGGTTATGGAAAGTGTAACTGCCATAGATATGGTAAAAAGTTTAGGAGGCTCTCCAACTCCAATTTCTTGGGGAGAATTATACACATCGTTACAACAAGGTGTTGTAGATGGGGCAGAAAACAATCCGCCAAGTTTTTATTTATCTAGACATTACGAGGTTTGTAAATATTATTCTTTAGACGAACATACTGTTTTGCCCGATGTTTTAATTGTTGGAACGCATTTGTGGGATCGTTTATCTGATCAAGAACAAAAATGGCTTCAAGAAGCTGTTAATCGATCGGTAATTTATCAAAGGAAACTTTGGGCCGAAGCCGAAGCCGAGGCTCTAGAAGAAGTTCAAAAAGCGGGTGTAGAAATTATTCGTCCAGATAAAACCTTGTTTTCAGAAAAAGTGACCAATATATATGATGGATATAAAGACAATCCGGATATGTATAGTCTAATTCAACAAATAAAAAATACAAAGTAATATGACATTTAGAGATATAGTAGATTCCGTTCTAGGAAAAGCTCTCATTGCTATTATGGGAATTATGGTAATTAATGTGCTGTGGCAAGTGTTTACACGTTTTGTAATGGGAACACCAAGTTCTTTTACAGACGAGTTGTCGAGGTATTTAATGGTGTGGTTGGGGATTCTTGGTGCTGCTTATGTGTCGGGTAAAAATATGCACGTGGCTATAGATGTACTGCCTCAAAAATTTAGTGAGCGTACCCAAAAAAGGTTAAAGTTATTGGTTTATATCTTAGTGATTTCCTTTGCTGTTGCAGCCATGATAGTTGGTGGTTTTAGACTCGTTTATATAACCTATGTTTTAGAACAGCATTCACCATCCTTACAAATTCCTTTAGCATTTGTATATGCCGTAATTCCTATAAGCGGATTACTAATAGTTTTTTATAAAGTTTCAGATATTTTAAATACCAAATTATAATGGAATATATTCCAGTACTTGTTTTAGTTTTTAGTTTTGTTGCACTCTTAGCCATTGGTACACCCGTGGCTTGGAGTATTGCAATATCATCGGTATTAACCATGTTGGTTAGTATACCAGCATTACCAGCATTTACTACAGTGTCTCAACGTATGGGGACCGGTTTAGATAGTTTTGCCTTATTGGCCATTCCGTTTTTTGTACTCTCGGGGCAGCTCATGAATAAAGGTGGAATCGCCCATCGTCTCATTGCTTTTGCAAAAACATTAGTAGGTTCGCTACCTGGTGGTTTAGCCCTAATAAATGTTATAGGAGCTATGCTTATGGGAGCAATTGCTGGGTCGGCAATGGCATCGGCTTCTGCTATGGGTAGTATTTTAGGTCCCGAAATGGAAAAGGAAGGATACTCAAAAGAATTTGGTGCAGCAGTGAATATCACCTCGTCTACTACGGGATTAATTATTCCGCCTAGTAACGTGCTTATAGTCTATTCTCTTGCAAGTGGCGGTGTGTCTATTGCCGCATTGTTTTTAGCAGGCTATATTCCAGGTATATTAACCGGACTTTTACTAATGTTAGTGGCTTCGTTTTGGGCAAAGAAGAAAAAATATAAATTAGGAGAACGTAGTTCTTTAAAAAATGTATTTAAAACATTTATTGATGCTGTGCCTAGTTTGTTTTTACTAGTTGTTGTTATTGGTGGAATCGTTTCAGGTATTTTTACCGCTACAGAAGCTTCTGCAATAGCAGTTTTATATACCCTAATTTTAGGTTTTATCTATAAAGAAATAACCTTTAAATCGTTACCATCTATTTTATTAGAATCTAGTACAACAACGGCTATCGTGATGTTATTAATTGGGGCATCTATGAGTATGTCTTGGGTCATGTCTTACGAAAATATTCCGCAAGACATCAGTTCTGCATTGCTTGGTATAAGTGATAATCCGGTAGTTATACTATTAATCATAAATTTATTGCTGCTTTTTGTTGGTATCTTTATGGATATGACTCCTGCCGTTTTAATTTTTACACCAATTTTCTTGCCTGTAGTTACCAAATTAGGGATGGATCCGATTCAATTCGGAATAATCATGGTTTTAAATCTTTGTATCGGACTGTGTACGCCACCCGTGGGCTCTGTCCTCTTTGTTGGGGTTGGGGTAGCCCAAACTACGATTCAAAAGGTAATAAAGCCATTACTACCGTTATTTTTGGCCATGATTTTTGCGTTGTTTTTAGTCACCTTTTTTCCAAAATTAACCCTTTGGTTACCAAGTTTATTTGATTTGTAGCAAAATGCTCATTTGTAAGCTTATGCTTAAATTTAGTTAAAGAAATTGTAATATCTTGAATTATCTTTTGCGTAAATTTAGTATTATTGCAGGATTCATAAAAACTTTAGGATGACCAAATATTTATGCCTCATAATATTATTTGTTTCTTGCAATATTTGTTTCGGACAGTTTTATAATCTTAAGTTCGAAAATTTAAATACAGAAGAAGGGCTATCTAGTAGTACCTGTTTAGAAGTTTTTCAAGACAGTGAAGGATTTCTATGGTTTGGTACCATCGATGGGTTGAATAAATATAATGGGTATGAATTCGAGGTTTTTAGACCCATTTTAAACGATACAACCTCTATTAGTAACAACCGGATTAATGTTATTCAGGAAGATAAAGATGGTCATCTTTGGATTGGGACTAATAATGGTTTAAATATATTTAACAAAAACACCAATGTATTTAAACATGTAACCTTATTCGAGCAGCCTGTAACATCGTATAACCCTAAAAAAATTATAAACTCCTTATTATACGATACAGATAAAAACGTATTATGGGTAGGGACCAGCCAGGGTTTGGTTAAACTACCTTTACAAGACGATACCTATCAAGTTAAAAACTTAAAACCTACGCATTATACCTTTAACTCTAAAGATATTCATAGTATCGACGACGATAATATTAATATTATTGAAGAGGATAAAGATGGAGTAATTTGGGTGGAAACTAGTGGTCAGCATTTAAATAGATACAATCCCGAAACAGATAATTTTGAGCGTGTTTTAATTCAGAGTCAATCACAGTACGAGTTAAACCACATTCCAAAACGATTATTTATAGATTCAGATAATGATTTTTGGATAGGAAACGACATTTCTAATATTGTATTATGGAATAAAAAGGAAAACACTTTTAAAAGCGTTTCTTTATCTGAAGATAGTGTGCCATTTTACACTATTTATCAAGATACTTCTGGATTAATTTGGGTACTAACAGATGGTTATGGAATCTTTATTTATGATAAAATAAATGATGAAGTCAACCAAATAAAACACGATGCTTCCGACCCTTTTTCGCTACCAGGAAACCAAGTGTCTGATGTGATTGAGGATAAAAGTGGTGTGTTTTGGATTTCCACCTATAATGAAGGTGTTAGTAAACTCGACCTTAAAAAATCTAGTTTTGGACATTATTATTATCAAGAAGGCAGTGTAAATGGATTAAATGAAAAGATTGTTCAAACTGTTCTTCAAGATTCAAAAGGCCGAATATGGCTTGGGGCGTATAACGGGGGTATGAATTATTTTAACGAAGAAGAGAATACCTTTACCGCTTATGGTCATGAACCCAATAATCCTACCTCGTTAAGTTCTAATAAAATGCTCTATACGTTTGAAGATACCGATGGTTATATTTGGGTCTGTACTTTAGATGGCGGAGTTAGTAAATTCAATCCGGAAACAAAAATATTTCAACGGTATTTACACCATGAAGGTAGCCCGAATACGCTTGGTCAAAACTCGGTTTGGACAGGTATTGAAGATAAAGAACGTCGGGTTTGGCTGGGATTAAGAGATGAAGGTTTAGATCTTTTCGACCGAAAAAATAAAATTTTTCATCATTATAGAATTGGAGAAAATACACAAAGCGGATTGTTAAGTAATTTTGTGTTTTCACTATTTATAGATTCTAAAAACAGGCTGTTGGTAGGGACTTCTCTAGGTTTAAATTATGTCAATTTAGATGATTTTGGGATTGGTATTCCAGACAAAATTAAATTTGAAGAAGTCAATATTAACGGGATCATAGGTAACCGTATTAACGATATTACCATAGACCATTTAGATAATATTTGGTTAGGAACAGATATTGGAATCTTTAAATTAGATCCAGATTTAAACCTTTTAGAATCCTATTTTACTCAAGACGGTTTACCAAACAACCTAGTTACTGGAGTTATTCAAGATTTAAATCATGATTTCTGGATAACAACACGAAGTGGATTGTCTTTTTTTAATTCTGAAACAAAACACTTTAAAAACTTTAATACACATGATGGAATTCAGGGTATGGAATACCAAAGTAAGGCGATTACCAGAACAAGAGATGGCCGTATTTTGCTAGGAGGTATCAACGGATTTAATATTTTTAAACCTAATGATATTTTTATTAATACTTCAGAAAAATTAAAACCTAAAATTACTGCCCTTAAAATAAATAATAAGTTAATAAAAGTTGGAGATGCGGTTAATAATAAGTTTGTTTTAACAGCCCCAGTTTCCGAAATTAATAATGTAGAATTAAATTACAATCAGACCAATATATCGTTCGATTTTATAGCACTTCATTTCCAAAATCAGGAACAAGTTAAGTATGCCTATAAAATGGAAGGTCTAGACGAAGACTATATTGAAGCAGGTAGTAATAGAGTGGTCAATTTTTCTAATCTTCAGCCGGGTTCTTATACCTTTAAAGTGAAGGCATCGACTTCTAACGATTGGGAAAATGCACCGGTAACTGCTGTGAATTTAAAATTAAATTCGCCGCCATGGAAAACGTGGACAGCCTATCTTTTATATTTAATTCTGGCCTCTATTGGGTTTTGGTATTTAAAGAAATATTATAAAAACAGAATTAATGCGGAAAAGGAACGGGAATTCGACCAAATGAAATTAGAGTTCTTTATAAATGTATCACATGAGTTTAGAACCCCTTTAACCTTAATTTTAAACCCCTTAGATAAATTAGTAGCTGGATATAACGATCCGGAATTGGTTAAAACGTCGGCATTATCTATTCAAAGAAGTGCTAGACGCTTATTATACCTAGTAAATCAGTTATTAGATTATCGTAAAATGGAAGTTGGTATGGCGCCATTACAGGTGCAAAAGGGCGATATTGTTAAGTTTAGTAACGATATATTTTCGTTGTTTAAAGGCTTAGTCGCTAAAAAGAACATCGATTATACATTTACTTCAAATACAGATCAATTGATAACGTTTTTTGATTTTGATAAGATTGAAAAAATCCTAACCAATTTAATTTCGAATGCAATAAAATTCACCAATAATGGTGGCGAAATTAAAGTATCTGTGCAGGAGGTTTCTGGTAAAAATAAATTGACTAATAAAATTAATAAGGCTAAAAAACAACCAACTTCTTTTGTTGAAATAATTGTAGAAGATACGGGGATTGGTCTAGATAAAGAGCAGCTTAAAAAAATATTTTCTAGATTTTATAATGTCGATGTTAATAAGACAGGTACAGGTATCGGGTTGAATTTTACCAAAGGTTTGGTAGAACTACATGGTGGTGAAATTCTTGTAGAAAGTGAGATTAACCAAGGGAGTAAGTTTATTGTAAGAATTCCTATCAATAAAAAGGCTGAAACGGGAGAAATTACAGTGGTTAAGGATGAGTTTTTAATAAACTCTATGAAATCTATTGAATACGATATGCTTATTTCTGATGATATTTCGGAAGCATCAATGAAAGAAAGCGAAGTAAAAAACGATAATTTACCAACTATTTTAGTAGTAGAAGATAATAAAGAATTACGAGACCATTTAAAGAACGAATTACGCGGTTTCTATAAAATTATTGAAGCCGTTAATGGGGAAGAAGGCCTAGCAAAAGTTCAAAAATATTATCCAGATATTGTAGTGAGCGATGTTATGATGCCGAAAATGGACGGATTTGAATTGTGTAAACAAATAAAATCTGAATTCGAAACTTGCCATATTCCTGTTATTCTATTAACAGCTCGCGCCTTAGAGGAAGACCGTATAGAGGGGTATAAAACTGGTGCTGATGGCTATTTAGGAAAACCTTTTAATATAAACGTGTTAAAGGCGAGAATAGACAATTTGTTAGAGGCTAAACGTGTAATTCGTGAGAAATTCTCGAAATTAGGAGCCGTAATTTCTCCTAACGAGGTTACTTCAAACTCAATAGATGAGGCATTCTTAGAAAAGACAACGAAAGTTATTCTAGATAATATAAGCGACACCGATTTTAAATTAGAACATTTATTAAAAGAAATAGGTATCGGGCGTTCGCAATTCTACAGAAAAATTCAGTCGATAACCGGGCAAAATCCAAGTAACTTTATTCGAACAATTCGTTTAAAATACGCTTCAGAATTATTAATACAAGATAAATATACCATTAAGGAAGTTACACATATGTCTGGTTTTAATTCTGCTGCATATTTTGGGAAAACATTCCGCGAGTTATACGAGATGACGCCAAGCGAGTACATAGAACACCATAAAAAGGAATCGCAAGAGGAGCAATAAGCTAGGCGCCTTGGCCAAATGTACAGAATGGGTAATAAGTTATGGTATTTGCTTCATAGCTTATATATTTCAAGCTAAAGTCTTTTTATTATTGTAATACGTGTTTCTGGTCTTAAAAAAGCAAGAAACCGTATTACATTTTTAAAAAGCATTTATTAGGTGTTTCAATCAGCAGTTTATAAATAGCAACCAATCGTTTCCATTATCCTTTATGGTATGCTAACGATTTAATATCGTGTATTTAGAGATGTACAGGTATTTGTTGTTACAATCTGATGCGAAGCCTATTTAAACTACTAACAGAATTTGTGTATTGTATGAAAACTATTACTTCTTTTCTTGTTTTTTGTGTGTTATGGTGTATCCCTTTTGGGAGTTATGCACAAAGCATTCCGTATACTACGGGACGTATTGTTGTAAGTTCGGACGGGAATGAACACGACCACGACGATTGGGCGGCAACCCCTTTTACCTTAGCCCTATTAGCTGCGAAGCATCTTCAAGATAGCCTAACGGTGTACACGTTTAGCGATCACGTTTGGGGGAGCAACCACGATCATAAAAATGCTCAAAAAGAAATGCAAATTAGTGCCTTAGAAGGGCAGAACATATTTCATTTTAATCAAACAAATTTTATAGAAGCTGTTGCCGATTCTACAAAGGCGATAAATGCCATTACCAAAGAAATTAATAAATCGAGTGCTTCAAGCCCATTAAGCATTATAGCCGCTGGACCAATGCACGTAGTAGGGAGTGCTCTTGCAAAAGCAGATACATCTAAGTTAAAATTTGTACGCTTAATTTCCCATTCTAATTGGAATAACAATCATTCTGATAAGCCTTACGATTGGGAGCAACATTCCGGATGGACTTGGGCCGACATTAAAACTAAATTCGAGTCTAAAGGTTTAATTGTAGACCGCATTGTCGATCAAAATGGTGGGAAAGATTACGACGGAATGAAAGCTCCTATGGAACGATTCGATTGGATTAAAACATCATCAATTCGTGAGCAGTCTCCAGAAATCAAAAAACAATTAGATTGGTTATATAGCAGACAATTAACCTGTATTAAAAAAGGAGATTTTGACCCTTCTGATGCTGGAATGATTATTTACTTACTTACCGGAAAACAGAAAACAAGTCCTGAAGATGCTAGAGCCATAATAGAAAATCAAATGTAATAAATTCTGTTTCAAAATGCCTAAACGATTAAAACTTAACATGAAGTTTAAAGCTACTGTAGTTCTCTTATCAAGTGTGTTTTTGTTATCATCATTCAAAATAGATGGTCCAAAAATATATCATAACGATTGGATCGATTTTAATAAGAATGGCGTTAAGGATGTTTACGAAGATCCTAAGGCCAATATAGACGATCGCGTTTCTAATCTCATTTCCTTGATGAATGTGAACGAAAAAACATGCCAAATGGCAACTTTATATGGTTTTGCAAGGGTTTTAGAAGACGAGTTACCTACAGCGGCATGGAAAAACAGAATTTGGAAAGATGGTATCGCCAATATCGACGAGCATTTAAATACCATTTGGAATCAAGAGAAAACACATACACCATATTCTTATCCGTATAGCACGCATGCCGAAGCCATCAATACGGTTCAGAAGTGGTTTGTAGAAGAAACACGCTTAGGGATTCCGGTCGATTTTACTAACGAGGGTGTTCACGGATTATGTCATAAAAAAGCAACCCCGCTTCCGGCACCCATCGGGATTGGAAGCACGTGGAATAAAGAGCTGGTTTATAAAGCAGGAACTATTGTAGGTCGAGAAGCCAAGGCTTTAGGCTATACCAATATTTATGCTCCTATTTTAGATGTAGCCAGAGATCAGCGTTGGGGACGTGTATTGGAATGTTATGGCGAAGAACCCTATCACATTGCCGAAATGGGTAAGCAGATGACACTAGGTTTACAAGCTCAAGGTGTGGCTGCAACACTTAAACATTTTGCAGTTTACAGCATCCCGAAAGGGGCTAGAGATGGCGACGCACGAACCGATCCGCATGTGGCACCGCGCGAAATGCATCAGTTACATTTATATCCCTTTAAACGCGTCATTCAGGAAGCGAAACCGATGGGGATTATGAGTAGTTATAATGATTATGATGGTGTTCCGGTAACGGCAAGTTCTTATTTTTTAACCGCATTACTTCGCGAACAATACGGGTTTAACGGCTATGTTGTTTCCGATAGTGAAGCTGTAGAATATGTGTCGGACAAGCACCATGTAGCCGAAAATTATAAAGAAGCTGTACGGCAAGTGGTAGAAGCAGGTTTAAACGTGCGTACTACATTCCGCACGCCAGAATCTTTTATAGAACCCCTTCGTGAGCTTATTGCAGAAGGAAAAATTTCAATGAAAACCATCGACTCTAGAGTTGGAGAGGTTTTAAAAGTGAAATTCAGATTGGGATTATTTGATTCGCCTTATGTTGAAAACCCTAAGGCTTCAGATAACTTGGTGCATACTGCAGCCGATGAAGAATTTTCAAAACAAATCAATAGAGAATCTTTAGTACTGCTTAAAAATGAAAATAATCTGTTGCCTTTAGACGTTAATAATATAAAACATATATTGGTAACGGGGCCTTTGGCGGACGAGGTGAGTTTTACCTACAGTCGTTATGGTCCTGCCGATAATCCGTCAACCTCGGTGTATCAAGGGATAAAAAACTATGCCAAAGATAAAGCCGAAGTACAGTATGTAAAAGGCTGTGATATTGTAGATCCCGATTGGCCAGGTAGTGAAATTATTCCAACACCACTTTCGGCATCCGAAGAAGCAAGTATTGCTGAAGCTGTAAAGCAAGCCGAAAAATCGGACATTATTATTGCTGTAGTTGGTGAAGATGATAAACGTGTGGGTGAAACCAAATCGCGAACTAGCTTAGGACTTCCTGGACGGCAATTTCAACTTGTTCAAGCCTTGTATGCAACAGGAAAACCTGTGGTTTTAGTGCTAATTAACGGACAGCCGCTAACCATTAATTGGGAAAATAAGTTTCTGCCAGCAATTTTGGAAGCTTGGTTCCCAAGTACAGCGGCAGGCGAAGTTATTGCCGAAACCTTGTTTGGAGCTTATAATCCAGGCGGAAAATTAACGGTAACCTTTCCAAAATCGGTTGGACAAATTCCACTGAATTTTCCATATAAACCCGGATCGCAAGCGGGGCAACCTGGAGCCGGACCTAATGGTTATGGCAACACACGTGTGTTGGGGCCGTTATATCCGTTTGGATACGGACTAAGTTATACAACATTTTCATACAGTGATTTAGTTGTTAATCAGAAAACAAAACACTCCCAAAGCGCTATATACGTGTCATTTAAAGTGAAAAATACAGGAAAACGTACCGGAGACGAGGTTGTTCAATTGTATATAAAAGATGAGGTGAGTAGCGTAACGACTTACGAGTCGCAACTTCGCGGCTTCGATAGAGTTACTTTAAAACCAGGCGAAACCAAAACCGTTCATTTTACCTTACAACCAGAAGATTTGGAGCTTTTAGACATAAACATGAATTGGACAGTAGAGCCCGGAACCTTCGAGATTTTGGTAGGGAGTTCGTCTGAAGCTATTCATTTAAAAGAGCGTATTACGGTGTTATGAAAGCCGAGGTTTCATCGTAAAGTACAATATTTTTCACTGAAAAAAACTGTACGAGCATGTGGCGAGAGATCTTTATATTTGAGATTACTTCCATTATATTATTTTGGGTTTTCAGTTTTCAAAAAGAAATATTCAAAAGGATGTATGACTAAAAACTAACTAACTAACTAACTAACTAACTCTAATTAATTAAACTAAAAGAATGATGATTAAAAACATGTTGCCTGTTTTATTGATAGGTTTTCTTTTTTCTAATTGTAAAGAAAAGAAGAAAGAATACGTTGATAAAATTTATGAAAAACCTGAAATTATAAAAGAGGCATCTTCAGCTTTTTTATCTCCAGAAGAAAGTATGAAAACCTTTTATTTACCAGAAGGGTATAAGGCCGAATTGGTGGCAAGCGAACCTATGGTAGATGAACCTATTACTTTGGCTTGGGATGGAGACGGACGTATGTATGTGGCCGAAATGAATACCTATATGCAGGATGTAGATGGTACCGGAACCAATGTGCCTGTTAGCCGAATTAAATTACTTGAAGATTTAGATGGGGATGGAAAAATGGATAAAAGCACCGTCTTTATTGATAGTCTTATGCTACCAAGAATGATATTACCCCTAGAAAATGAATTGATTGTTAATGAAACCTATTCGTACGATTTGTGGAGTTACAAAGACACCGATAACGATGGGGTAGCCGATACCAAAGAACGTGTGTATTATAATCCAAACCGACGAGGTGGAAATTTAGAACACCAACAAAGTGGTTTAATCTGGAACCTGGATAACTGGGTATATACCACGTACAATCCTATCCGTTTTAAGTTTACAAAAAATAAAGTAGTTGTAGATTCTCTTGATAATATGCCTAGCGGACAATGGGGATTAACCCAAGACGATATGGGAAATATGTACTACTCTTCAGCCGGTGCAGAAAATCCAGCTTACGGATTTCAACAACCTGCGGTGTACGGCGATTATAATCCGAAAGGACGATTGGCAGAAGGATTTATGGAGCCTTGGCCAGTAGTAGGAACACCCGATGTTCAGGGAGGTCCAAAACGATTACGTCCAGATAATACCTTAAATCATTTTACAGGCGTTGCCGGACAAGAAATTTATAGAGGACACAAATTACCACCTTCATTGTATGGCGATTTATTTATTCCAGAACCTGTGGGACGACTAATCCGTAGAGCAAAAGTAAAAGTAGAGAATGGTAAAAAAGTATTGTATAATGCCTACGATCAAGCTGAATTCATGGCGTCTACAGACTTGAATTTTAGACCCACACAAGCTAAAACAGGCCCTGATGGCGCTTTGTATATTGTAGATATGTACCGAGGCATTATTCAAGAAAGTAACTGGACAAGAAAGGGAAGCTCTTTACGCCCGGTGATTATACGTAAAGAATTGGATAAAAATATAGGAAAAGGACGAATTTATAGAATTGTTCATGAGGATATTAAACCAGATACAAAACCAGAATTGTTAAATAAAAGTGCTTCAGAATTGGTGCCATTTTTAGGACATCCAAATGGTTGGTATCGTAACACGGCTCAGAAATTAATTATTTTAAAGGAAGACAGCAGTGTCATTCCAGAATTAAAAGAGGTGGCTATAAATAACGAATCGTTTTGGGATAATTTGTTTGGAACAGATAAAGATCTAGGAATTCAGCGCGTGCATGCACTGTGGACTTTAGAAGGGTTGGGCGTTGTAGATAAAGATATTATTTTACAAAAATTTAAAGATGAAGACCCTCGCGTACGTTTAACTGCGATAAGATTGAGTGAAACATTTTTAAAATCTGGAGATACCGATATTATTAAAAATTTAGAAGCGTTAACATCAGACTCATCCATAGATGTTGTGAATCAATTGGCTTTAAGTTTACGTTATAGCAAAGCCAAAGAGGCTACGGCATTACTGGAAGCTATTGGAGAACAGGCTAAGGATAATGAAATTATTACGCATAGTGTGGTGGAGAGTTTAAAGAAAGACGATTCTAAATTAGAACAATTAAAGCAACGCTTAAGCGGAAGAAATGTGAACGAAAAACGAAGTGTTCTTAGAGGATACGATTCGTACAACCAATTATGTGTGACTTGTCATGGTGCCGATTTAAAAGGAGAAGCTATGGAAGATGGAACACTGGTGGCACCGTCTTTAATTGGTAGCCCAAGAGTGATTGGCGACGATACAGATTTACTTAGTAAGATTCTTTTAAACGGACTAATAGGCCCTGTAGATGGTAAAGAATATGGTATTATGATGGCATTGAATTCTAATGACGATCAATGGATTGCAGATGTATTAAGTTATGTAAGAGCCATGAATGATGTAGGAGGTTTTCATAAAAATGTGGTGCGTAAAGCTAGAAAAAATTCAGAACATAGAGAAGATTACTGGACTTTAGAAGAATTAGAAAACGAGAAAAAGTAATTTTAAAGAATATAAAGAAGGCTGTCTAAAAAGTAGAGGTTTCGTCAACCTGAACGTGATTCAGGTTCTCATTTCATTAGTTGTACACCATTTGACCAAAAAAAACGAAATTTATGAACTCAAAATTGACTTTTATATTCCTGATTTTAGTTCAAATCGGATATTCTCAACAATACGATTCCGTTATAATTGAAGAAGATAGTATTGACTTAAATAATAAAATTTATAAACCAGGAAGTGTTTTCGTTTATGACTATGAAATTATTATAAAAGACAAAAAGTATAAACTGAAAAAAAATAGAAGCAGACACAATCAAGAAAAAAAGAAAAGAGAAGTCGATTTTGAGCTTGTACAAACAAAATCAGACAGTATAGGAACTGACAAAATTCATTTATTGGTAAAGCCAGTTGAAGACACTAACAGAACAAATGAAAATCAAACTCAAATTTCTTATTTAGAAGAGCCAATGTACGCTTCTTTATCGTCAACAGGAGCAGTTGAAAATAGCAACAATGTTTGGATTCATCCAATCCGAGAAGGATTTTTCAATTCATTGGAAACTGCACCTTTTCCATTTATAAAAAGTCCACTCGAAATTGGGACAGAATGGACTGACCAAATGCTTATCGGAGAAGGTTGGGGAAATGAAATGTGGGGAAAGTGGGAAGGAGAATTACTATTAACCTATAATTACAAAATAACCGATAAGAAAACTGTCAACACTGAAATCGGAAATATTAACTGTTATATTATTGAAAGTACTGCTAAATCAAATATTGGAATTACAAAACTGACAAGCTATTTTTCAGAGAAATACGGATTTGTAAGATTGGAATACGAATTACTGAATGAACTTAAAGTCAATATGTGGCTGATTGATTATAAAACTGACAAAGTGTTTAATGACACAAGAACTTTCTTTAAAACAAAGGAATATATAAAACAATAAAAAACGGTGTACAACCCCGTATAAAATTAATTGCTGCTGCAAACCGAATAGAAAATCCGCAAGGATTTTCTATTCGGTTTGTATTTGCTAAATTAGTTGCTTGAACCACCCAAATAATCTTATACAATCACGTTATATATATGATGAGATTCTGAAATAAATTCAGAATGACGAATTTTTACTCTTTTTAGACAGCCTCTTTTTTTTACATTAATGTCTCACTTTACAGAGGCCACTAGAAACTGTAGTTTAATTGTAAGAGCATTGCTCGTGGTAAAACAGGCACTACAACAAAACTAGCATCGGGATTAGCTTCAATATATTCTGGAGTAGCACCATTGGCATTGGCTCCAAAGGTGTTGGCTCCTAAGAAATTAGCCAATCCGTCTGAATTAAATAGGTTTGTAGCGAGTACATTTGCCGATATATTAGTGGTAAACTGATAGCCAAACCCCGCACTAAAAATACTATAGGGGTTTAATTGAAACGCATTGGCCACATTTCCTTCTCGTGTGCCCATATATTGCCATTTAATAAAAGATGACACTTTGTTTTTGTTGTATTCTGCATTTAAATTAAACATCAATTTAGGATTAAAAGCCAAGGTGTTTCCAGAATAATCGGTAATGCTATCATCGCCAGTATCAACCGTACCAGCTGCATCATAAACCTTCCAATTTGTAGCCTTTGGGTTTTGGATAACACCATTAAAACGAAAGGCAAAATGTTCAAAAGGTGCATACACACTTTCCCATTCTAAGCCCACAGTTCTAGAGGTGTTAAACTGAATTGGCGTATAGAAAATATTACTGGTTTCCTCATCAAATTCAAAATTTGAAACTCCAATGTTTTTAAGTTCACTCCAAAATAAAGTAGTAGTAAACGAAATGGTTTTAAAACTAGATTTAAACCCTAATTCGATTTGATTGATATCTTGTACTTCTCCTTTTTTGTTGATAGGGACATTCGAGAAGTTGTTGAAATAGTAATTCAATTCTGGTGCTTTATGGCCTTTGGAAACACGTGCAAATGCTGCTGCATCTTCAGTAACTTCATAATTGATTCCTCCAGAATAAGACAGGTAATTATAGGTGAAGTTAAAGTCGTCTTGCGCCCCCGTAGGTTGTAAAATATTGTTGTCGTACGCTGTGTTTTCATTGCCATCTAATCCACCTACTTGGGTAAACGGCGCAAATCTGTCATTGCTACCTTTATGCGTAATGGATTCGTATCGCAATCCCAAATCCAATTTAAGCTTATCGGTTATTGTCCAATGGTCGTTGGCGAAAGCAGCCAGTTGCGTGACTTTAGCACTGCTGTTAGTAAAAAATAATCCACCGTAATTACTTACCCCAAAACGATCGGATAAGGCAACAACGGCTTCATTTGGGTTTTCTAAAGTTACTTGTAGCATACGCGGATTATTCTCGTACGTTGAAAATGCAAAACTGCCTTGAGTGAACACAGAGGTGTCCGAAAATCCAGAAGCTAGCCCCATATTTAAATCATGCTTATCCCACGCTTTTCTAAGCGTTAATTGCTGCATGATTTCGTTCGCGTCATTATCTTTATACCAGGTCGAGGTTCCCATAATAGCATCATTAGGTAGTCTTCCATTGGTTAAATATTCAGAAGGATTTCCAGAGAAAATACCACTATTATCTATTCTAGCTAGCTCGTTGCCAGAATTGGCATCTCGAAATACAATTTGTCCAACAGGAAACGGATTTCCGTTACTTATAAGATAGTACGCCGTTGGATCGCTAATCGATACAAAAGCATTACTTATAGAGGTTTGCCAATTGGCACGTTTAGAGGAGAACTTTACATTATTTTTTATAGTCCATTGGTTGCCTAAATATTGAAAGAAATCAAATCCAACTGCTAAATCTTTAACATGTGCACCTTTTGAAGGATCGAAACTATTGGTTTTACCTTCACTTAAATACCTTCCGTCTGGAATTTGTGCACTAAATCCTGGCATCATTAAGGCAGTATAATTAAAATTTTGGCCAAAGGCAGCTTTAGGGTTATCCCAATTTGTAGCAGCAACGCCAGTATATCGGTTAGTATAATCGTTTAAATATTTTCCGTAAAGTTTAAAATACCCGCGCGAGTTTTCTTTAATAACGTTAAACTTAAGTTGTCCGCCTTTATTAAAAGTGAAATCGGTATTTCTAGCACCTTCATCATGCCTGTAATGGCCACCAAAGTTTATAGACCAATTGTTACCTAAATCTCCACCATAGATCCCATCGACTCTGTACATTAAATTGCCTTCCCCTTGAACTCCGGTTTGAATCTGAATTTCACCCCCTAAAGCTTCTGTATTAGTTTTAGAAATAAAGTTATAAACACCACCAGGGGCATTCATAGCGGTAATAGATGCACTTCCACCTCTCAAAGCTTCCACGCGTTGCGTGGTTAAATCGGTGCGATTAAATAAATCGGAACCGTAATAGGAGTGTTGTACCAAACTTACAGGTAAACCATCTTCTTGTAAAGACACATAGTACCATCCCATATCGTCTTCGGCAGCCGCCGAAACACCTCTAGTATACACCCTCGTAAATACTTCGCCAGCAGAAGCATCGGTATAAGTGCCGGTAATATTTTGTAATAAATTAGCAGTGCCTTGCGGATATACCTGTTGAATTTCCTTAGTATTTAAGGTGCTAACAGCAGTGTTAGACTCTAGAGCTGTTCTTGGGCTGAAAGTACCCGTTACTACAACTGTGTGTAAATTTAATAAGTCGGTTGTTAAAACATAGGACTGGGTTTTAGTGGTAGAATTAAATGTTAGGGTATCATGTATACTTTTATAACCTATGTGAGAAATGTTAAAAGCATATGTCCCGTTAGGAATATTTTTAATGGTGAACGCACCTTGAGCATTACTTACGCTGTATAGGGATGAATTTAGAATTATGTTTACACCTTCAATAGGGGTGTTGTTACTGTCTTTTATTATACCGTTAAAGGTTGATTGTGCGCTAATAATTAAGGTGTTTGCTAGTATTAGCAATGGCATAAAAAACTTAAGTGTATTCATAGTTAATTTAGGAAGTGTTTAATAATTTTAAAGGTGAGTAAAATAATACAAAATATATTTAAAAACAGTTCAGATTATACCACTGAAATGTTTTAAACATCTTGAGCTTACATATACGGGTATGGTTTTTATAGGGTATAGGTGTATTGCCAAATAAGTTAAAAGAGTAGCTTTAATTTGATAAATATATAAAGTAAATGTATAAGTATTAAAAAATACGTATTTTGTAGAGCGAAAATTTATTTATCATTAGTGAAAGCAACTCAGAATAAAATCGAACCCTATATGGCAGAAGGTATTGTTTATCATGCCGATACCTGTTTGCCTTTAATAGATGCTTTCCGTCGTAAAAAAATAGATTTTAACGGACTTTCCAGGCATTCTTATCCGGGTAATCGTTTAGATGAAAATACGCTAGGATTAAATAGTGTTGGATACTGGGATGCTAATGAACCACAAGATTGGGGCTTAGATTGGCATAGAAATGAAGGGATAGAATTTCATTTTCTAGAATCGGGGAGTATGCCGTATGCACAGGAAGGGAAGGAAGTTTTGCTTAAGCCAAACCATTTAACGATTACACGACCATGGGAAGCTCATAAAGTTGGGAACCCTAATATTGGTATGGGAAAGTTTTACTGGGTGATTATAGATTTAGGTGTTAGAAGGCCACATCAAGATTGGGTTTGGCCAGATTGGATTGCCTTGACGGAACACGATTTAAAGCGACTTACAAACATTTTAAGATATAATGAAAAATCAATTTTAAAAACAAATCAGAGTATCAAAGATTGTTTTTGTAAGTTAAATAAAGCTATAAATGCCGATGAAAATGGTAGTAGTGCCTCAAAAATAAGAGTCTTAATTAACCAGTTATTGTTGGCTTTACTAGATCTTTTAGATGCCGATGATATTGTATTAAATGAAGCCTTAACCGATAGTTCAAGAAGTGTAGGATACTTTTTAAAAGAGTTAGAAAAAAATCTTTCCGAGCAATGGACTATCGAATTAATGGCACAATCTGCGGGTGTAGGTTTAACGCGATTTACTTACCATTGTAAACAAATAACAAATTTAACTCCCATGCGCTACTTAACCATGAAGCGCTTAGAACTATCTAAAAAGATATTTCAGGAACATAAAAATCTTACTATAGCCGAAGTGGCCTACATGTGTGGGTTTACGTCTAGTCAGTATTTTGCTACAGTCTTTAAAAAACATGAAAAATGTTCTCCTAATACTTATCGACTTAGGTGCGAGGAATTAGAATTACAAAACACCTAAAACCTTTCTTAAAGGTGTTTAATATTTTTCACTGAATAATTATAGACGCATTTTTTAAAGGTATTCCTTATTTTCACAAAGCATCAACCACACAAAAGTGAAAAGATTCTTTAGGAAATATAATTCACCTAAATCTTATAAACCAAAAACACTTTTGCCTGCTACATTATAGTCTTAATCAGGAAGATTATTTTGTATTTACAAACTAACTAAGTGAATTTTTATGGAAGGCATTAATAAAGACAGGCTTTTTCTAGCGAGCTGCCTCGCTTTAATTACAACAGCAATGACATTTGCTATTCGAGCACGATTAGAAACGGTATTTGGTCCAGAAGGCGTAGGATTAACTTTAGAACAATTGGGCTATGCCTTTGCACCAGCCTTTTTTGGATTTACTATTGCTATGATTATTGGGGGACCTTTAGTGGATTTACTAGGGATAAAAAAAATCATTTGGATGGCCTTTATTACGCATGCTCTAGGTATCGTATTAACTCTTATGGCCGATTCTATGACCTCCTTATTTATAGCCACCTTATGTATTGGTATCGGAAACGGTATGGTAGAAGCGGCTTTAAACCCAATGATTGCCTCGATGTATCCGAAGGAAAAAACTAAAATGTTAAACAGATTTCATGTGTGGTTTCCAGGAGGAATTGTAATTGGGGCCTTGGTAGCATGGCTTATCATGGATGTGTTAGGCTTAAGTTGGCAAGTTATGGTGGGCACCTTATTCATTCCATTAATATTATATGCTGTGTTGTTTTATGGGCAAAATATTCCAGTAACCGAGCGGGTTCAGTTGGGGGTAAGCAACAAAAAAATGTTCTCTAGTATCTTCAATCCTTTATTTCTATTTATGGTGTTTTGTATGTTACTTACTGCCGCTTCAGAGTTAGGAACTACGCAGCGCATAGAATCTCTTTTAAAATCATCTGTAGCTTCTCCTTTATTGGTATTGGCATTTATTAACGGCATAATGGCTTTGGGTAGACTATTTGCTGGTCAGGTCGTGCATAAATTAAAGCCTTCCGGAATGTTATTATATTCAGCCATTTTTACTTTTATTGGCTTATGGCTACTTACTATTACCAGTGAGGGAATGACCTTTGTAGCAGCTGCCGTTTTTGCTATTGGGGTAACATTTTTCTGGCCAACCATGTTAGGTTTTGTTGCCGAATACCTGCCAGAAACAGGAGCTCTAGGACTTTCTATTATGGGAGGAGCTGGTATGTTTTCGGTTTCTATAGTATTACCCATAATGGGACATTTAATGGATAATGCCAGTGCAGAAGAGGCCTTAAGAACAATGTCTATACTTCCTGCAATTCTTATCGTAGCCTTTTTGGGCTTAAATATATATATGAAAAAAAATAAATCGTTAATAACAGAACACGTATAAGGTTATGATGACTAGAAAATTAAGAATGGGAATGGTCGGTGGTGGCACCGGCTCGTTTATTGGAGATGTACACAGAAAAGCGGCGGCCATAGATGGTATGATTGAATTAGTATGTGGTGCATTTAGTAGTACTGAAGAAAAATCTATTGCTTCGGGAAAAGCATTGCATTTAAAAGAAAGCAGGTGCTACAAAACATTTGAAGAGATGATTCTTAAAGAGAAAGAATTACCAGAAGACATCCGAATGGATTTTGTGGCTATCGTAACTCCGAATCACATGCATTTTCCACCAGCTAAAATGGCTCTAGAACATGGGTTTCACGTGATTTGCGATAAGCCTGTAACATTAACGCTTGAAGAAGCCACAACATTACAATCCATCATAAAGGAAAGTGGTAAATTATTTGCACTTACGCATAATTATACTGGGAACGCTATGGTAAAGCAGGCCAAAGCCATGATAGCTGCCGGCGAACTGGGTAAAATTAGAAAAATACAAGCCCAATATCTGCAAGGCTGGTTGTCTACAACCATAGAAACCACAGGACAAAAACAAGCAGCTTGGAGAACCGATCCTTCCAAATCGGGAATTGGAGGTGCTCTAGGCGATATTGGTATACATGCAGAAAATTTAATTTCTTACGTTACTGGGCTTAATGTTGCTGAGGTAGCAGCCGATTTAGGGGTGTTTGGGAAAGGTCGCGTTTTAGACGACGACGGTAATATGCTTATCCGTATGGAGAATGGAGCAAAAGGAAGCATTTCAATTTCTCAAATCGCTTTAGGCGAAGAAAATAATTTAGCCATTAAGGTTTATGGAGAGAAAGGAAGCTTAGAATGGTATCAAGAAAATCCGAACGAATTAATTACTCGATGGTTAAATGAACCTAAAAAAATATATTCACCAAATGGAAATGGTCTTCACCCTGAAGCGCTAGAGGTTTCAAGAATTCCGTCGGGGCATCCAGAAGGATATTTAGAAGCTTTTGCAACCATTTATAAGAATTTTGCCAAGCACATTTTAAGTGTAAATGCAGGAGAAGTTGTCGAAAATCCAGATTATCCAAGGATAGAGGAGGGCGTACGTGGTATGAAATTTATTTATGCAGCTGTGGAAAGCAACGATAATAATTCAAACTGGACTAAAATATAATATTAATATAAAATAAATGCCTCTTGCTTTTGAGAGGCTAGGAACGGATATGAAAACAATTAAAGGACCAGCTATATTTTTAGCACAATTTGTAGGAAGCGAAAAGCCATTTAATACCCTAGACGGCTTATGTAAATGGGTGTCAGATTTAGGGTATAAAGGCATTCAAATTCCAACATGGGAATCTGGTTTAATAGATTTAGATCTTGCAGCGACAAGTGATACGTATTGCGATGAATTAAAAGCTAAGGTGAATTCATACGGATTAGAAATTACCGAATTATCAACCCATCTGCAAGGACAATTGGTAGCTGTAAACCCTGCTTACGACACTTTGTTTGATGGCTTTGCACCAGACAAAGTTAAGGGTAACCCGAAAGCAAGAACAGAGTGGGCTATCGATACGCTTAAAAAAGCGGGAACTGCAAGTGGGAAATTAGGACTAGCATCGCATGCTACTTTTTCTGGAGCCTTATTGTGGCATACCGTATATCCTTGGCCACAACGACCACAAGGATTGGTAGACATGGGGTTCGAAGAATTGGCAAAACGGTGGTTACCTATTTTAAATCATTTTGATGAGCAGGGCGTCGATGTTTGTTACGAGTTGCATCCGGGAGAAGATTTACACGACGGAACCTCTTTTGAACGATTTCTAGATGCTACTAAAAATCATAAGCGCGCCAATATTTTATACGATCCTAGTCATTTTGTACTCCAACAATTAGATTATTTAAAGTTTATAGACTATTACCACGAGCGTATTAAAGCGTTTCATGTAAAGGATGCAGAATTTAACGCCTCAGGAAAACAAGGGGTTTATGGCGGTTATGCCGATTGGAGCGATCGTGCTGGTCGATTCAGATCTCTCGGAGATGGTCAGGTAGATTTTAAAAGTATTTTTACAAAACTAACAAAATACGACTGCGATGTTTGGGCTGTAATGGAGTGGGAATGTTGTATAAAATCTTCAAATCAAGGGGCTAAAGAAGGAGCGCCGTTTATTCAAAGTCATATTATAGAAGCCGCAGAACGTAGTTTTGATGATTTTGCTAGTGCGAAACCCGACGAACAACTTTTAAAATCAATACTAGGGATTTAGAAATTTCTAAATGATCTGAATAATCATAACCCTGAACGAATTAAAAATAGGTTGAAACATGTTTAAACGAATAGTGTTTTTATTACTGAGTGTATGTTTAAGTACAAGTGCGTTTAGTAATGCAGAAGTAAAAAAGAAAATAAAAGTTTTAATTGTCGATGGTCAGAACAATCACGATGTGTGGCCAAAATCAACAATTATGATGAAACAGTATTTAGAAGAAACCGGCTTGTTTAAGGTCGATATTTTAAGGACACGGTTTTTAAATAAAAGTGAAAAATATAAAGATTGGTTACCCTTGGCTAATTTAGCCGACGGAATAGAAGGAAAACCTAAAGCTGACCCCGATTTTAATCCTAAATTTTCAAAATATGATGTGGTTATTTCCAATTTCGGTTATAAAGCTGCTCCTTGGCCAGAAGAAACTCAGAAGAACTTTGAAGCCTATGTAAAAAATGGAGGTGGTTTTGTGAGTGTTCATGCTGCAGATAATTCGTTCCCAGAATGGCCGGCTTATAACGATATGATTGGGATTGGGGGCTGGGGAGGCCGAACAGAAAAAGATGGTCCCTATTTATATGTCGATGAGCACAATAAACCTAAAAAAGATTATGCTCTTGGGCCAGGCGGAAAACATGGCAAACGAGAAGCGTTTCTTGTGACCACTTACAATCCTGAACATCCGATTATGCACGGGATGCCTTTACAATGGATGCATACCTCCGATGAGTGCTATGCCTTTTTAAGAGGTCCGGCAAATCATGTCACTATTTTAGCTACCGCTGTTTCAACCTTGAAAGCAGAAGAGTTACAACAAAAAGAACCTGTAATAATGACTATAGATTACGGTAAAGGAAGAGTGTTTCATACCACTTTAGGTCATGATGTTGAAGCTTTCGAAGGGGTTGGGTTTATTACAGTATTTAAACGGGGTGTTGAATGGGCAGCAACAGGAGCGATTACCCAAACCGAAATGCCTTCAGATTTCCCAACAGAAAAAGAAGCCAAGAGAAGAGCGTTTGAGTTGGAAAATTAAATTTTATTGGGTTTAAAAGTTGAAAACTCTAATAGTGAGACTCCTGCGAATTTCATTTTTAGAAGGTAGAAGGGGAGAAATCATTTATCCTGTAAATTATGGTGTTTTTATACTATAAAAGTAGTAAACACCCATAAATACTGCACTTTATGTATGTAAAAGGGTTATAGTTTATCAAAATTGAGTCATAGTTTATACGTTAATGTGACAGGTGTTTTTATTATTGCATAGTAACTTATGGTGAATGTACTCATTATAAGTTTTATCAAATTAGCATTCAATAAAAGCATAATAAATATGAAGATTTTAAAACTTACTACAGCAGTTTTTTGTATGGCTCTCCTGCTGTCTTGTAATAATAAGCAAGAGAAAAAAGCACAGAGTGATGAGGTTGCAATAGTAGCACAAAAATCAAATGAAGATTTGATTTTAGATAAAAGTGTGACTAAAATTAAAAGCACCTTACAAAATCTAAAAAGTGCAGACAGTTTTCCTAGAAATATATCTAAAGGACAAAAAGATTGGAATTTAGTGGGGGTTAAAGATTGGTGTTCAGGTTTTTGGCCTGGTGTGCTTTGGTATGCTTACGAATATTCTAAAGATCCAGAAATTAAAGCAGGAGCAGAAAAATTTACAGCTCCGCTAAAAACAATAGCCTATACTCCAGCCGAAAATCATGATATCGGATTCATGGTATATTGTAGTTATGGAAACGGTTACAGATTAACCGGTAACGAAGATTATAAAACCATATTACTATCTGCCGCAGATACTTTAGCTACCCTTTATAACCCTAAGGTTGGGACTATTTTATCGTGGCCAGTAATGAAACATAAATTTCAGTACAACACGATCATAGATAATATGATGAACCTAGAGTTATTGTTTTGGGCAGCCAAAAACGGTGGCGATCAACGTTTGTACGATATTGCTAAAAGCCATGCAGAGGTATCTATGAAATATTTGGTACGCCCAGATTATTCTATTTATCACGTGGCTTGTTTTGATGAGGAAACGGGAGCTTTTATTGAAGGCCGTACACATCAAGGATATTCAGACGACTCTATGTGGGCCAGAGGTCAAGGTTGGGGAATTTACGGATTCTCTATGTCGTATAGAGAGACTGGAGATGAAGCCTTTTTAACTACCGCACAAAAATTAGCCGATCATTTCATCGAGCGTTTACCAGAAGACGGTATGCCGTATTGGGATTTTGACGATCCAAAAATTCCAAATGCACCAAAAGATGCATCCGCTGCAGGAGTTGTTGCTTGCGGAATGTTAGAGCTATCAGAACAATTAAAAGATACAGTATTAAAAGAAAAATATTTTAACGAAGCTAAAAAGCTGATAACCCTTTTAGGTTCTGATGCTTATTTTAGTGGCGATACAAATGAAGCCCTTTTGTTACATTCTACAGGGCATTTACCTCATGATTCAGAAATTGACGTTCCAATTATTTATTCAGATTATTACTTTATGGAAGCGCTTTTGCGATTGAATAAAATGGAAAAAAGTCATATGAAATAATAGTTAGTTTTTTAGTTTGTTTGTTAAGTGAAACAAGTTTGTTTTTTTTCACTTTGTAAACCCTTTTAAGAGTTTTCTTAAAAGGGTTTTTTGTGTTTTATATCTTTTGGATAGTCTATATTAAAATGGTTTGTTTTCTGCCACATTAGGGCTGAAATGATTTACTTGCGTCCCATTCAGTGCTTAGGTTTCGGGATTATTTAAGAATTTCACTTCAGCTCTTTTTTTAATCTGTTAGGCGTAAATAAAACCTGGTTGGCCCCTTAGTAGAGGCGGAATTAAGTGCCATAAAAGCACATCACATATTCTTCTTATCTATAATTTGAATAATCATTTTTTTCTAATCCAATTGGGAAACGTTTTGGAGAACTATTATACAATTCATTGGTACGCTTCTCTAATTATTTTATAATAAAATTTTAATTAGCAAGCTATTCTGCATATTTAGGCTAAGAAGTATTGCTTCTTTAAAGGTGATGTAAACACTTAGAATTTATAAATAGGAGTGAGGTTATACTGCAATTAGTCTATTTTTAAACAAGATAATTGGTTAACCAATTGTTGCTTTGCCGAAACTTTATTAGGCCCGTTCTGGATGCTTAAAATAAGCGCTTGAAGTCAAATTTACCCAATTGTTTATTTCTAAGAGAAAGGAGTAAAGTGTATGTTGAAATTGAATTTTTAATAAAATACCCCTTGATTACATTTTGGTTTCATAAATTTAGTATCTAAATTATATCGATTTCGGAATTTCTATCATTTAACACTATAAATTAACGGTATTTTATGCTATTCCTTTGTTTATAAGGGTTTACAAGTGAAAATGGGTGATAATTTAGTGATATAGAATCATGATTTAGACTATATATTAAGTAATATTTATAAAATTGTTAACAGAATTACTGATTAATAATGTTTAGGCACTTTTAGTAATTCTAAAATATTATTAATTAAAACACTCTAACAATGATCAATGAAAAACTACCAAAATTCAAAACGTTTTTAAATCGAGTCAACCTTAAAAATGTTAAAAGAAAAAACTGAGAACTAACTAGAGTTCATTTTTTATTACACTTTAATTATGAAATTTAACCGTAAAACCAAAAAAGTATTTTTATGTATCAAACAAACAAAATAAAGAAATGCTCAATAAAGCCGAAGTTGGTTCTGGCTTTATTAGTTGGCTTGTCCTTTAGTAGTACATATGCCATCACAGAGACATATACAAAAGACGAAACGCTAAAAGTAAGTGAGCAAAATTTAACCGTAACAGGTACCGTAATCTCAAAAGATGATGGTATGCCAGCAGCTGGTGTAACGATATTGTTAAAAGGTGCACAAGGCGTTGGAACCGTTACAGATTTCGACGGAAATTATTCAATAGAAGTGCCATCTAGCTCTTCAGTGCTAGTTTTTAGTTCTATAGGATTTGGAACCCAGGAAATAAATGTAGCAGGAAGATCTACAGTTAACGTTTCTCTTGAAACGAATATGAGCGAATTAGACGAAGTTGTTGTTGTTGGGTTTGGTACTCAGAAAAAAGCAACACTTACTGGATCTGTTGTTCAAGTAAAAGGGGACGATATGATAAAAGGTAAAGGAACATCGAGTGCAGCCTTAGCTTTACAAGGAGAGGTTCCTGGTTTAGTTGTTACGCGTACATCTTCGCGTCCTGGTAACGAAGGAACGGATCTTAAAATTCGTGGAGATATTTCTGTTAACAACATTTCTCCGTTAATTTTATTAGATGGACTTGAAATTCCAGAATGGCAATTAGCAACACTTAACCCGAATGATATTGAAACCTATTCTGTATTGAAGGATGGTGCTGCAGCAATCTTTGGTACTAAAGCTGCCGGTGGGGTAATTTTAGTAACCACTAAAAAAGGTAAAAAAGGAACTGCTCCAAAAGTGTCTTATAAAGGAGAAACACAGTTAAACTTTGTTAGAGAATACCCTTTATCAAATATGCAAGAGTGGTCTCAATTATGGTTAACTGCTGGAGATAATGATGGTATTGATTTTATTGATAGCGATGGAAATCAACAAACAGCGGCTTCTAACTATCGCTTTTTTACACGAGATGAGTTAGTTTCTATTATAGACGGTTCGTTTCCAATGGCACCAGAGTCTTATTTCTGGTTAGGTAAAGATCATTATTTTAGTGATCAACCAACTATGTTCGACGAAATGTACGGAACAACTTTTTCTGAGCGTCATGATCTTTCGATCTCTGGAGGTAGCGAAAAAGCAACATACAGAACATCTGTAGGATATGCTAACGAACGCTCACCAATTAGTTTTGTTTATGACGGGCAAAAACGTTACAATTTCCGTACAAATGTGACTTATGATGTATCAGACATGATTTCTACAGATTTTATTGTGTCTTACGATAATAGAACTACAGATGTCCCTACGCAAGGTGTTGGTTTTGGTGTTCAAGATGCAAGTTGGTTTCCATTATATAATCCAGCAGGACAGTATTACGATAACTTTGGTGGTAACAATGGTTTAGCTTATTTAGATGAAGGTGGTCGTACTAAAAATAACGATGAAATCTTTCGTTTAGGAGGTAAAATTAATTTCGATTTCGATAAGTATGTAAAAGGTTTATCTTTTTACTACCAAGGTAACTTTAGCTCTAAAAACAATCATAAAACAACCAGAAAAACTTCGGTTACTATGTATGATTGGGAAGGAAATGTAACTTCTACGCCTACAACATTATTAAACTCTAGCGTAAACGAAGAGTCTCAGAAACAAATATTCCAAAGTCATATATTCCAATTAAACTATAACCGTACATTTGGTAATCATACCATAGGTGGATTGATTGGTTATACTGCAGAACAAACGCAAACAAATAATTACGATTTGTTCCGTTCTAATATGGCTTCAGATGAGTTAGACGATATTAATACTGGAGACGTTACCACACAAACTAACGCAGGTGGTAGTAATGCAGTAGGTTTAATATCTTACATTGGGAAATTAAACTATAACTTTAAAGGAATTTATTTATTAGAAGTATTAGGTCGTCGTGATGGATCATCTCGTTTAGATCCGGACTACAGATGGAAGAATTTCTACGGAGGCTCTGCCGGTATCGTATTTTCTGAAATGTCATTTATGGAAGGCGGATTCTTTGATTTGTTAAAGGTTCGTGCATCGTATGGTGAAACAGGATCGGTTGTAGGTATTGGTGCTTACGATTACTACTCTAGTATTGGGTATGGATCTACAATTTTTGGTACTAGCCCAGAATTATATAATACAGCTTATATTAATGGTATTACATCCACAGATCGTACTTGGGAGCGTGTTGGAACAACAAACTTCGCACTGGATTTTGCGATTTTTAATAACCGCTTAAACGCAACTGCAGAATATTTTATTCGTAAAAATGACGACATGTTAATTAATATTACCTATCCACAAGTATTAGGAGCCACAGCACCTAAAACAAATAGTGGTACATTTGAAACTACGGGTTACGAATTATCGGTTAACTGGAGAGATCAAATAGGAGACTTTAGCTATAATGTAGGTTTAAGCTTCTGGGATAATACTAGTGAAGTTACTAGAATGGAAGGCGCACAAAATATTGCTAAAGGTGTTAATGGTGTGTTAGAAGGTAAACCACTAAATGCCATTTATGCCTACAAAACAGATGGTATAATGTCTACAGAAGAAGAAGTCTTAAACTACTACAATGAAGTAGGTTTTATAGATCCTTCAAATCAAAATGGAATGAAGGCAGGAACATTATTACCTAACTATAGAAGTGCCGACCGTTTAGTACCTGGTACAGTAAAACGTGTTGATGTAAGTGGAGATGGTA
Organism: Formosa haliotis; assembly: GCF_001685485.1. Classification (NCBI taxonomy): domain Bacteria; kingdom Pseudomonadati; phylum Bacteroidota; class Flavobacteriia; order Flavobacteriales; family Flavobacteriaceae; genus Formosa; species Formosa haliotis. The sequence goes on along the minus strand of NZ_BDEL01000001.1, from coordinate 1,293,422 downwards.
TTATTAACGAAGACGATTTAGTGTATGTAGGGGATACGAACCCACACAAAAGTTTTGGTATTAATTTAGGGTTTGCATACAAAGGATTCGATTTTAGCACGTTCTTTCAAGGAGTTGCCGATGTAAATATAGTTAGAACAGGTTCTCTTGCTTACCCTTTTGCGCAATGGTGGACTAACCAAAACGCATCATTCTTGGGAAATACTTGGACTGTAGATAACCAAAATGCAGACTTACCAGCAAGTTATTATAACGGTGCTAGAAAATCTTGGAATTTCGATTTAAACGATATGAATGTTATTAAAGCAGCATATATGCGTGCTAAAGTTATTTCTGTAGGATATTCACTTCCACAACAAACTTTAGAAAGAATAGGTGTAGATAGAATTCGTGTGTCTTTAACAGGTAACGATTTATTTGTAATTTCTAATGTAAAAGATGGTTTAGATCCTGAAGCGGGTATAGATACAAGACAAGGTAGTCAAACACCTTTCGTGTCGACTATGATTCTTGGTTTAGAACTTACTTTTTAATTGATAATTTTTAATTTAATGAATATGAAAAATATAAATTTTAATATAAAACGTATAGGGATAACAGCTGTGATTTCCGCGTTCATGTTGACGGGGTGTTCAGACTACTTAGATCAAGAACCTCAAGACTCTGTAACGGAAGCAGTTTATTTTAAAACCCCTGAACATTTCGAAGCAGCATCAAATTTTTTCTATAGAGCTTCTTTTGGTTATGTAGCAGGAGGTAATGGGGGAGACGAATCTTCAGATTTGTCTGGTAACATTAGTGAACAGCCAACTTATGTGAGTGGTAACAAACCAATTCCAACCGCAGACGGAATCTGGAGTAGTAACTACAATCAATTAAGAGAAGCAAATCAGTTAATTGAAAAAGCAAGAGAATATGAAGGTGATCAGGCAGATATTGAAGCGTATGTGGCTACTGCACACTTTTTTAGAGCCTGGAATCACTACAAATTATTAATACGTTTTGGAGGAGTGCCTATAGTTACAAGCTCTTTAGATGTTACTTCGGAAGTATTATACGGTCCTAGAAATAGCCGTTACGAAGTGATTTGGCAAATACTAAAAGATTTAGATGTAGCAATTGCAGGATTACCATCTGAAAATAGTATAGGTGATTCAGAAAAAGGTAAGTTGTCTTCTGAAGCTGCTAAATCTTTTAAAGCACGTATTGCATTATATGCAGCTACCTACGAAAAGTATGTAGGTACAGCTACAGACGGGGACGGAAATTCTGTAGGAGCAGGGACTGCTAAACCAGCAGAATACCCTAGTGTAGAGCAATTATTTACCCAAGCTAAACAAGAATCTTTAGATGTTATTAATAGTGGGGCTTACGAGTTATGGGATCACAGAGCAGAGTTAGGAGATAGAAACTTATTCTATTTATTTACTTTAGAAGATGGATCTAATCCAGCAGGATTAACCAAAGCAGATAACAGAGAGTTTATTATTTACACAGTTTACGATTTTACATTAAGACAAATTGGTCAGAACATTTCTCACGCAAAGCCATATACACCTTCTAGAAAGTTAATGGATATGTATTTATGTGAAGATGGATTACCTGTACAATATTCTTCAGTTTTTGAAGGTTATGATAAAATGACTTCAGAATTTCAGAATCGTGATTACCGTTTAACAAGTTTTGTATGGGAACCAATAAAACAATATTGGGGATATGGTGCCAATGTTGATGGTGGTGGAGCACAATATGGTGTAGATTTCGAAGATGCTGGTACTGGTTACGATTATAGATATGTACCACAACTATTAAACCCATCTGGTGGACGTGGTGTTGGTTACCAAGGTGTGAAATTTGTAACAGAACACAAATTAAGAGAAACACGTAGTGAATCATTTAACTTCCCTCATTTACGTTATGCAGAAGTATTGTTAACTTATGCAGAAGCAACTGTAGAATTAGGTGGTGGTGCTATTTCTGATGGAGATTTAGATTTATCTATTAACAAAATTAGAGAGCGTTCTAATGTAGCACCTTTAACTAATGCGTTAATAGCACCGTTTTCAGACTTAACTATGTTAGGTGAAATTCGTAGAGAGCGTGGTATTGAGTTATTTGGAGAAGGTCAACGTTTCACAGACTTAAAGCGTTGGGGAATTGCTGAAGGTGAATTAAATCACGACTTAACTTTAAACTATGTTGACGGTACAGAATTTGAAACTGCCGAAAACCCTAAAAACCCAGGAGCTTTAATTTATAATCCGTCTGGATTCTCTTACGGAACTACAGATACAGAGGAATCTGTATCTACATATCCAGGTATAGCAAATGTTAAACCAGGAGCTTTAATCTTCGATATTAAAGGAAATAGAAACTTTTCTATTAAAAATTATGTAGATCCAATTCCATCAGATCAAATTAGATTAAACCCTGCATTATTACAAAACCCAGGTTGGTAAAACTAATTTGTACTCATAATTTGAGTTAGTTTATATTGTTTGTTTTGAAAGCAGTTATGATACACATCATAACTGCTTTTTTTTTTTTTTTTGTTCGAAAACACATAGGTATTTTTTAATAGCTAGTGTTGGTTTTAAGTCTTTCGTATTTTAAGAATAGGGTTACATATTTCTTATTCATGAACCCCTAAGGTGAGTTTTGGTACCCATCCGTATCGCCATAATTTTTTTTAAGAATGTACCGAATTTTGCTCTGACTTTTAATCTGTTTTTATAAATTCAGGCAAAGGCATTTTAATTTTTGAAATTCAAGGTATCACTTTTAAGTTCTAAGTTAGATTGTTTAATAAATATAAGATATCTTCTACGGTTTTCTTAAGGTATTTAAGTGCCTATATAAAATGTAATAAAAAAATAATCAGAAAATGGGTAAACCTTTGTAAGTCCTGTAAAAACGTAGGTTTTATGGGTGAAATGGTTGTCTAGTTATAGTCTTTGAACTATAATTTATTCTGTTTTTATTGGATATCATTTAGATTGCAATAGTTATTGTTTTTTAGTCTTAGAAAACAAATTTGTTTTTAAGATGTATTAAATATTGGAACAAAATTCATCCAAGGCGAAATAAATATCAAATTGGGTGAGTTTTTTTTAAATGAAACAATAACATTCTGAAACTCGAAATCGAATAGTTTTTATTTCTAATAATGGTAAAGCAATTAAAAATAGTCCTAGTTTTTTTCTTTGTATTGAGCAATACAGGGCAGCTATTTGCACAAAATATTATAAACGGCAAACTAGGAGAAGCACCTATAAATGGCGGTTTAGAAATGGAAGATTATTGGGTGTGGGGAAGTTCTGTAATTAAAGGCGATGATGGTATGTACCATATGTATGCCTCACGCTGGCCAAAATTTTTACCCTTTCATCCTGGGTGGATGATTGCTTCCGAAATTGTTCATGCCACTTCTAAAACACCAGAAGGGCCATATAAGTTTCAAGATGTTGCGTTGGGAGCAAGAGGAACACAATATTGGGATGGCCGATCGTGCCATAATCCTAAAATAGTAAAATATAAAGATCTGTATATATTGTATTATATGGGGTCTACACATCCGTTCGAGGAAGTGACTTTGGCAAACGTCGATCAATTCAATTTACAAAGTAAGTGGTGTATTGCGGGACGTTGGAGAAAACGTATTGGTATGGCAACGTCTACAAGTCCGAATGGACCTTGGAAACGATTAGAGACTCCAATTTTAGACGTGAAACCAAATTCCTTTTATAGTTTTTTAACGTCTAATCCGTCTCCTCTAATTAAAGAAGACGGATCTGTGGTATTACTCTTTAAAGGTCGCGATTATAAGGCAGATGGCATTAACAATGCAGATATGAGTATTGGTGTGGCTACTGCGCCTTCTTATAAGGGGCCTTATACCGTAATGGGAGATAAGCCTTTATTTTCTATCGATCAATTTGGTGAAATTGAAGACCCTCATTTATGGAGTGATGCAACAGGATTTCATATGGTAGCTAAAGATCAGCGTGGGGCTATAACAGGCGAAGCGGGAGATGGTCTTTTAGCACATTCTACAGATGGCATACATTGGAACGTAGATAAGCACCCAAAAGCGTATACAAAAACCGTAAAATGGGATAATGGTAAAACTATAAAACAAGGCCAATTAGAACGTCCGTTTATTTTTGTTGAAGACGGGAAACCTACGCATCTGTTTTTCGCAACTATGGATGGGCCGGGTGGTTTTGCTAATGGTACAAAAACATGGAATATGGTAATTCCAATAGAACAATAAACTAAACTAATTAATACAAATAAAATAAAGCAGTATGAACAAGAAAATACTATTATGGTCTATTACCGCTGCCCTGGCAGGGTTCTTATTCGGATTTGATGTGGTCGTAATATCTGGAGCCGATAAAAAACTTCAAACCCTATGGGAGTCTTCAGATTCCTTTCACGGTTGGGTTGTTATGGGTATGGCGCTATGGGGTACTGTTATTGGTGCTATGTTTGGAGGTATTCCTACCAATAAATATGGTCGAAAAAATACCTTAATTGTTATCGGTATCTTATTTGCGGTTTCTGCCATAGGTTCGGCATTGTCTAACGATCCTTACGTCTTTGCATTTGCACGATTTATAGGAGGAATAGGGGTTGGAGCCTCTACAATTGCAGCACCAGCTTATATTTCAGAAATTGCTCCGGCAAAAGATCGTGGCCGCCTCGTCGCCATGTATCAGTTTAATATCGTTTTTGGTATTTTAATAGCCTTCTTATCTAATTATTTATTAAGTGGCATAGGAGAAAATTCTTGGCGATGGATGTTGGGTGTAGAAGCCATTCCAGCGGTATTATATATATTATTTGCTTTAAAATTACCAAAAAGTCCAAGATGGTTATTGTCTAAAGGGCGTACAGCCGAGGCTAGAGAAGTTTTACAACTTATAGAGCCTACTGCAGATGTGGATGAACAAATTGCAGAATTTGAAAGTCATTCGCATAAAAATGATAAGACTGAAACTATTTTTATTAAAAAATACAGGTATCCATTAATGTTAGCTTTCTTAATTGCATTTTTTAATCAATTATCGGGAATTAATGCCTTTCTATATTATGCACCTAGAATTTTTGAAGAAGCTGGCTTAGGCGAAAGTACTGCACTATTAAGTAGTGTGGGTATTGGTGCAACCAACCTCGTGTTTACCCTTTTAGGCGTGTTTCTAATAGATAAACTAGGTCGTAAAACGTTAATGTATATTGGTTCTTTAGGGTATATTATTTCCTTAAGTTTGGTCTCGGCTGCATTTTACTTTGGATGGTCGGGAATGGCAGTGCCAATGTTCTTATTCATTTTTATTGCCGCACATGCCGTAGGTCAAGGGGCTGTAATTTGGGTGTTTATTTCGGAGATTTTTCCAAACCATTTAAGAGCTTCGGGGCAATCTTTCGGAAGTTCTGTACATTGGGTTTTAGCCGCATTAATTCCGTCGTTAATTCCATTTTTATTTGGTCATGAAATGATTGGTCCTGGGGCTGTATTTTTGTTTTTCGCATTTATGATGGTCTTACAATTGTTATTTGTAGCCTTTTTAATGCCAGAAACAAAAGGGAAAACCTTAGAAGAATTAGAAGATGTTATGCTTAAAAAGAATAATTAATAGCAGGTACAAACAATGAAAAACGTAATTGTGGTTTTTAGTATGTTTTGCATGACAATTTCTGTATATGCAGCAAAAGTAGATACACTTTTGGTGCGTAGTCATGTTATGAATAAAACCATAAAAAACGTAGTCATAACTCCAGATTTGTATACCGCTAACAAACAAGCATACCCTGTCGTGTATTTGCTTCATGGCGCAGGAGGAAATCATAAAGCCTGGCTGGGTAAATCACCTCAAATAAAAGACTATGCCGACGAGTATAATGTGATTATTGTATGTCCCGATGGAGATAAAACCAGCTGGTATTTTGATAGCCCGATAGACGATACTATGAAATACGAAACGTATATTGCTAAAGAACTAGTTTTAAAAATAGACCAAACGTATCATACGCGTTCCGATGCTAAATTTCGTGCCATAACGGGTTATAGTATGGGAGGTCACGGTGCTTTGTATTTAGCATTTAAACATCAAGATGTTTGGGGAGCAACGGCTAGTATGAGTGGTGGAGTAGATTTAAGACCGTTTCCTTTGCGCTGGGATATTGCCAAACGCCTCGGAACTTATGCTGAAAACAAGACCGTTTGGGAAGACCATTCTGTTATTAATATGACACATTTGTTAGATGGAAAACAATTAAAGATTCTGTTTGATTGTGGTGTAGACGATTTTTTCTACGATGCCAATGTTCGACTTCACAAAAAGTTGGTCCAGCGTAATATTCCACACGATTATATTGAAAGACCCGGAGGACATACCAATGCATATTGGGCAAACTCGATTCAATACCAGATGCTATTTTTTAGCAATTATTTTAAAAATTCAAAAAATAACGTTCATGAAAATTAAAGCTTATAAACTTGTTTTTTTATTTACCATATTATTAGTCATTTCTTGTAAAGGCAAGGAAGAGGCTAAACACGAGACGACTCAAAATGAGGAAGAGGTTGTTAAACAACCCAACATCGTGGTATTACTTTGCGACGATTTGGGGTATGGCGATTTATCGTCTTTCGGACACCCGGTAATCGAAACAAAACACTTAGATAAATTAGCTGAAACGGGAATTAAACTTACTAATTTTTATTCTACAGCACCGGTATGTTCGCCGTCGAGAGCAGGATTACTTACAGGTAGAAGTCCTAATAAAGCGGGGATTTACGATTTTATTCCAGGACTTAAAAAGAGTCCGGATAATCGAGACTTAGTCCATTTACAGGCACATGAACAAACCATTCCAGCCATTTTAAAATCGGTGGGGTACAGTACCTGTTTGGTAGGAAAATGGCATTGTAGTTCGCGATTTAATTCTGATGCGCAACCACAGCCAAACGATTTTGGATTCGATCATTGGTTTGCTACGCATAATAATGCCGCGCCAAGTCATAAAAACCCAAGTAACTTTGTTCGTAACGGCGAAAAAGTTGGCGAAATTGAAGGATTTAGTAGTCAGATTGTAGTCGATGAAGCCATTAATTGGTTAGAAATCAAAACAGACGATAATCCGTTTTTCTTAGAAGTTACCTTCCACGAGCCTCATGAGCCTATTGCATCTCCAGAAGATTTGGTTCAAAAATATTTACCTAAAGCCAAAAATAGAGAGGAGGCCGAGTATTTTGCCAATGTAGAAAATGTCGATCTTGCTGTAGGACGCTTATTGGATTATTTCGAGAAAAATAATATCACGAATACCTTAATTGTGTTTAGCTCAGATAACGGACCGGAAACCTTTATGAGATACGAGCGCGCTAAAAAATCTTATGGAAGACCAGGACCTTTAAAAGGGATGAAACTTTGGACCAATGAAGCAGGTTTTAGAGTGCCCGGTATTATTAATTGGATAGGACAAGAAACCTTTACAGGAACGTCGGATAAAGTGGTGTCTGCCTTAGACTTTTTACCAACGTTTGCCGAGTTAGCTGGAGCAGAATTACCAGACAGAACTTTAGATGGCGAGTCGTTTACCTCACTTTTAAACACGGGAAATTTCGAGCGCACGAAACCATTAATTTGGGTGTTTTACGATGCGATTAACCAACGTCGTGCCGCCATGCGTAAAGGCGATTGGAAAATCATGGCGCGTTTAGTAGACGAAAATAACGAGGAATTACCACAACTTCACAATTTATACGATGGGAACGAGGCTTTAGTGAAACATGCAAAGTTAACAGATTTTGTATTGTTTAACCTCACGAAAGATATCAACGAGTCGGAAGATGTGTCTGCTCAAAATCCTGAAGTATTTCAAGATATGAAAGCAACTTTCCAATTAGAATATAAAAACTTGTTAGACGAAAGTCATGTTTGGGTAAGAGCAGAATAATGTAAACGAAATGAAATTAATAGCATGAATTATTTAAAACCGAAAATACTATTACTTATAGGCTTTGTTGCCGTTTTTTATAGCTGTAAAAAGCAGGAGGCTATCACTTTGTCTTCGCCAGATGCGACTAAAAAAATAGTGTTTTTAGAAGATGAAGCCAACAGCAGTTTAACCTTTTCAATCTTTTATAACAATCAGCAAGTTATACAAACGTCTGTATTAGAATTAGTGTCCGAAGAACTCGATTTTTCAGGAGAAATCACTGTCGAGACTATTGAAAACACGTCCGAGAATACTACTTGGACTTCAAGATTCGAGGAACGCAGTACGATTCCCGATCATTATAATCAAACGAAAATCTATTTAAAGCAAGGCGAATCTAAATTCAATATTATTGCCAGAGCTTATAATGAAGGGGTAGCTTTTGCCTACGAAATTCCGGAACAAGGCAACCTTGGCGAAATTGGTTTAAATGAAAATATCCATTATAATTTTGATAAAGATTACGAGCTGTGGTCTACTCCAAAACGCGAAAAAGGCGTATTAACCGCTCAAGGCGAATATAAAAAGATTCCAATTTCAGCTTTGCAAGTAGGTGCCGAGCGCCCGTTAGTAATAGAGATCAGCGATTCGGTTAAAATTGCCTTAGCAGAAGCTCGATTGGTAGATTATGCGCGAATGAGTTTTAATAAAGGCACTACGTCTCCGTACAGCATAGTGTCGACCCTTGATGGTAAAATGGGAGAACAAAAACAAGATACCATTACAGGAGCTGTTATTTCCGAACGTAAAAAAGATGGTGCGAAAGTGCATAAAAGCTTACCTTTTCAATCGCCTTGGCGTGTGGTAATGATGGGGAACAGTCATGGCCAGTTGTTAGAACAGAATTATTTAATTCAGAATTTAAATCCGCCATCGGCAATAGCAGACGATTCTTGGATTACACCTGGGAAAGTACTTCGTGAAACCACGTTAACAACGCAAGGCGGTATGGCGGCTATCGATTTTGTAGCGAGTCACAATATGCAATATGTACATTTTGATGCCGGTTGGTATGGTAACGAAATGGATAATGCCTCCGATGCCACCACCATTACTTTAGATCCTAAACGTTCTAAAGGGCCTTTTGATATTGAGGCCATTACAAAATATGCTACAGAAAAATGGGTGAAGGTGATGCTATATGTAAACCGTCGTGCTTTAGAAAATAAATTAGATGCCGTCTTACCTGTATTAAAAGATTGGGGTGTATCTGGAATAAAATATGGTTTTGTGCGTGTAGGAGACCAAGATGCTACGGCATGGATGCATAAAGCTGTAAAGAAAGCCGCGGAGTACGAAATGGTCTTAGATATTCACGACGAATACAGACCAACGGGATTTTCTAGAACCTATCCAAACTTATTAACTCAGGAAGGGATTCGTGGCGATGAGGAAACAGTGCCAAACGCTCATACCTTAATTACCATGTTTACCCGAAGTTTAGCGGGAGCAGCAGATAATACCGTGTGTTATTACAACAGTCGCGTAGATAAAATGGGATCGCATGCCTCGCAAATGGCAAAAACGGTTTGTATTTTTAGTCCGCTACAATTTTTATACTGGTATGATAAAGCGCCATCCGCACCAATTAAGGACGACGGACTTTGGGGCGATACGCGTACCATTGGTAACGAACCAGAACTTGAATTTTTTAATGCGGTACCAACTACCTGGGACGAAACTAAGGTGTTATATGCCGAAATTGGGGAGCTTGGAGTCATCGCCCGCCGTTCTGGTAGCGATTGGTTTGTAGGAGGAATTAATGGTGTTTCCCAGCATGATGTGACCATCGATTTTTCTTTTTTAGAAGAAGGATCTTCGTATCAAGCGAAAGTCTATACCGACGATGATACAGTGAACACCAGAACCCAAGTGAAAATTGAAACTTTAGATATAACTAGCACTTCAAAATTAAATATAGCGATAAAGCCTAACCAAGGATTTGCAATGCATATTATAAAATTATAATTATGAATCACTTAAAATTAACAACCCTACTATCCGTTTTTCTAGTTTTAGGATTAACATCTTGTAAAAACGAGGAGAAGAAAGTCGCTGAAAAACCAGCGAAAAAGGAATTACCAGCAGAACGTCCCAATATTATTTTTATGATGTCCGACGATCATGCTTATCAAGCCATTAGCGCCTATAGCGACCGTTTAACACAAACACCAAATATAGATCGCATTGCAGACGAAGGGATGTTGTTTACCAACGCCAGTGTCACCAATTCTATTTGTGCGCCATCTAGAGCGACCATTTTAACTGGAAAACATACCCATATTCATGGTAAAGTGGACAATGTGTTTCCGTTTGACGAATCGCAAACCACCTTCCCACAATTGCTTCAAGAAGCAGGCTATCAAACAGCCATGTTTGGGAAATTACATTTCGGAAATAATCCGAAGGGAATAGATGAATTTAAAATTCTTCCAGGGCAAGGACAGTATTATAATCCGGATTTTAATACCAACGACGGTAAAATTACAGTAGAAGGTTATGTAACCGATATTATTATGGACATGACTTTAGATTGGTTGCAAAACAGACGTGACGAAGATAAACCGTTCATGTTGTTCTCGATGCAAAAAGCACCGCACAGAGAGTGGTTACCGGCACCGCGTCATTTTAAAGAATTTACAAAAAAATCATTTAAAGAACCAGAAACCTTGTTCGATGATTATGAAGGTCGCGGAACTGCCGCAAAAACAGCAGAAATGAATTTGTTGGAACATATGAATTGGGCAGGCGATTCTAAGGTATATCCAGACATTATGAAAACGCTAGGCATCCCAGATAAATCGGGGTGGGATTTAGAAGCTTTCGATCGTGAAGTTGGGCGCATGAATCCAGAACAACGTGCTGTTTGGGATTCGGTTTACCGACCTATGATGGAGGCGTTTAAAACTGAATATCCTAATATGGATGATACTGCTTTAATGAAATGGCGTTACCAACGTTATATGCAAGATTATTTAGGTTGCATTGCTTCGGTTGATGAAAATGTAGGCCGTTTATTAGATTATTTAGAGGAAACAGGATTAGATAAAAATACCATTATAGTATACACCTCCGATCAAGGATTTTATTTAGGAGAACACGGGTGGTTCGATAAGCGTTTTGTGTACGACGAATCGTTTAAAACCCCATTACTTATTAAATGGCCAAACGTGATTACACCGGGAACAACCAATACAGAAATGGTTCAGAATTTAGATTTTGCGCAAACCATTTTAGAAGCGGCTCAAGTAAAAGCTCCAGACGACATGCAAGGTGAAAGTTTAATTCCTTTATTATTAGGTAACGATGCCGAGTGGACCAGAGATGCGGTGTATTACCACTATTATGAATATCCAGGTATTCATATGGTAAAAAGACATTATGCCATCGTAACGCAAGAGTACAAATTGATTCATTTTTATTACGATGTTGACGAATGGGAATTGTACGACCGCAAGAAAGATCCTCAAGAGATGAACAATGTTATAAACGATCCGGCTTACGCTGATACCGTAGTGAAATTGAAAAAACAATTAGCAGATTTACGAGCACATTACGGCGATAGTTCGGAGTTAGATCAAAAAATTCTTAGAAAATATCTGGAAGCTAAGGATAACCCAGATATCGAAACGGTACCATTACATTAATAGCAAAATATTAGAAAATAATGTTCAAAAAATTTAATAACATATCGGCGCTATTCCTGAATTTGTTTTTAATAACAGCAGTAAGTTTTGCCCAAAAGGCAGACCCGCATCCCCGTCTTTTTGCATCGTCTCAAGATCGTTCGGAACTGCGTTCGAAAATTGAAAATGAAGATTGGGCTAAAGCCTCTTACGAGGCCGTAGTTGCGGAAATAGATCCGTATGTTAATCGGCATGTTACAGATCCAGAATGGATAATATCGCGATTAGCTATGTATTGGAAAGCTGGCGAACATTATACACAATGCTATATTAAAGGGCAAGATTGGGATTATGGCGAAGGAAATGCGCCCATTCCAACGGTACGTTTACCGGGTATGCGTAAATGGAACGATTATGTAAATGTTCCGCTAGAAGATAGAATTCCGTATAATGAAACTGGCGATATGCTAGGTATTAGTCGGTCTAAAGCCGATAAAACTCCTGTGAAAATTCCGTATAAAGAATCGGGACATATGATTCGTCAGAACAATATGGAAATCTTGAAATTGGCAGAAAAATCGGCTTTCCTGTATTATATGACGCAAGATGAAAAGTATGCAAAGTTTTCGGCCGATATTTTTTGGACTTGGATTTTAGGAACCTATTATATGCAACCGCCATTAGATCCCGAAGCATCTGCAGGTGGACCAGGAGGCTACGAGCCAGGCGGAATTTTAGGCTATTACGATTACGAAGTGATTCACGACGACCGTCAAATTCCAATGGCCATTACTTACGATTTTCTTTACGATTACCTCAATGCACATCCACATAAGCATTTAAAAGCAATAAATAAAACAACGGTCGATGTGTCGAGCGAAGTGTTTAAACGCTTTATAGAAATCGGATTGGTTCGCGGTGGTAAAAAAGGCAACTGGAATGTAAACCGTTATAAAAATATTTTAGGCAGTATGTTGGTGTTAGAGTCTAATTCATTTTATAAAGATGGTAAAGGACGCGAATATTACATACCGTTTTACACCGAAAAATCGGGCGATCATTATGCCGGCTTACCAGAAATTATGGCCAATTACAATACCGAAACAGGATTGTGGCCAGAATCTCCAGGCTATGCGTCGGGAATGATTCCTACGGTCTTAGAAATGGGATTGCAATTGTATAAATCTGGAGTGAATACACTCGCAGGAAATCCCATTATAGAAAAAGCGGCATTAGCTAATTTAGGTTGGTTAGATGCGCGTGGTAATTTAGTGGTGTTTGGCGATATGCGTGGTGGTGCCTTTAATATGTCGGCTTTCGAATCGTTATTAACCTATTCCACGTGGAATGGAGATGCTAAAACGGCGAAAACCATGGCTACAGTCATTAAGAAAAATATAGAAAATGGTCAATACGACCGAAATAAATCGCATTGGCAAGATATTATTTTTAATCAGGCTTTACCGGAATCGGGGAGTGAACTGCCTTACCACAGATCGGCATATTCTAAATTTCATAGACACATGATTTTAAGAAATGGCAATGATGAAGAAAACGGCTTAATGTTCACATTATATGGCGGACGCTACCAGTCGCATTTGGCAGAAAACGGTTTAGCTATGCAGTTTTACGGTAAAGGTTGGGCTTTAGCTCCAGATGCTTCGGCTTACGAATCGTACTGGTCTAAAGATGCCGGTTATCACCGTGGGATTACAGGATCTAACACCATACTTCCAGGATATAAAAAGGGTGAAATCACTGTAAATGCTATGGATCCTAAAACAGCAGATGATGGTTTTTATAATACCGTAGTTACTTCTAAAAATGTATCGTTTGCCGATGTGTCTGCAGACGAAAAACGTCGTGTTGTGGCCATGATTCGTACTTCGGAAACGAGCGGATATTATGTCGACGTGTTTAGATCAGACCAAGATGATAACGATTTTATCCATCATAATTTAGGACATCAGGTAACATTAAAAAACACCAAAGATGTGCCTTTAGAAGTGAAACCTGTTAACGATTTAGGTACCGAATACGATAAAAATTATAGCTTTTTCAAAAATCAAAGAAAGGTAAAGTATACAGACGATTTTAACGCCACTTGGGATATTAATACCGTGTCTCCAGAATTGCATGTAAATATGTGGATGCAAGGACAAGAAAATCGCGAGTTGTATGTGGTAGCTGCACCACCAACAACCTTACGAGCGGATATTACACCAGGACAAATTAATAAAAGTCCACAGACTACACCAACGCTAATTGTACGTCAGAATGGCATAAATGCTAAAAGTCACCCGTTTGTTTCGGTGTTTGAATCGTTTGAAACAGGACAAAAATCAATTCAGAAGATATCTAAAGTGGGGCAGTTTGATGATTTAGCAGCATTGAAAATCGAATCGAAAAACAGTACGCAAATTATTTGTAGTGCTATAGATACTAATAAAGACTATAAGCCTACTAAAGAAATCACGTTTAAGGGCACTTTTGGAGTGGTTTCAGAAAAACAAGGCAAATTTGAGTATTTGTATTTAGGAAAAGGAACCGTATTACAACACGGAAACTATAAAATTGAAGCCGTTGATGATGCCGTTTCAGCAGAATTGAAATACGAAAATGGGAGCTATTTTTATTCGTCCGATAAACCCGTACGTATTCAGTTAAACAATGGCCAGGCTAAAGCATTTCCTGCCGGATATAATATTGAGATTAAGTAAGCAAAAACATGAAGTTAAGGAGGCTACATATTATTTTAATTTGTGTGACTTTTTTATTAAGTCCGATACTGCTGTGTGGTCAAAATCTGCAACATCCTCGCATTTATACGTCCAATACCACGAAGGCCGAATTTTTAAAAGCGGTTAAATCGGTAGCATGGAAGGCTGACTTCATAGCAAAAAAGAAAAAAAATCTCGAAAAATATTTAGAGTATGTAAAGCAAGATCCGGAATGGCTTGTGTCGCGTTTGCAGATGAACTGGAATACCAAACACAATAGAGTATTTTTAAAAGGTGGCGATTTCGATTATTCCGAAGGCAGTGCGCCTGTACCTACGGTGCGCTTTTCGGGAACAAGAGACTGGGCAACAGATTATAAAACCCCAGCATTGGAAGCTGTTCAGCCGTATTTTGATGACCCGAAAGGGCTGTATTTACAACATAAAAAAACCAATAAAATGGCCTGGGTTCATCCGTCTAAATCGGGTCATATTATAGAAAATATTAATGCCAAAATCATGAGTTTGGTTGCCGATGCCGCTTTTTTATATTGGCTAACGGGAGATCGGGCTTATGCCGAATTTGCCAAACCCGTATACAGTGTGTATATGGAAGGTATGTACTACCGCGATGCGCCAATAGATTTAACCAATTCGCCACAGCAAGGCTTATCGGGCTTAGCTACTTTCGAAGTGATTCATGAAAAAATCTTGGTTAGTTTGGTAAGCACTTACGATTTTTTATATGATTATTTTAAAAAGGAAAACGTCGATTTAAACCATAATGTCGCTGTTTTTCAGAAATGGGGCGATCAAATTATTAAAAATGGTGTGCCCGATAATAATTGGAATTTATTTCAGGCCCGTTTTTTAACCTATGTGGCTGTAGTTCTCGATTCTAATGCGGCTTATGCCAACGGAAAAGGTCGAGAATATTTCTTGAATTTAACTTTTAATACCTCTACAGCAAGACAACTTTCTATAGATGAATCCTTATTAGTTTACGATCAGGACACCGGAATTTGGCCTGAAAGCGCCTCGTATTCTATTCATGTTATTACGACTTTATTAGAAATAATTACCATTTTAGATCATGCAACAGGTAAAAACGAATTGGGACAATATCCTATAATTGAAAAAGCGGCCTTGGCCTCGTTTCAATATCTGTTCCCCAGTGGCTATAGCATTGGTTTTGGCGATTCTAATCATAAACCATTACCGCCAGAAAATTTTGAATTGTTAATAGCTAATTATCGAAAATATAAGGAATCGGAAAAGGAATCCATTATTTCCGGGCTTTTAGAACAAATGATTGCAAAAGGCGACTATAAACGACGCGCCAAAGATTTATTTGATTTGTTCTTTTATGTAAATGAATTAAAAGCGTCTCAACCTACAGAAAATGCTTTACAGCGACTTACATCTCCAACTTTTTATGCTTCTAATGTAAGTTTGTTTAATCAGCGATTAGGAGTTGGTGATAAGGCTATGATGGTTTCAACCTTTGGTTCTTTCGGAAATCACGCCCATGCCAATGGCGTCGCGATCGAATTGTTTGCAAATAAGTATGTGTTGGGGCCAGATATGGGGAAAGGCTCTAGTTATTGGCATGAAAACCATACGGAGTATTATTCAAAATTCCCTGCCCATAACACGGTAGTAGTTAATGGTATTTCAGATTATCAAGCGATGCGAAGTTATCATCCGTTTACCTTAGATAATAGTTTTCCAAAACCAGGAACGACTCCGCAATTTGATAAAATAACCTTTGCCAAAGTGACTTTCTTCGAACCTAAAGCAAAAGCCAATCAGCAACGATTTACCTCACTTATAAAGTCGAATACCGGAGGCGGTTATATAGTCGATGTTTTTAGATCGGAAACGCAAACTCAAGGAACCCAAAGGCACGATTACTTTTATCATAATCTGGGGCAGGCTTTAACGCTGTTCGGCGACTCCAATAAAACCATAGCAGGAGCTCCTACTGAAGATTTTGGAAGTCAATATGGCGATATTAAGGCTTATGATTATTTAACAGAAAAAAAGAAAATGAGTACGGCTAACGATGTACAGGCTGTATTTAGCTTGAAGCATGACGAAAAGCCAAATAATATAATGAAACTGTGGATTAAAGGCAGTGAGCATCAAACCATATATACTGCTTTGTCTCCAAAATCGAATGTCTTAACCAAAGGCACGGCACCAGAAGCAGTTTTAAACGATGCGATGCAAACTTTAATAGTGAAACGTGATGCAGCAGCTTGGAATAATCCCTTTGCAGTGGTGTTTAACCCATTTATAGAAGGTGAAGAAAACCCGATTAAGAATGTAGAATATGCTTCAGTTAAAGATTATCCAAGGACCCAAATTATAAATGTAAAGCTCAATGATGCGAAAAGCTCCGATAAAATTATACTAAATACATCAGAAAATGATATCGTAGAAACGAATGATTTTTATCAACAAGGACTTTTGTCGGTTACGCGAACAACTACAAGTAAGACCGATTTACAGTTTATGTTTATTTCGGGGGTTTATAAATTCAAGCAATTAGGTTGGGAAATTATTGCTGCGGCAGAACCGGTTACGGTGTCTGTAGATCGTGTAGGAGATTCCTATAAAATTACATCAGATGGTGCCACATTGTTACGTGTGCCGTTTTTAGAGGGGAATAAGGAGGCTGTTTTAAACGTTTATGAAAACGATGTCTTAATTAGTTCAAGAAAAGGACAAATTGGACGATTTAATCCCAATCAGTTGGAATTCAGAATAGAAAAAGCCTACGCTAAATTGGAAATAGTATTTCAACAAAACATTAAACATGATTAAGTATATAGCCATTACATATGTGTTTTTAGTTTCCATTTTATCTGTAAATGGTCAAGATAATAGTTTGGGTACTCCAGAAAAAATTATTTATAAAATCGTAAAAGGCGATACCTTAACCATGGAGCTATATAAACCGAATGGCTTTAAAAAACGAAAAAAATATCCTGCGTTGGTATTCTTTTTTGGAGGTGGATGGGTTGGCGGTAGTGTCGATCAGTTTAGACCCCAAGCCGAGTATTTTGCATCCCGAGGTATGCTAACCGTTTTAGTAGATTATCGTGTTGAAAACCGACAAGGCACCACACCGTTTGATGCGGTGGCCGATGCGAAATCTGCCATGCGATTTTTAAGGTCTCATGCTAAACAGTATCACATAAATTCGGATAAAATGGTAGCATCTGGTGGGTCTGCAGGTGGGCATTTAGCGGCTGCAACAACCATGCTTCCAGGATTAGATGAAGCAGGAGAGGACCATAATATAAGTACTAAAGCACAAGCTTTAATTTTATATAATCCCGTTATAGATAATGGGCCTGGTGGTTATGGGTATGACCGTATAGGAGACCGTTTTACCGAAATTTCACCGATGCATAACATTTATAACGATGTGCCACCAACAATCATTTTTCAAGGCACCAACGATAAACATATTCCGAATGGCACTATGGAAAAATATAAAGCGCAAATAGAAGCTGTTGGCGGCCAATGTGAGCTTCATTTGTATAACGGGCAGCCACATGGTTTTTTTAATAAAGGAAAACAACCTGGTGATACATATTATATAGAAACCACTTTGGCAGCAGACGAGTTTTTACAATCTTTAAACTATATAAAAGGAAAAGCAACGATAAACTAATACAATATATGAGACACCGCTATTTTAAAATATGCTTGATATTACCCTTTTTATTCTTGGTTTCTTGTGTTTCTGAAGAACCCATAAAAACGCTATACGTAAGTACGAACACTAGTGAAAATGCCAATGGAAGTGAAGAACTCCCATTTTCGAGTGTAGAAGAAGCTATAGAAGAAGCTTCAGAATTAAGGCGTTTAAACCCGGAACTGCCAATCGCAATAAAATTAAAACCTGGCGATTATTATGTATCGCATGCAATCACTATAACGCCAGATTTAAACGGATTAAAAATTACAGGTACTTCTGCTAAAGAGGTGCGGATAAAAGGATCTGAAATCTTGAAACCGGCATGGATTCCGTTTAACGAAAATATTTTGGTGAGTTCGGTGCCAGAGCATTTAGATTTCGATCAGTTAGTTGTGAATGGCAAACCTCAAATTTTGGCGCGTTACCCAAATTACGATGAAGATGCTCATTATTGGAATGGGTCTGCTGCCGATGCCATTTCAAAAGAAAAAGTCGCTAGTTGGAGCAACCCAAAAGGCGCATATTTTCACGCGCTTCATGGTGGAAAATGGGGCGGATTTCATTATACGATTACCGGTGTAAACGACCAAGGTGAGGCCATTTTAGAAGGCGGACAGCAAAACAACAGAGGTTCTAGACCACATGTAGAATTTAGAATGGTAGAAAATGTGTTTGAAGAACTAGATAGTCCGGGAGAATGGTATCTAGACAAAGCAAGCCATAAGCTGTATTATTGGCCAGAAGCGAACACCAATTTAGAAAGTGCTACTATAGAAGTGGCGGTACTTAAAGATTTAATTCAGGTGGTAGGGACACTAGAAAATCCAGTGAAAGACGTAGAATTAAGTGGTATCTCGTTTCAGCACACCAAACGTACTTTTATGGAACATTACGAGCCTTTATTACGTAGTGATTGGTCTATTTACAGAGGAAGTGTCGTGTTTTTTGAAGGCACTGAAAATTGTACTGTGAAAAATAATGAGTTTGTACATCTAGGTGGTAATGTTATTATGGCCAGTAAATATAACAAAGGCCTCCAAGTTATTGGCAATCATATTCACGATAATGGAGCGACTGCGGTTGCTTTTGTGGGCGATCCGTCTGCGGTGCGTTCTCCATCTTTTAATTATGGTCAGTTTGTAGACCTAAAAGATATAGATACTTTAGCAGGGCCTAAAAACGAATTATACCCACGAGCCTGTGTAGTCGATAATAATTTAATCTACCGCATTGGTAGAATAGAAAAGCAAACGGCAGGTGTAGAAATCGCTATGGCGATGGATATTACTGTGAGCCATAACAGTATTTACGATGTGCCTAGAGCCGGTATTAATATTGGTGACGGTACTTGGGGCGGCCATATTTTAGAATTCAACGATGTGTTTAATACGGTTTTAGAAACCCACGATCACGGCTCCTTTAACTCTTGGGGGCGTGACCGCTTTTGGCATCCAAAACGCGGTGTTATGGATAGCATTACTACCCAAATTCCAGATATGTATACTTGGGATGCCGTTAAAACTACTATCATTAGAAACAATCGCTTCCGTTGCGATCATGGTTGGGATGTCGATTTAGACGATGGCTCTTCAAACTACCATATTTATAATAACCTTATGCTGAATAGCGGACTTAAACTGCGAGAAGGGTTTAATCGTGTTGCCGAAAATAATATCATGGTCAACAATTCCTTACACCCTCATGTGTGGTTTGCCAATAGTGAAGATGTGTTTAAATACAATATTGTAGGTAATGCTTATCAAGATGTTGGACTGTTAGGATGGGGAAAAGAGTTAGATTATAACCTCTTTCCTAATGAAGAATCGATGATGAAATCTCAAATTTACGACCGCGATTTACACAGTGCTTATGGCGATCCGCAGTTTAAAGATCCAGAGCATTTAGATTTTACGGTAGCAGAAACATCACCGGCATTAAAATTGGGCTTTAAAAATTTTCCAATGGATCAATTTGGCGTGCAAAAGCCAGAGTTAAAGCAGCTTGCAAAAACGCCAGAAGTTCCGGTTATTAAGGATCCTTCAGAAAATACGAGTAGTCCTGTTGTGGCATGGTTACGGAATCAATTAAAATCTGTAGATTCACCTCAGGAACAATCGGCTTACGGATTAAATTCGGCAGAAGGCGTTATTGTATTGCGTATTTGGAAACCGAGCCCGGCCGTTCAAAATGGCGGCATTAAAAAGGGCGATGTTATTCTTAAAGCAGCTGGACAACCTGTAAAAACAGTACAAGATTTTTTCAGAATAAATGTGGAACACCCAGGTGATGAAATGGATCTTGTAGTGATGAGAAATCAAACCGAAACACCTATAAAAATAAGAACAAATTAATTGAAAGTAAAATTACAAACTATGAGAATGAAAACGTTAAGAAATATGACTTTGCTGGTGGTATTAGTCATGTTAAATTTTGGATCGGCGATGGCGCAAGCAAGTTCTAAGAAAAAACTGTCGGATGACGAGCGAATGGCATGGTGGAGAGATGCCAAATTTGGTATGTTTATTCACTGGGGAGCATACTCTATTATAGGAGGCGAACGCGGTTCTAAAATAGCCGGTGGTGGTGCCGAATGGGCCATGGATAAGCTAGATTATACTATTGAAGAGTATGAGAAATATCCAGAAATGTTTAACCCGCAATTGTTTGATGCAGATGCTTGGGTAACTATGGCAAAAAATGCCGGGATGAAGTATATCGTATTAACATCTAAACATCATGAAGGTTTTGCCTTATGGGATTCTAAAGTTTCAGATTACGATGTTATGGATACCGCGCCTTTTAAAAGAGATATTGTTAAAGAATTAGCAGAAGCTTGTAAAAAACAAGGCATTAAGTTTTGTTTATACTATTCTATTGTAGACTGGCATCACCCACAAGCACAAGGAAATTTATATCCAAATTACAACATCTCACAACATGACGATCCATCTGTGGTGAATCCAGAGTTTCCAAAGTATTATGAGAATTATATGAAACCTCAAGTAGGAGAATTACTAAAGAATTATGGCGACATTGGTGTGGTGTGGTTTGATGGTGATTGGATTTCAGATTATACTACCGAAATGGGTAAAGATTTGTATAAATACATTCGCGACATTCAACCCAATACAATTGTAAATAATAGAGTTGATAAAGGAAGAACCGGAATGGACGGTATGAACAACAATCCTGGAGAATTTGCAGGAGATTTCGGGACACCAGAACAAGAAATTCCAGATACTGGAATTGACTCAGACTGGGAAGCGTGTATGACCATGAATGGAACTTGGGGTTACAAACCGGACGATAACAATTGGAAAAGTAGTGAAGATTTAATTGAAAAGTTAGTAGACATCGTTTCTAAAGGCGGTAACTTCTTGTTGAATATTGGACCTGATGGTTTTGGTAGATTTCCAGCCCAAAGTATTCGTCGTTTAGATGCCTTGGGACAATGGACAAAAAAGAATGGCGAGGCTATTTACGGTGCATCTGCTAGTCCATACGAAAAACCAAAATGGGGACGTTACACCCAAAAAGATGGTGTAGTGTATGCGCATGTTTTTAATTGGCCAAAGGATGGTTTATTAAAACTGAACAAAGATATTAAGTTTAAAAAAGTAACTTTATTAACAGATCCAAGCACAGAATTAAAAGCTTTAGGTACCTCTAGAGAAGTAATTGTAGAAGTACCAATGTTGGCTCCAGATAGTCCTGTTTCTGTAGTGAAAATTGAGTTGGCTAAGTAATAAGGAATTATTTGTCAGAAAATAAAAAGCAGACAAACGGTTTTAGAACGGTTTGTCTGTTTTAGTTTAATAACATATGAAAAACTAGAAATGGCTAATATTTACAAAATTAGTTTAGTGTATACCCTAGTCTTTGCTTTAAATATGGGGATTGGATTTTCTCAAACCATACCTTACGAAAAACCAAATTGGGGAGCCTATACACAAGATAGCGAAGACGTTTTTTTGTTAGCGCATATTTTTACATGGCCAGAAGATGGTAAATTGGTTTTAGATAGAGCCATTAAACCTAGGGAAGCTAGATTACTTTCTAATCCAGATAAAAAAGTGAAAATTAAGTTGATTGAAGGTAAACTAACGGCATTCTTACCAGAAATTGCTCCTGATAGTCAGGTTTCAGTACTTAGAATACAACTAATTCCTACAGAAGATTGGGCTAATTTAGGGCGTTACAGTCAAGAAAATGCTGAATTGAAAGCACCGAGTAAAAACGAAAATAGAGTCGTATTTATCGGGAACTCCATAACCGATAATTGGACGCGTGATCATGCTGTGTTTTTTGAAGAAAATCCGAATTACGTCAACAGAGGAATTAGCGGTCAAACTAGTGCGCAAATGTTGTTACGCTTTAGACCAGATGTGATTGAATTACAACCCAAAGTGGTTGTTATTTCAGCAGGAACAAACGACATTGCCGGAAACAGAGGCTCTATAAGTTTAGAGCGTATTGCGGCAAATATTTTTTCTATGGCAGAGTTGGCAAAAGCCAATAATATTAAAGTCATATTAGCATCGGTGCTCCCAGCAACAAGCTATTCTTGGAGTCCGTCTATAGAACCGGCAGATAAAATTATTGAGCTGAATACTCTTTTAAAAGCGTATGCAAAGAAAAATAAGATTATATATTTAGATTATTATACTCCTATGGTGAATAGTGAAAAGGGTTTAAAAAAAGAATTTGGGAGGGATACCGTACATCCTAATGTAGACGGGTATCTTATTATGGAGCCAATGGTTAAAGCAGCAATATCTAAAGCTTTAAAATAATTTTTTACATTTTAATTGTAAAAGGCTATGTAACTTCCTTAAAATTCTATCATTGCCAAAAACAGATCATAATTTAGAGGTCTTGGATGATGAGTTATATATTTTATAGTTTATAATTGATAGTATTGTGAATATAAATAATATATAAGTTGTCATGAGGCTTTTTAGTTCGTTTTAAATATTAAAAAAGCAGATTCGATTCTTAAAGACCTTGTACTGTATACTTTGAAAGAATGGTAAAGAGAAAGATAAATAAAGAAGTTATGAAAAAATACATGCTATTAGCCGCTGGTTGTGTTTCAATGTTTTTGGTGGAGACTAGTGTAGCACAAGATCGGACAGCACTTCATAAGCATGCTACTAAGCAGGCGCAAAACTTGGTGAAACAAATGACTTTAGAGGAAAAAGTCAGGTTAATAGAAATGACCAATTTGCCTATAGAACGTTTAGATATTCCTGGGCACCATTGGTGGAACGAAGCACTACATGGCGTAGCGCGTCGAGGAGAAGCTACGCAGTTCCCGGTGCCACTTTCTATGGCTTCTGGTTGGAATCCGTCCTTAATAAAAGAAATGACCACTGCTATAAGTGATGAAGCTCGTGCTCTAAATAATAAAGATGCTGCCGAAGACAAATCAAAACGCTATCATGGATTAACATTATGGAGTCCGGTTATAAATATGGCACGTGATCCGCGATGGGGACGTACAGAGGAAACTTATGGGGAAGATCCTTTTTTAACCACTGAACTAGCATCTGCTTTTGTAAACGGAATACAAGGAGATCATCCAAATTATTTAAAGACTGTTGCAACTATTAAGCATTTTGTAGTAAATAATACAGAACATAATCGTTTGTATGTACGTCCAGATGTATCGGAACGTGCCTTAAGGGAATACTATTTTCCGGCTTATCGCGACGTCATTGCACGTGAAAATGTAGAATCTATAATGACGGCTTATAATGGTTTAAACGGAATACCGTGTTCTGCAAATAAATGGTTGTTGACCGATATATTACGTAACGAATGGGGATTTACTGGGACTGTGGTTACCGATGTTGGCGTTCCAGGGCATTTGGTTGAAAAACATAAATATGCTAAGAATGGTCCTGAAGCAGCTATGATGATGATAACCGCTGGAGTAGATGTGTATTCGGGTTCGGACAGTGCTAGAGAAGTTAACGAGCGAGAATGGTCTAAACAAGCAGTAGAACAAGGGCTAATGAAAGAGTCCGATTTAGATCAAGCAATTATTCGTAGTCTAACCACTCGAATTAAATTAGGACTTTTACGTTCAGACGATGAAAATCCGTATACTAAAATATTAACAGACGTAGTTGGTTCAGATGATCATTTGGCTATTGCTAGACAAATTGCACGAGAGGGTGCTGTTTTATTGCAAAATAAAAACAATGTACTTCCTGCAACTCCAGAAAAATATAAATACATTCTTTTTGCAGGACCTTACGTTAATGATGCGCCTTTTGGAGCTTACAGTGGAAATGCCGCAGGAATAGCTGCAACACCAATGTTTGGTTTGAAAGAAATTGCAGGAAATCAATTCGAAATTAAAAGCCAATTAGGAGGGAAATGGTTATTTATACCCGAAGGCAATTTAAATGTTCCTGGAAAGCCAGAGACTAAAGGTATAATAGGAGAATATTTTGCAGGGACTAAACTTGAAGGTAAGCCTGTTTCAGTGAGAACAGATCGCGGCTTCGATTTAGATTTACCAAAACCTTTAGCCCATATAGACCCAGAAATTCCACAGCCTACGTTTTCGGTACGTTGGACAGCAGAATTAACGCCTAATCGCACCGGACTTCATTATTTTTCAATTACAGCATTAAGCGGAGCCCGTATTTGGATAAACAATGAAAAAATACTGGATAATTGGCATAGTAAAGCACTAGAGAACGAAGAATATCAAGGGGTTTTTCTAGAAGCTGGAAAAGCAGTCAATTTAAAAGTAGAGTATTATAATGAAGAATCAGAGCCTGCTCGTGCATTATTAAAATGGGTAGAACCAGAAGAGGTTGTAACCGTAGATCATCCAGAAGAAAAATTACTAATATACGTTGGGGGGCTTACTAGGAGCATGTCTAAAGAATCTCATGATCGTATGAATTCCATTATGCCAGAAGATCAGATGGAAGAAATAAAAGCACTCGCAGCTAAATACCCAAACATGTTGGTCGTGTTAAATGGAGGAACTGTAATACAATTATCTGAGTTGAATGACATCGTACCATCAATTCTTTTACAATGGTTTCCAGGGCAAGAAGGGGGTTATGCTTTAGCAGAATTAATTACAGGGAAAGTGAATCCTTCAGGACATCTTCCGCTTACATTTTACACAGATCCTGAGAAATTACCAGATTTCGAAGATTACGAAATCAGTAAAGGAAGAACATATATGTATATGAAAGATAACGTAACTTATCCATTTGGATTTGGATTAAGCTATACATCGTTTGATTATTCAGGATTGAAAATTACTCAGAATAAAAAAGAAATAACCGCTGTTTTAGATGTAAAAAACTCAGGAGTTATGGATGGTGACGAAGTGATTCAATTATACGTAACCAATTTAGATAGTAAAGTATATCAGCCTATCCGGCAGTTAAAAGCGTTTAAACGAGTTTCAATTGCTAAAGGAGAAACGGAGCAAGTTGAACTGCATTTTTCTATAGACGATATGCAGTGGTGGGATGTAAGTAAACAAAGATATGTTGTAAACTCTGGTCGTTATGAAATTCAGATAGGCAAATCTTCAGAAGAAATTGTCCTGAAACAGACTATAACCGTAAAATAACTAACAACATATTATAAACTATTATGACAATACATCAATTAAGAAGGGTCATACTTTTAGTCCTGATTCTAACTTTTAATACTAAGGTACTTAACGCGCAATCTAAATCTATAGACAACCAAGGATTTGAACCTATATTTAATGGCGAAAATTGGGATGGTTGGCATCTTAAATTAAGAAATGGCGATGCTGAAATGGCTAAAAAAGTCTATGCTATTGAGGATGGTGTGGTGCATGTGTTTAAGCATATGCTTGATAGTTTAAACCTTAATACAGGTAAAAATCCAACTCACGGTTTGTTTTATACCAATAAAATATACAGTAAATACATCTTAAGATTCGAGTATAAATGGGGAAAGAAAATTACCAATAATTTTGATAAATGGCAATACGATGCTGGCGTGTATTATCATGTGTCCGACGACAAAGTGTGGCCAACAGGAATAGAGTATCAAATAAGATACAATCATCTTACCAACAAGAATCATTCTGGAGATCTAATTAGACCTAAAGGCGCTGGTTACGATTGGTTCTCTACAAAAGATGGTAAATATTTTCTGTCACCAAACGATGGTGGTATCCCTGAAGATAAAAGTGATTGGATGCATTTAGCCAAAGCCACCGAAAATTATAATGCAATTAATGGAAAATGGAATGGTTGCGAAATTATAGTTATGGGTTCGGAGTATACCATTCATAAGTTAAATGGTGAGATAGTAAACATGGCTTTCAATTTAACCCCGGAAGAAGGCATTATCGGATTTCAATCGGAAACAGCAGAAATTTATTATCGAGATATTGAAATTAAAGAGTTTGAGAATAGTATGCCTATAGAGACTTTTTTAGACTAAAATAGTAATAATGTAAAACTTAAATTGTCGACTATTAATACACAGTTTTTGGTTGTGATGTGTTGTAGGAATTCCAAATCATATTGTGTAGTTATAAATTAAATTGTAATAGCAAGATTTGAGATATTGTGGGAATTAGCCATAATGAAACATAGTTTATACGGATTGAACTATGATTTAGAAGAAATTTCAAATAAAAAAGATAACATTGTTACGCCAAGATAATATCTGGATTTCAGTGTTATCTTTTTGGTTTGTGGTATAATTCAACATTAAAAAAAGTATCGTGTTACAATTCAATATTAAAATTCTTTTCATGCTTTTAGCTTTACCCTTGGTGGTAAGTTGCAATAGCGAAACTAAACAAGCATCGGTAGCGCCATTAAATATGGAAACTTATTTAAATGCTGCAAGTCCAGATACGTTGTATCCTTCGGCTGCACAAATAGCCATGCTTAAAAAAGTTATACCTAAAGACGCTTTTCAGCCAGCTCCAAAAATTACAGATCGTACGTATTGGAATGCCATTGCAGCGTCTCCATCTGGACAAGCCTATTTAGAAAAAGCAAAGTCATTATTAGATAAAACACCAGAAGTACCGATTTCAGATAGTATTTACCGCATCGCCAATAGAGATGGTAATCGTGGGATTTACAAACCAAGATATTACCGAACTATGGACCGTTTAGAACATTTTATTCTTGGCGAATGTATCGAAAATCAAGGCAATTTTTTACCGCAAATAGCAACCTTTGCGAATGCCATTATGGCCATGAAATCTTGGGTGCATCCCAATCACGACGATAACAATAACGGCATTTTAGAAGGACGCCGTGTGTCGATAGACTTAGGCGCACGAAAATTCGGTTCGGTTTTGGCTATCGCCGAAGCGCTTTTGGCAGATAAGTTACCAGAACAATTGCGTAGCGATATAGCAAACAACATTCAAAGGCGAATTACAGATACCTATTTAAAAAGTACGCAGTATTCCGATGAAAATAACACCTGGATAAGGAGTACGAGTAACTGGAATTCGGTGTGTACTAGCGGAACCATTTTAGCAACCATTACAAATTCTCAAGATTACGATAAGCGTTTAGCAGCAGTAGGATCGGCTTTAAATAGCATGACTTATTATTTGTCAGGTTTTGGAGACGATGGCTATTGCTCGGAAGGTTTAGGCTATTGGGGTTACGGATTTGGACATTATTTATATTTAGCTCAACTATTATACGATTATTCTGAAGGGCGAATCGACTTGTTTAAATTTGATAATCCAGAGAAGCTTAAAAATGTAGGGAATTTTCCAGAGAATTTTGTGATCCAAGACCAGCGTTGCGCGCCGTTTGCCGATGGTGTATCTAGAGTTTCAAATAAAGGCAGTAATTTTGCTAATGTGTTATCTGCGCATTATTATTCAGCCATACAGCCAAGTGAGATTCGTATGGAAGAGGCTGCCGAACAACTTATCACTTGGAATCATCCAGCATTATTTGAAGTAAGCAAGCAAGCTCAAGAACCAGAATTACCAAATCATACTTATTTTGATGATTTTGGGATGGTTATTTCTAGAGGTAAACAACAAACACCATTTTCTATTGCAATTAAGGGCGGACATAATGCCGAAAATCACAATCACTCCGATGTGGGTACCTACACCTTGGTACTAGGTCAAGATATCATGTCGGGCGATATTGGCGCACCATCGTATAGAGCAGGTGCTTTTTCGCCTGAAAATCCTGCACGTAGTTCTTGGGGACATCCGGTGCCAAAACTAAATGAGATACTGCAGTCTAATGGTATAGCACGCAAAGGGATATTTAAACAAACCGATTTTCAGGCCAATAAAGATAAAGTCTTAATCGATTTAAAGCCAGCTTACGATTTTCCTGCTTTACAGGTGTTAGAACGAAGCATGACTAACGATAAATCGGGTACAGGAACTATCACCATCGAAGATTATTTTGTGGCCACAGAAGCAGTAAGCTTCGAAACCGCTATTATGACTTTAAACACTTATGAAATTAGCGATAATAATACAGTGATTTTAACATCCGAAAATCAGAAGGTAAAAGTAGAAATTAAAAGTGAAGACTTTAAAATTAGAATCACAGATGAGCTTGTCCCAGTAGAACATTTACGCGAAGGTGGACCAGCATATCGCATTGGAATAAAATCTGAAAAGCCTATAAAATCTGGAAAAATTAGTGTGGTGTACACCCCGCTTTAGGAAAGGGTTTTTGGAATGTTTTAGGGGTTAAACAAAGCTGTGTTTTAAAGTGATTCTATTCACAATTGAAAAGAAATAAAAGAAATTGATTTTTATGAAATGTCTTAAAAAGTTTATGCAAGTGTGTTTGTGTTGTTGGGTTTTAACAACTTTTGCTCAAGAACAAAAGCCAAATATTCTTTTCATTTTTGCCGACGATCAGACGTTTAACACCATTGGCGCCTTAGAAGATTGCCCTGTTAAAACCCCGAATCTAGACAAATTGATGGATCAAGGAATTAGCTTTTCGCATACCTTTAATCAAGGGTCTTTTACGGCTGCAGTTTGTGTAGCGAGTAGAACCATGCTCGTTACTGGCGGTAATTTATGGAGAGCCGCTTCTTATTCTAAAACAGGAAATAAGGTTAACAATACAAATGACCTTATAAGCAATCCTGAAAATAGCATTAGCTTTAAAATGCCAGAACAATATTGGCCACAATATCTAAAGGCAGCGGGATACGATACTTATATGTCAGGGAAATGGCATGTTGGAGAAGTGGATCCTAAAGCCATTTTCGATTATACCAAAGACATTCGTCCGGGTATGCCAAATCAGACTAAAGGAAGATATGCGCGAACTTTTGAAAAAGATAAGCCCGACACTTGGTCGCCTTATGACGAGACTTTGGGCGGATATTGGGAAGGCGGAAAACATTGGAGTGAAGTTTTAGCCGATAATGGCATAGATTTTTTAAATCAAGTTAAAGATCGTGACCACCCCTTTTTTATGTATTTGGCCTTTAATGCTCCCCACGATCCTAGGCAAGCCCCTAAACGTTTTGTCGATATGTACGACGTAGATAAAATTAAAGTACCAGAAAATTTTCTTCCAGAGTATCCTTATAACGAAGCGGCAAGAGCAGGTAGAGGCTTACGTGACGAAAAATTAGCTCCTTTTCCTAGAACGACATATGCAGTACAAGTAAACAGGCAAGAGTATTATGCAAGTATTAGCCATATGGACGAGCAGATTGGTAAGCTATTAGATGCCTTAGAAGCTTCAGGAAAAGCAGATAATACATATATCTTTTTTACTGCAGACCATGGTTTAGCCATAGGAGATCACGGATTTATGGGAAAACAAAATATGTACGATAGTAGTATGAGAGTGCCTATGATAGTTTGTGGACCCAACGTACCCAAAGGAAAAGTGGTAGACGAGTTTGTGTATTTACAAGATATTATGCCTACTACTTTAGAACTTGCAGGAGTAGAAAAACCAGCTAATATAGACTTTAATAGTCTTTTGCCAATGGTAAATGGAACGGCTAAAATAAGCCAATATCCAGAAGTTTATGGAGCCTATTTTGGATCGCAACGCATGATTAGAACTAAAAATTATAAAATGATAGTGTACCCCTCTATTAATATGGTGAGAGTTTACGATATGAAAAACGATCCGATGGAAATGCATGATTTGGCTACAGATAAAAAGAAGAATAAACATATTTTAAACCAATTGTTTAAGGACTATATAGACCTACAAATTAAAATGAAGGACCCGATAGATTGCACTACTGTTTTTGAGAATTTTATGAATGCAAAATCTTAATGGAAAGCCTTTCTATTTAACTAATAAAAAATAATAAACTAAACTACAAAACAATTAAACTAATGATGCATAGATGTATTTTAATCCTTTTAATCATTATTGGTGGACAACAACTTGTTGCCCAAAACCAAAGTAAAATCCCTTTACCAGGCCATTTAAACCAAGGCTATCCGCGGATATATATTACGGAGTCTGAAAAAAAGGATTTACAAAAAACGATTAAAAAAGAAGCTTGGGCACAAGAGGTGGCTAAAGGCATTCACGATCGTATCGATCACTATGTCGAGCAACATAAAACCGATCCAGAATGGATGGTTTCGAGGCTTCAAATGTATTGGAAAACAAAATCAACCAACGTGTATGTTAATGGGATCAACTATTCACACGCCGATGGTGAAGCGCCTGTACCAACCGTGCGTTTTGTTGGGTCTCGAGATTATACTTCGCCATATGGCACACCAAAATTAGAAGATATTAAACCGTATATGGACGATCCACGAGGGTTGTGGCTTCCTAATAGAAGTAAGGAAGGAAACCCGTTCGAGTGGGCAGAAATTTCTAAAACGGGTCGCGTTATTTATAGTATTAATGAAAGAATTATTGAATTAGGGCGTGATGCCGCTTTTATGTATTGGATAGAAAACGATCCTGCTAATGCCAAGTTTGCATACGATATTTTTCATACCTATATGGAAGGTATGTCGTACCGAAGCGAACCAATAGATTTATTAAATGGTCACATTCAAACTCTAGTCGGTTTTACCAATTTTCAGGTCATTCACGAAAATGTTCTTATAGATATAGCAGAACTTTACGATTTTCTTCATCCTTATATCGAGGCAAATCACGCGAAGCATATAGCCATGTACGATAAAACAATCAAGCGTTGGATAGATCAAATTATTAAAAACGGAGTGCCTCAAAACAACTGGAATTTACACCAAGCTAAAATCATTTTAAAAGCAGCGATGGTACTTCAAGATGATAAGCATTATGAAGACAAAAAAGGACGTGAATATTATATCAATTATATCTTAAATGAAACCTCGGCGCGCCAGTGGTCGTTAAACAAATTTATGGATTACGGTTACGATAAAAGTAATGGTGTTTGGGCGGAATGCCCTGGATATTCTTTGGGAGTGACTAAAGATCTTACCCATTTTATAGAAGATTTTAATAATACTTTCGATCATAATATTCTACCGTATATGCCAGTTATGGAAACAGCTGTAAAAATGCTGCCACAATACTTGTTTCCTAACGGACAAACAGTTGCTTTTGGAGACAGTAATTACGGAGCCTTAAGTACCGATGCTTTTGATGATATGATTCGTATTGCTCAAAAAACGGGCAATAAAAAGATGGAAGAAGAATTTACTGGTTTGTATAAAATCTTTTCGCAAGAATCTAAAGGCGGAAAAACGAGAAAACCGAAAGCTAATATAAGTTCATTTTTTGCTAGTAAACCTCTAGAACTTAATCCAAAGTATGACAAAGGAAATCTAGAAGATTACGTGACTCAATCGTTTTATGCGCCTAATGTAAGCTGGCATGTGCAACGTATGGGAACCGGAGAAGATGGCATGATGGTGTCATTAAATGGATCCCTTGGTAACCATATGCATGCCAACGGTATTAACATGGAATTGTACGGAAAAGGATTTGTACAAGGTGGCGATCCTGGTAAAGGTGCTAGCTATTTACAACCTGTTTATTTAGAATATTATTCGCAGTTTCCAGCACATAATACGGTTATGGTAGATGGCGTGTCTTCGTATACAGAAATGCTGAGTTACCACGCGTTCGATTTGAAGGGGGAATATCCTAAATCGGAACAAAAACAAGGCTATTATTCAGATATCACGTATTCCGATGTGTACTTTTTAGAACCTGAAACCCAAAGCGACCAAACGCGATTAGTTAGTATCGTTAAAACAGGAGAAACAACAGGGTATTATATCGATATTTTCCGATCTAAAAAGCAACGCAAAGGTGATAAGTTTCATGATTATTTCTACCACAATTTGGGGCAAACCATGAGTATTATGGATGCAAAAGGCATTCCGTTAGAGCTCACTCCAAGTGAAGAGATGGCATTTGCTGGCGGTCATTTATATGCGCTAGATTATATGTGGGATAAACAATCGAAGAAAACAGCAGCCGATTATCAAGCCGAATGGAAAATAGATATGCCTGAAGGTAAAGACGATGTGTTTATGAATCTTTGGATGAAAGGGACAGAAGGGCGCGAGGTGTTTTCTATTAAATCGCCACCTAATAAAGCGTTTAAAGGAAATAGTGGTTTACCTTACGAGGTAGATAAAGCACCATATTTAACGTTAGCAGCCAGACAACACGGTGCGGCTTGGGAGAAACCTTTTGTATCGGTTTACGAACCATTTACCTCGGCCCATGGAAAAAGTATAAAGAGTATCTCAAGTTTTGATGATGAAAATGGAAATACGGAATTCGTAGGATTACATATCACACATAAATCAGGGCGCGAAGATGCGGTGTTTTCGTCGGCAAATCATAAACAGGTAAAATATCAAGACATAGTATCTGACGCTACTTATATGTTGGTAGGTACAGAAACGAATGGCGATTGGGTTGTTTTTGTAGGTAACGGGCAAACTATTTCAGCAAAAGGTTATACAATCACTGCAGAGAAAGTGGGGAATGTGGTTTTGGAATTCAAAAATGGCAAGTTACAACTGGATAATAATGTGCCTATCGAAATAACATTCAACAATAAAAAAATGACGTTTAAAGCGGGTGATTTTAGAGCTATAAACATAAACTAAAAGCAAGCGTTATCATGAATAATCCAATAAAATCGTTGTGTTGCTTATTCCTTATCCTGTGTACGTCTGTACTTGTATGGGCGCAAAATGCCAAGGAACAAGACATCCTGGATACCTTTCTACATAAAGAAAAACTAGTGTACAAAACGGTAGATGGTAAAGATTTAAGTATGACTATCTTTTACCCGAATCCGGAACAAATGGCTGCGAAAAATCCTTGGATGATGTATGTTCATGGTGGCGGATGGGCTGGTGGGAGTCCGTATAATATCCTTAAAAAAGCCACTTTGGAAACCCTAAGAAGTCTTTTAGACCAAGGCGTAATTTGCATGGCTATAGAGTACAGATTGGCAAAAGGAGAAACCAATGCCTATGATGCGGTTGTGGATGCGAAAGATGCCACGCGATTTTTATTAAAACATGCCAAGCAATACAAACTTGATGAAAAACAATATGGCATTTGGGGCGGATCGGCTGGTGGTCATTTAAGTTTGGTTACGGCTTTAGGTGATAATGCCGATTTTAAAGGAGATCAGGAACTTACTAAGTTTAATCCTAAATTTAAATGTGTAGTCTCTTATTTTCCATTTACGTCTTGTGTAAATCCCGACTTAAGACCGGGCTCTATTTTTGAAGATGGTAAACTTTTCGAAAGATTATTGGGGGCTCCCTTGGCAGAAAAACCAGAGCTCGCAAAATTATTGAGTCCAACAGAACTATTAAAAAAGAACAGTCCTCCCATATTATTAATTCATGGCGATAAGGACACGGTACTACCTATTATTAATTCAACTTATATGGTAGAAGTTGGTAAGGAGAAAGGTGCAGATGTCGAATTATTAACCATAAAAAATGCGGCACACAGTTTTCACGGTGAAGGGATTTCACCATCCATAACCGAACTAAATAATTATGCAACGGCATTTGTTTTAGAGCATTTAAAAAAATGATTTGTAAAAAATAAGCATGAAACACTTATATATTTTTCTCATCTTTAGTAACATCTCGCTTTTAGGGTTTTCCACTAACAATGATACGTGTAAATCGGCGAAGGCTGGCGATACCATCACGCATACATTTCATTTAAAAAATGACAAAGCATCGGTACAAGAATTTCATGTGCAGGTAGAAAACCCCAGAAGTTTGGCCTGTACGTATTTGTTAACCGATGCTATTATTAGGGTAAAACCGAAAGCACAGTACACAGGACATCTCCGGGTAATTATGAGTAAGCGCTTGCCAAAAGGTGGGTTTGAAACGAGTCAGTTAGCCATTGAAAATAGAACTTCGGGAGCTAAAGAATTACTGGAATTTGTAACGGTTCGGACTAAAGAACATCCGTTTCTTTTAGTTACCAATGCTGTTATTGCAGAGACCAAAGCTAAAACCGAACAGTATCCTTGGGCTAAAAACAATTTAGATAAGATGCTTCAAGAGTTAGATACTTATCAGGTGCCCGAACGAAAAATAGTTAGTAAACCCAGACCGGTAAAAGTTTGGTCGAGTTTTAATTATAAACCCAATGATAGCGAACTGGTTTTTAAGTTGACCTTGGCTTGGAAATTAACAGGAAACGCAGTTTACAAACAAAAAGCCATTCAATTTATTAAAGATGTTTGCGATCGCGAAGCAGGGTATTTATCTATTGGAGCCGCGACTTCGGGTGTGCAAGTACACGAAGGAAATTTCTTTTTACATTTAGCAGCGGCCTGCGATATAGTATTTAACGAACCCGAATTTTCAGAAACAGATCGCGACAATATTGAAGCCACGTTTCGGTATTATTTAGCGCAAAATCGGAAACATATGGATCCTTCCGGGATTATGAATCACCAGGCGAGTGCCAATGCAGGAGCTATTTTATCAGCTTTATTTTTGCAAGATATTTCCGAAGTTAAGTATTTAACTGATGCGCCAGGCGGTATGGCCGATCAAATTGGTAAAGGTGTTATGGACGATGGTTGGTGGTTCGAGGGGACCGCTAATTATTGCTATTTGGTGGTTCAGCGATATAGTTTGGTGGCGCAGGCGTTTCAGAATTATGGTTGGGATTTATATCATAAACGATTCCCTGTAAAATTTAAAAGTAAAGATTTCGAAAACATAAAAGAAGGCTTTACAGGCATGAAATTCGATAACTGGGGGCCAATTACTAAAAATACGGTTGGCTTGGAAGATATGGTCACGCCATACATTCCGTTTATGGATGAAGATGCCAATGTGGTAGCTACCAACGATTCCAATTTAAAAGCACCAGAACCGTTTTACGAACTGGCTTACCGCGCTTATAATTTGAAAGAACTGGCTTGGGTACTAAGCAAAACCGAACGTGATTCTTGGCTAGCCTTAATGTATGGTGTTCCGGAATTGCCAACGGTTGCAGATCCTCGGATCAATTCTAGTGTGGCACCCAATGTGGGTCTAGTGGCTTTACGGTCGCAGGGAACGCGAAATACACCCGAAAAACAAATTCAAGCGTTTGTAAAATACGGAACGCATGGTGGGTGGCATGGCCATTTTGATAGAACGAATTTAATAGGTCTAGATCGCAATGGTTACAAATATTTTGGAGCCGAAATGGCTTGGTTTGGTTACGGCCAACCAGGATATAAAGAAAGTATTCAGACTTCTGCTACGCATAATATGGTTATTGTCGACGAACTTCAGCAGGAAGCGGTGCCATCAAAACAAACCTTGTTTTTTAAAGGCGATATCATGCAAGCAACCGTTGTGGAAACCGAAGCCCGATGGCGAAAAATACCACTTTGGGATGGGGAGCAGTTTCCACCATGGAAGGACACCGATTTTGAAGCTAGCTTTAAGCCTATACAACAAAGGCGTTTAACCATAGTAACGGATGATTATGTGGTTCTTGCAGATCGTTTAGCTTCCAATACCAAACATCATTACGATTGGTTAATTCACCCTGTAGGATTCAAAAATATCGAAGGGGTAAAACCTCAAGGAAGCATACACGATTCGTTAAGTACAGAAACCGATTCGCCGTACAAGTATTTTTCTAATGCCCAATGGTATGCGTTTAAAAAGGGCGCAAAGGTTGCATTTAATGATGGGGGAAACAAACTCGATGTGCATACGTTGTGGCCAAAGGCAGGCAAAAGTTTTATCGCAAATTATCCGGTAGGCGGGAAGCAACGTAACGATAGGAACAATCCAGAGCGCAGAACCTATGCTGTTCGTGTAAATGAGAAAGCGACCAATTTTTTACATGTTTTAGAACCTTATCAAGGGGAAGCGCTAATAGATAAGATCGTTTCTAAAAATCCCGAAGAATTGTTTGTGTATTTTAAAGATGGGCGGGAGCACAGAATTACTATACAAAACTTTAAAGAAGGACAAACTATAATTCGTTTAGAAGAATTTAAATTCAATAAGCTAATTAAGACTGAAATTAGTAACTAACTAACCAATAATAACATGAAATTTATTATGATTAACCGAAATAGAAGACAATACTTAGTTTTTGTGTTTTTTGTTGTATGTGCTTCTATGGGCAGCGTGATTTTAGCACAAAAGCAAGCTTCACCGTTAAAATTATGGTACGATGCACCAGCAGCCGATTGGAATGAAGCCTTGCCTTTAGGTAATGGTCGCTTGGGAGCGATGGTTTACGGTATTCCAACGGAAGAAAATATTCAGTTAAACGAAGCAACCCTTTGGGCTGGTGGCCCGCATACCAATGCGAATCCCGATGCTAAAGCAGCACTTTCTGAAGTTAGGACCTTGTTGTTTGAAGGTAAGTACCAAGAAGCTCACAATCTTGCAAATGCCAAAATACTGTCTAAAACCTCGCACGGGATGCCTTATGAAACTGTTGGGAATTTAAGATTGAGTTTTAAAAATCAGGAGCATTATACCAATTATTACCGAGCCTTAGATATAGAAAATGCCATAAATACCACGACATATACAGTTGATGGTGTCGAATATCGGCGTGACATTTTTACTTCGTTCCCCGATGAGGTCATTGTCATGAAATTAACGGCCAACACGCCTGGAAAAATTAGTTTTACAGCAAAAATGGATCGGCCAGAGCCTGCAAAAGTTTCGGTGTTTACAGAACATGATAATGTGTTAGTCATGACCGGTTTTGGTAGTGACAATAAAAACAAACGCTTACCAAAGGAATCTCCAGCGATAAAAGGCAAAGTTGAATTTGATGCGCGTGTGAAAATAGTTCCTGAGGGCGGGATCTTAACAGCAACAACTAATCAGCTGGAAGTTACCAATGCCAATAGTGTAACACTATACCTCTCGATTGCCACTAATTTTGTCAATTATAAGGATGTTAGTGCCGATGCACACAAACGCGCTTCAGAATATATCGCTAAGGCCGAAGAAAAAAACTACAATCAGTTAGTAGCCAATCATACGGCGTTTTATCAGAAGTATTTCAATCGCGTGCAATTAGATTTGGGCGAAACCAATGCGAAAACAAAACCTACCGATGTTCGAATAAAAGAATTTAGCAGCAGTAACGATCCTAGTTTAGCGGCTTTATATTTTCAATTTGGCCGATACCTTTTAATCTCGTCTTCGCAGCCGGGAGGTCAAGCTTCAAATTTACAAGGTATTTGGAATAAGGATTTAACACCACCTTGGAAAAGTGCCTATACGGTAAATATCAATACCGAGATGAATTACTGGCCGGCGGAGGTGACAAACCTGACCGAAATGCATGAGCCGTTAATTCAGTTAGTCAAAGAACTTTCCGTAGTTGGACAAGAAACGGCAGAAGAAATGTATGGTGCCAACGGTTGGGTAACGCATCACAACACCGATTTGTGGCGCATTACAGGACCCGTAGACGGTGCAACTTGGGGGATGTGGACAACAGGAGGCACTTGGTTGGCTCAGCATTTATGGGAAAAATATATGTTTAACGGAGATGAAGCTTATTTAAAAACGGTATATCCGGCTATGAAAGGGGCTTCAGAATTTTGTTTGAGTTTCTTAACGGAAGATCCAAATGGCTATTTGGTGATGTCGCCAACCATTTCACCAGAACATGGCCCAAAAGGACGCCCAAAAAGTGTAAATATAGTAGAAAGCGCTTCTATGGATAGTCAGTTGGTTTTCGATATGTTGACAAAAACAATTGCAGCAGCAGAATTGTTAAAAGTCGATGCCGATTTGGTTGTAAAAATGAAAAGCACCTTAAAAAAATTACCACCAATAAAGGTCGGTCAACACAATCAAATCCAAGAGTGGATGGACGATTTGGACGATCCTGAAGACGATCACCGTCATGTCTCGCATCTCTACGGTCTTTATCCTTCAAATGTCATGTCGCCATATAGACATCCTGAATTGTTTGAGGGGGCAAAAAACACATTAATTCAACGAGGCGATCCTTCCACAGGCTGGTCTATGAACTGGAAAATAAACCTTTGGGCACGGTTGTTAGATGGTAATCATGCGTATAAATTAATGGGCGATCAAATAAAATTAGTTGGCCGTCCAGATTCACCTAAAGGCGGCGGTACTTATGCCAATATGCTCGATGCACACCCGCCATTTCAAATTGATGGAAATTTTGGATTCACTTCAGGTTTAACCGAAATGTTGGTGCAAAGTCATGATGCAGCGATTCATTTAATACCAGCTTTACCCGATGTTTGGAAAGACGGACAAGTTTCAGGATTACGGGCTCGTGGTGGCTTCGAAATTGTAGCTTTAGAATGGAAGGACGGAAATGTTGTAAAAGCCGTAATCAAATCGACTTTAGGGGGGAATCTTCGTATACGTTCGTATAATGAATTAAAGCTTCAAAGTGGAGGCGTTTTACAAATGGCTACAGGCGAAAACCCAAACCCCTTCTATCAAGTTCCGGAGATTAAAGATCCTATTATTTCTGCAAAAGCTAGCCTTAGAGGCGTTACTTTAAAACCATCTTATGTGTATGATATTGAAACTAAAGTTGGAGAGGAGATAACCCTTGTTAAAAAATAGTACAGGTGGGCTAATTTGTTTCTTCGTTTCATTTCAATAGGGGCAACAGATATAGCCCAACATTTGCATTGACCCATGTGGGGAAATGGTATTCCTAATTTTAAAGAATCCGATTAGGAAGAAATTAGGGTTCAAGAGGGTGAAATTAAGGTTAATAATTTAAAAAATAAAAACTTGGTGTCAAGGCGTTTTACTTTCTGTAAACAGAGAACCTTACATGCGGTTAGTATGTGTTAGAACTGTGGGTAAGCTGTTTTAAAATAGCAGCCAAAATGCAGTTGTACGCCATCGCTAGGCATGTAATATTCCATATTTGGCAGCTTGGCCTAAATAAAAAGAACAAGAAGATTTTAAATATGAACAAACGTTTACAATTTTTTTTAGCAATCATAGTATTAGTCTGTTTTAGCGGTAAAGTTAAAGGGCAACATCAATACCCTAGTCCGTTGGTTCTAGATATGGTACATCACAATCCAGGAGAAGCACCTTATCGAACAGTTTATAACGATCCGGCTGTGATTAAGGAGATGGGATATAACGGTAAGGTTTATTTTTTATTCGAATCTCCTGCCTTAGCGATCACTTGGGAATCTGTAGATAAGGATATTTTACCAAAAGGGTCCGAAGATAGAATTTGGGTAGACGCCAAAGCAGAACAAATAAAAAAAATGCATGCCCAATGTAAAGCAGAAGGCATGGCCATTTACGCCATGTCCGACCTGGTTTTATTTCCAAAGCGATTAATTAAAAAATATCATATAGAAGACACCTTTGGTGATCCTAATCGGCCGCTTACCGAGAAATTTATAAGGGCTCAAATTAACGAAATGTTCGATCAGTTCCCCGATTTAGATGGTTTGGTAGTGCGCATAGGAGAAACCTATTTACATGATGCTCCCTTTCATCAAGGCGCTATTCAGGATAAAACGAGTGCCGATAAAACCATTATTCCGTTAATGCATATTTTAAAGGAAGAAATTTGTATAAAACGCGATAAACAACTCATTTTTAGAACATGGAATGCTTTTGATAGAAATGAAAGTACATATATGAAGATGAGTAATGCCATCGAACCTCATAAAAACCTAATCATAAGCATAAAACAATGTGAAGGCGATTTTCATAGAGCGCGTCCATTTAGCAAACTTATAGGTCAGGGTAGACATCCTCAAATTATCGAAGTGCAAGCTGCACGAGAATACGAAGGTAAAGGAGCGTACCCAAATTATATTGCCAATGGGGTTATTGAAGGTTTTGAAGAGCATGCCAACATGCCTGAAACAGAAATAAAAAGTATACGAGAATTTGTTGAAACCACTCCAGATTTATATGCCGGTATTTGGACCTGGTCTCGTGGAGGAGGCTGGGAAGGGCCTTATATAAAAAATGAAATGTGGTGCGATTTAAATGCTTGGGTTATGGCCCAATGGGCTCAAAACACAACCCAAAGAGAAGCGTTTATTTTTAATAGATATGCTACAGAACGCTTAAACTTAAAAGGAGATGATGTTGCAAAATTTAGAGCACTATGCCTATTGTCTGCCGAAGCTGTAATTCGAGGTAGAAATACGGTGCAAAATGATATTAGCGATGTGTGGTGGACTCGAGATCAAGGTATTGGTTGGCCTGCAGCGGCAAAAGATGCTGAAGGGCAAAAACGAAATTTAGCACAAAAAGATGAATCGGTTTTAAAATGGCAAGAGATTGTAGCTCTAGCAAAGTCTATTACATGGCAAGATGAGGCTACAAAAGAGCATGCCATTGGTTCTGCCGAATATGGCCTAAGATTATATGAAATTTATAGAGCACTTGTGTATATGTCTGATGCAGAATCTAAAGGTGATTTAGAAGGGGTTAAACATTGGATAAAGATTTACGATAAGGCTTGGGCAAATTACAACAAACTACCCGAAGAATACACCAATGTAGCCAGCCTCTACACCCAAGATTATAAGCGCCACATCAAGCATAATGCTAACGACAAAGTTAATGCCTTAAGATCCCAAAACTAGATGAAATTTTAATGAATTGCACTAAGAACCCGATGAAAATAGATACCTTTTGTAAATATGCATACCTTATAATATGCTTCTGTTTTTTATGGAGTTGCAACTTTAGTTTTAGTCAGATAACTTCAGATCCTAGATTAAATTTAACCGAACGTACTTATATGGTTTGGGATGATGAACCGGCTCCAAATCGTGGTGGGGATTTCAATATTACCAAAGCGAGAGGATATCCGTACGATGAAGATTGGGAGTTACATTCTTACCCAGTTGGTAATGGTTATATGGGAGCAAATATTTTTGGTAGAACCGATGTTGAGCGTATACAACTTACCGAAAAAACATTGGCTAACGAAGGTTTATACGGAATAGGGGGTTTAACAAGTTTTGCAGAAATTAATTTAGAATTTAATCATACTAATCCAACTCACTATAAACGTTCAATAAACCTAAACGAAGCCATAGCCTATGTTAATTATAAACAAGATGGCGTAAGCTATACCAGAACACATTTTATGAGTTATCCTGATAATGTGTTGGTAATTAAATTGAGTGCCGATAAAAAAGGACAGATTTCCTTCGTACTAAAGCCCGAAATTCCATATTTACGAAAACCAACAGAGAAAAACACACGAACGGGATATATGACCGTCACCGATAATACCATAACCATGTCTGGATGTATAGAGCATTTTAGTGTGAATTATGAAGGACAGATAAAAGTAATACCTACAGGAGGAACCTTATCAACCAGTCAAAATGGTGAGCAATCTGAAATAAAAGTAACCCATGCAGATAGCGTAGTTTTACTAGTAAGTGCGGGAACAAATTACAAATTAACAGAAGCTGTGTTTTTAGAAGATAATCACAGTAAAAAATTAGATCCTAATGTTTATCCACATGAGAAGGTAAGCCAGATTATACAAACGGCATCAAAAAAAGGTTATGAAAAATTGAAGCAAACTCATATAGACGATTATCAATCATTATTTTCTAATGTAAAGCTTCAGTTTAATACAGAAATCCCAAATAAACCAACAAAAAAGGTGTTAATTGATTATCAGACAGATGCCTCAAATTCTTATTTAGAAGAACTCATGTTTCACTATGGGCGCTATTTATTAATCTCAACTTCTCGTCCAGGGACATTGCCTTGTGGTTTACAAGGTGTTTGGAGCCAATATGAAGTTACACCTTTTACTGGTGGATTTTGGCATAATATTAATGTGCAAATGAATTATTGGGGGGCATTTAATACTAATTTAGCTGAAACCTTTACACCGTATATCGAGTTCTTTAAAGCTTATCATCCTAAAGCAAAACAATTAGCGACAGAATATTTAAAAGCACACCACCCAGAAGCGCTAGCCAAAGATAGCTTAGAAAACGGTTGGACCATAGGAACGGGCACTACACCTTATAAAATTGTGGGACCTGGCGGACATTCCGGGCCGGGAACAGGTGCTTTAACAACTAAAATGTTTTGGGATTATTACGACTTTACGAGAGATACCACCTTTTTGAAGGAAACAGGCTATCCCGCTATTTTAGGTATGAGTCAGTTTTTATCTAAAACTTTAGTACCGGTAAATGATAGTTTGTTACTTGTAAATCCATCGGCATCTCCAGAGCAAAAACATAATGGAGATAATTATATTACCGCTGGAACGACCTTTGATCAAGAACTGGTTTGGGAAAATCATCACGATCTATTAAAAGCTTACCATGTTCTCGATATTCAGGATGGTTTTAAGCAGACCGTTAAAGATCAATTAACAAAATTAGATCCTATTATCATTGGAAAATCAGGTCAGATCAAAGAATTTAGGGAAGAAGAATATTATGGCGAAATCGGACAAAAGCACCACAGGCATATCTCGCATTTATGTGCCCTTTATCCAGGCACTTTAATTAACGATGCCACTCCAGAATGGATGCAAGCCGCTCGTCATACTTTAGATTTAAGAGGGAATAACACCACGGGCTGGGCAATGGCGCATCGTATGAATTCACGTGCACGTACAAAGGAAGGCGAGAAGGCTCATAATGTATATTCAAAATTTATAAAAGAGCGTACTTTACCAAATTTATGGACTACACATCCGCCATTTCAAATTGATGGTAATTTTGGAACTATGGCTGGGGTAGCAGAAATGCTGATTCAA
The DNA here is from genome assembly GCF_001685485.1 of Formosa haliotis. NCBI lineage: Bacteria > Pseudomonadati > Bacteroidota > Flavobacteriia > Flavobacteriales > Flavobacteriaceae > Formosa > Formosa haliotis. The sequence continues at coordinate 1,250,126 of NZ_BDEL01000001.1, read as the reverse complement.
AGCCATGAAGATTATATTCAAATATTACCTGCATTGCCTAAAGCCTGGAATACTGGTGCTTATTCTGGCTTGGTGGCTAGGGGTAATTTCGAATTTTCGGTGGTTTGGAAAGACGGTAAGGCTAAAGCCTTAGAAATTCTATCTAGAAGCGGTGGAGTTTGTAAACTGAAATATGAAGGTATTACTAAGGCAACACTAACGACTTCTAGTGGAAGACCCATAGTTTTAAAATCAGAGCAAGCTGATTTACTTGCATTTATCACCGTAAAAGGAACACGATATTATCTTAAACTTTAATAGAAAAATCATGTGTTTAATTATATGTAATTAATAAAAACGGATTATGAATATAAAAATTTTGTTATACATGCTGTGTTTAGCAGGGTGTTTTATTAATCAAGGATATGCACAAGAGGAAAGGTATTTAAAATATCCCCAT